>NZ_JAGXJL010000035.1:0-105893 GCF_019091475.1 Streptomyces sp. GbtcB6 | reverse complement strand
GGAAGCAGCAGAAGCAGCAGAAGCAGCGGAAGCGGCGGAAGCAGAGGAGCCGTACGCCGTCGGCCCCGGCCCCGGCCTCGGTGCCGACCCCGGCCCCGGCCCAGGTCGTGGTGGTCGGGCTGCTGCCCGATCAAGGCGACGGCGACACGTCCGAGAGGTACGAGGCGCTGCCGGCCGAGCCGCACGGGGTGCTGCCCGGGGACCCGCTGCCCGGACTCTGGGAGGACGAGGCGACACGCAGGGCCCGCTGGACGACGTTGCGGAAGCTGTCCGAACCGGCCGCCGAGGACACCGACGGCCCCTGACCCTTCCGGCCTTCCGTCAGCTGTTCCCGCTCCCCAGTACCCCCCGCAGCTCCTGCGGCAGCAGGTGGTCGCAGGACTGCTTGGCCTCGTTGGTGAGGGAGTCCGTGACGCAGGTGTAGTAGTCGCTGTAGACCATCTGGGCCGTGAAGTTCGCCGCCACCAGGGCCAGCGCCAGGGACGCCGTGACCAGGCCGCTGATCGCCGCCGTCGTCTGGGGACGGCCGGTGGCGGCCTCGTCGGGGGTGCGGGGCTTGGCGCGGAGCGCGCTGATGCCCCAGTAGACGGCCAGGGCACCGAGCAGCAGCGCCACGTACGGCCAGCTGAAGAGCGCGAAGAGGAAGGCCCACATGCCGGACAGCAGGGCGTACCGCGCCCGCCGCTGGGCCGGGTCGGTCGGGTCCCAGCGCATGCCGGGGCCGCCAGGCCCGCCGGGACCGCCCTGACCGCCGCCGCCCGGGCCGCCGTCGGGACGCTCGCCGAACCCGCCGGACTGCCGGCCGGGCTGGCGGTCGCTCCACTGACTGCCCCAGGGCGCCCCCTGATCGTCGTCACCGGCCGGGCGGCGCGGCCGCCAGGGCGTGTCCGGCGTGCCCTCCGGCGGCGGGGCGAAGGGGTTGTCGTCCTGCTGGTCGCCCTTCGGCCGGTCCGAGGGCGCGTCCGGCGGCGAGGCCGGCCGCTCCCGCAGCAGCACGGCAGCGCGCGTCCCTCCCTGTACCGACTGCGGGGGGAGCATGCGAAGTCCCAGGCTGCGGTCCGGCATCAAGTGAGCGTCTTCCCCTAGATCAAGATGAACAGAACAGAGCTGATGCATCGGCTGGATACGGCTACGGCTGGATACGGCTGGACAGGACGGATGGCTCCGGGTGATCGACACAGCAGCCGAAACGACTGCTTACCCCGTGAACGCGCCGTATCCCGGACGCGTTCCCGCCTCGGTACCTCCCAGACGCTACCTTCCGGCCACGCCCCCGTCCCGTGGGGGCTGCCCGGTGTGCCGGTATCGTTGCTGACGGTCGGCCGCTTCGTAGACTTCCCCGTATCCCGGGGCGCGAAGCACTCGTACGAATGTACAAAGCGGGTGCGCGTCCGGCCGCCGTACCGACGCTCCCCCGAGAAAGGGCCCCCACCGTGGCCGCCAAGCCCGTGGTCAAGCGCCTCGTCGTGCTGGTCTCCGGATCCGGCACCAACCTCCAGGCGCTCCTCGACGCGATCGCCGAGAACGGCGTCGAGGCCTACGGCGCCGAGGTCGTCGCCGTGGGCGCCGACCGTGCCGGCATCGAGGGGCTCGCGCGTGCCGAGCGGGCCGGGATCCCGACGTTCGTGACCAGGGTGAAGGACTTCGGGACCCGGGAGGAGTGGGACCGGGCGCTGGCCGACGCCGTGGCCGCCCACGAACCCGACCTCGTCGTCTCCGCCGGGTTCATGAAGATCGTCGGCAAGGAGTTCCTGGCGCGGTTCGGGGGGCGGACCGTCAACACGCACCCCGCCCTGCTGCCCAGTTTCCCCGGGGCCCACGGCGTACGGGACGCGCTCGCGTACGGCGCCAGGGTCACCGGCTGCACCGTCCACTTCGTCGACGACGGCGTCGACACCGGGCCGATCATCGCTCAGGGCGTGGTGGAGGTCCGGGACGAGGACGACGAGAGCGCTCTGCACGAGCGCATCAAGGACGTCGAGCGAAGGCTGCTCGTCGAGGTCGTGGGGCGGATCGCCCGCAACGGCTATCGCATTGAGGGACGAAAGGTAGTTATCCAGTGACCGCCACCGCCGAGAGCAACAAGCGGCCCATCCGGCGCGCGCTCGTCAGCGTCTACGACAAGACCGGGCTCGAAGAGCTCGCCCGCGGACTGCACGAGGCCGGTGTCGCGCTCGTCTCCACCGGCTCCACCGCCTCCCGTATCGCCGCCGCCGGCGTCCCCGTCACCAAGGTCGAGGAGCTCACCGGCTTCCCGGAGTGCCTGGACGGCCGGGTCAAGACCCTGCACCCCAAGGTGCACGCCGGCATCCTCGCCGACCTGCGCCTGGAGGACCACCGGCAGCAGCTGGCGGGGCTGGGCGTCGAGCCGTTCGACCTCGTCGTCGTCAACCTCTACCCGTTCCGCGAGACCGTCGCCTCCGGTGCCTCGCCCGACGAGTGCGTCGAGCAGATCGACATCGGCGGCCCGTCGATGGTGCGCGCCGCCGCCAAGAACCACCCCTCGGTCGCCGTCGTCACCAGCCCCGCCCGGTACGCCGACGTCCTCGCCGCGGTCGGCGACGGCGGCTTCGACCTCGCCACCCGCAAGCGGCTCGCCGCCGAGGCCTTCCAGCACACGGCGTCGTACGACGTGGCGGTCGCGAGCTGGTTCGCCTCCGCGTACGCGCCCGTGGACGAGTCGCAGTTCCCCGACTTCCTCGGTGCCACCTGGGAGCGCGAGAACACCCTGCGCTACGGCGAGAACCCGCACCAGCCCGCCGCCCTCTACGTCGACGCCTCCGGCGGCGGCCTCGCCAAGGCCGAGCAGCTGCACGGCAAGGAGATGTCGTACAACAACTACACGGACACGGACGCCGCGCGCCGTGCCGCGTACGACCACGACGAGCCGTGCGTCGCGATCATCAAGCACGCCAACCCCTGTGGCATCGCGGTCGGTTCGGACGTCGCCGAGGCGCACCGCAAGGCGCACGCCTGTGACCCGCTGTCGGCGTTCGGCGGGGTCATCGCCGTCAACCGGCCGGTGAGCAAGGAGATGGCCGAGCAGGTCGCGGAGATCTTCACCGAGGTCATCGTCGCGCCCGACTACGAGGAGGGGGCCCTCGAAGCCCTCGCCAAGAAGAAGAACATCCGGGTGCTGAAGGCGCCGGGCGCCCCCGCCAACCCGGTCGAGGTCAAGCCGGTCGACGGCGGTGTGCTGCTCCAGGTCACCGACCGCCTGCAGGCCGACGGCGACGACCCGGCCAACTGGACCCTCGCGACCGGCGAGGCGCTCAGCGCCGAGGAACTGGCCGAGCTCGCGTTCGCCTGGAAGGCCTGCCGGGCCGTGAAGTCCAACGCCATCCTGCTCGCCAAGGACGGCGCCTCGGTCGGCGTCGGCATGGGCCAGGTCAACCGCGTCGACTCCTGCAAACTCGCCATCGCGCGGGCCGGTGAGGAGCGGGCGCGCGGTTCCTATGCCGCGTCGGACGCCTACTTCCCGTTCCCGGACAACATCGACGTCCTGAGCGCGGCCGGGATCAAGGCGATTGTGCAGCCCGGAGGATCGATCCGGGATGAACTCGTCGTGGAGGCCGCGAAGAAGGCGGGCGTGACGATGTACTTCACCGGCACGCGGCACTTCTTCCACTGAGCCGTCGCACGGAGACCGCAAACACCAGGGCCGTGTCCCCGACGCGGGGACACGGCCCTTGGAGTACCGGCGAACGCTCAGTTGCTGCGGATCACGATCGTGCCGCAGACCTTGTCGGCGAACGTCTGGCGCTTGGAGTCCCACGCAGGCCACAGCCAGCCCAGGTAGCAGGCGAGGCTGTCCAGGATGTGCGCGATACGGCGCACGAACGCCATGCCGACGCCGATCGGCTGGCCGGTGGCCTCCTTGACCAGGCGGATGCCCAGCGCCTTCTTGCCGACCGTCTGACCGGTGCGGCCCTCCATGATCAGCTGCCAGATGGCGACGCCGAGGACGGCGAGGAGGCCGATCGCCCGGATCGCCGCGTTGTTCCTGCCGACGATCACGATGATGTACGGCACCAGGAAGACCAGACCGTCGACGACGGTGCCACCGAAGCGCTGACCCCAGTTCGCGTAGGGCGGAGTCGCGCCGTACCCCTGCTGCGGGTAGCCGTAACCGCCCTGCTGGGGATAGCCGGGCTGCTGCGGGTAGCCCGGCTGCTGGGGATAGCCGTAGCCCTGCTGCGGCGGCACGCCCTGCGGGGCCTGCTGGTAGCCGGGCTGCTGCGGGTATCCATAGCCGGGCTGACCCTGCTGCGGGTCCTGCGGCTGACCGTAGGGGTTGTTGGGCGAGCCGAAACTCATGACGCGTTTCCTCCGTTGGACCTGCGGGGACGACGCGGACAAGGACGGAGGTACGTCATGATTTGAGCGGTTTGCCCCCCACCGGACCGCGACACTGCGCCGCTCATCGTTTAGTACGGGCGTGTTGTTGTCCACCCCGATTCGCGATGTGTTGTGCAAGTGCAACATCATTGATCATGACCGCACACCCGACTGGAACCGGGAGACCGGCATCCGCGAGGATGGAGCCATGACCGCCCAGATTCTCGATGGCAAGGCCACCGCAGCCGCGATCAAGTCCGATCTGACCGCCCGCGTGGCGGCGCTGAAGGAGAAGGGCGTCACGCCCGGCCTCGGCACGATCCTCGTCGGGGACGACCCCGGCAGCCAGAAGTACGTCGCCGGCAAGCACCGCGACTGCGCGCAGGTCGGCATCGCCTCCATCCAGCGCGAACTCCCGGCCACCGCGACCCAGGAGGAGATCGAGGCGGTCGTCCGCGAGCTCAACGACGACCCCGCCTGCACCGGCTACATCGTCCAGCTCCCGCTGCCCAAGGGCATCGACGAGAACCGCATCCTGGAACTGATGGACCCGCACAAGGACGCGGACGGCCTGCACCCGATGAACCTCGGCCGGCTGGTGCTCGGCGAGCCGGCGCCGCTGCCCTGCACCCCCAACGGCGTGCTCACCCTGCTGCGCCGCCACGGCGTCGAGATCAAGGGCGCCGAGGTCGTGGTCGTCGGCCGCGGCGTGACCATCGGGCGCCCGATGCCGCTGCTGCTCACCCGGCGCAGCGAGAACGCGACGGTCACGCAGTGCCACACCGGTACGCGCGATCTCGCCTCGCATCTCAAGCGCGCCGACATCATCGTCGCCGCCGCCGGTTCCCCGCACCTGATCCGTCCCGAGGACGTCAAGCCGGGCGCGGCCGTCCTCGACGTCGGCGTCTCCCGCAACGCCGAGGGCAAGATCGTCGGCGATGTGCACCCCGGGGTCGCCGAGGTCGCCGGATGGATCTCCCCGAACCCCGGCGGTGTCGGGCCGATGACCCGGGCGGAGCTGCTCGTCAACGTGGTCGAGGCGGCGGAGCGCAGTGTCGGCTGACCGCGGGCACGAGCAGGGCGCGGGGCGCCGGACGACCCGGCGCTTTCCGCTGTTCACCCGGGACACGGCACGTCCCGAAGGGGGCGGCAGGGCCGCGTCGGGGGATCTGCCGGCGCCGGCCCGGCAGTGGCCGATGCTGGTCGTGCTGGCGGCCGTCGGGGTGGGGCTGCTGCTGACCTCGCTGGACCAGTTCCGGATCGGCGCGCTGCTGATCGGGGCGGCGCTGCTGGCCGGGGGGGTGATGCGGTGGATACTGCCGAGCGTAGGGATGCTGGCGGTCCGGTCGCGGTTCACGGACATCGTGACGTACGGGGTGCTGGGGCTGGCGATCGTGCTGCTGGCGTTGATGGCGCAGCCGAAGCCGTGGCTGGTGATCCCTTATCTGAAGGACACGCTGCATTTCACGATGAAGAGCTGAGGATTCGTCGTCGGCTGCGGGCGCGTGGGGGCTGTTCGCGCCCACGCGGCGGTAGCCGCAAATCCGGCACAGCCCCGCGCCCCTGTCGGGGCGCTCCGGCGCGGGCGCTTGAAGCTGTGACCCGCGCTTGAGAAATGGCCCGCACCTCCCCCGGTGGGTGCGGGCCTCCTCCCCCGGTTCGAAGGTAGGGATCCGGCTCCGTTCGCGAATCCCACTTTCGGTTGAACCCCCTACAACTTCCGCGGTACGTCCGGCGATTGACTCGCTCTCTGCGGGCCCCGGGCTACGCTGCGGCGATGCGACCGCGGAACCCGCCCCCACTCGCCGCCGACGCGCTGATCGCGTGCATGACGGTCGTGATGGCCGTGTTGCTGGGGCGGGAGTCGCCCACACAGGGGTGGCCGCAGCCGGACGCGCGGGCGTATGCGCTGATCGGGCTGGCGCAGCTGCCCGTCGCCCTGCGCGGGCGGTGGCCGGTCGCGGTCTTCGCCGTCATGCAGGGCGCCTCGATCGTCTACGTCAGCCTCGGCTTCTGGCCCGTGGTGTGCACCTTCGGCTCCATGCTGGCGCTGTACACGATCGCCTCGGTACGGCCGGTCCGGATCGCCGTCGGCTGCGCGGCCTGCATGACCGGCATGTGGCTGTACGCGGGGATCGTCACCGACAACTCCTCGATGCCGTCGGTCGTCATGCAGGCACTGCTGTACTGCTCGGTGCTGGTCTGGTTCGGGCATCTCGCGCAGCGGTCCGCCGTGCTCACCCGGCATCTGCGGGCCGAGCAGACCGAGCGGGCACGGCGGGCGGTCGCCGAGGAACGCGGGCGGATCGCACGGGAGTTGCACGACGTCGTCGCCCATCACATGTCGGTGATCTCCGTGCAGGCGGGGCTCGCCAGATTCGTCTTCGAGTCCGATCCGGCGAAGGCGCGCGGGGCGCTCGGCACCATCGCCGACACCAGCGGGGAGGCCCTGGACGAGCTGCGGCGCATGCTCCAGGTGCTCAGGGACGAGGATCCGCGCGCCGCCGAGCGTGCTCCCATGCCGACCCTGGCGCGGCTGGCCGAGCTCGTCGAGAGGGTGCGGGCCGGCGGACTGCCCGTCGAGTTCGTGGTCGAGGGGGACCCCCGGCCGCTGCCGCCCGGCGTGGAGCTGTGCGCCTACCGGGTCGTCCAGGAGGCGCTCACCAACGTCCTCAAGCACGCCGGCCGCGCCCACGCGCGCGTGCTGCTCCGGTACGGGCCGCACGAGCTGACCGTGTCCGTCCGCGACGACGGAGAGGGGGTGAATCCGGACAGAGTGCGAACGGGCGCCGGACATGGCTTGATTGGCATGCGGGAGCGGGCCAAGCTCTACGGCGGGACGATCACCGTCGGCCCACGCTCCGAGGGCGGCTTCGCGGTCGAGCTGACCCTGCCGACATCGGCCGCACTCGCACGGCGAGGGGACGACCGTACCGGATGACCAGAGTGCTCGTGGTCGACGACCAGTTCCTCATCCGCGCGGGCCTGGTGGGCCTGCTGGAGGCCGCCCCCGGGTTCGAGGTGGCCGGCGAGGCGGGGGACGGTGCGGAGGCGGTGCGGCTGGCCGCCGAGACCCGGCCCGACGTCGTCCTCATGGACATCCGGATGCCGGGGGTCAACGGCATCGAGGCCACCGAGCGCATTCTCGCCCAGGCGGAGGGCCCGGCACCCCGCATCCTCGTCCTCACCACCTTCGACCTCGACGAGTACGTGTACGGCGCGCTGCGCGCCGGCGCCTCCGGGTTTCTCCTCAAGGACTCCGGCCCCGAACGGCTGCTGACCGCCGTCACCGCGGTGGACGGCGGTGACGCCCTGTTCGCGCCCAGCGTCACCCGGCGCCTGGTCGAGGCCTTCGCCCACCGGCACGGCCCCGACGCCGGACCGCCGCCCGACCTCGACGTGCTGACCTCCCGCGAGGTCGAGGTCCTCAAGCTCACCGCGCGCGGGCTGTCCAACCTGGAGATCGCCGACCGCCTCTACATCAGCGAGGCGACCGTGAAGACCCACCTCAACCGCACCATGACCAAGCTCGACCTGGGCAGCCGGGCGCAGGCGGTGGTGCTGGCGTACGAGACGGGGCTGGTGACCCCGGGCGGACCGGCGAACTGACCGGCGACCCGTCCGACGGGATCTGTTCCGACGGGATCTGTCCGACGGGATCTGTCCGAAAGGCGGCCCGTCCCCTCCCCCGAGCAGGACGGACCGCCGTCTGGAATCAGCCTTCCCACCGTGCCGCGGCTGTTCAACGGCTGTCCGTCGGCGGTGGCAGAGATGTGACAGTTCCGCTACGGGCCGCCCGTACTGCCACAGCCTGCGGGAACCGTCGGGACGCCCACCGTCGTCACCCGCTCTGAACTGGCAACGAACTGGCAACGGGGCAGGCCGTGGAGGTGTGTGATGGGCGGCTGGCAGCCGCTGCCGGAGGGGCTCCCGCCGGAGGTACGGCACTTCGTGGAGCAGCTGCGGCTCCTCAAGGACGACACCGGCCTCAGCCTGGTCGCGCTGGGCGCCCGCACCGCCTACAGCAAATCCTCCTGGCAGCGCTATCTCAACGCCGTGCAGCCGCCGCCCCGCCAGGCTGTCGTCGGGCTGTGCCGGGTCGCCGGCCTGGCCGATGCCGACGCCGAACGGCACGCCGTGCGCTGGGAGCTGGCCGTCCAGGCCTGGCCGCGCCCGGCGACCACGCCGGACCGCCCGGAGGGCGCGGGGGAGGCGGAGGGGTACGAGGACGATCCGACCCTCCCGTGGTGGGACCGGCCGGAGCCGGAGCCGGCCTCGCGCCCGCACGGCCGACTGCTGCTGTACGCGGTCCTGTTGCTGCTCGTGCTGCTCCTGGTGGCGGTCGTCGGTGCCGTGGCTCTCGGGTGAGCTGTGCGCCCTGTGGCCTGCGAGGTCACGGCTGGATGACCGGTGTGTCGATGTGTTGACAAGTTCGCGGATATGTCACGAAGCCGACTCACAGCCGGGCTAACGTGTCCAATCTGGACGAGTCAGCGGCCCGTTGGACCGTACGGCGGTCGGCGTGCAACGGTGCATGCCGGACGGGTCGATGCTCCTGTGCGCCCCCTGCTCGGGGACTGTCCGCCGGGGCCGCCGCATCCCGGTGGGTAGCCAGAACGGGGACCCGGCGCGGGGGCACCGCGCATGGGGAAACGCGGGGGAAGACACGGCACCGAACCGGGGGAAAGAGGGGGGAAGCAATGCCTCGTTGGAAAGCCCTGCCGGATGAACTCGATCCGCAGGTCAAGGAGTTCGCGACCCAGCTGCGGCGGCTCGTGGACCGCGGCGGGTTGAGCGTCGCGGCGCTGTCCGACCGCACCGGCTACGCCAAGACGTCCTGGGAGCGCTATCTCAACGGCCGTCTGCTGGCGCCCAAGGGCGCGGTCGTCGCGCTCGCCGAGGTCACCGACACCGATCCCGTCCATCTCACGACCATGTGGGAGCTGGCCGAACGGGCCTGGAGCCGTTCGGAGATGCGCCACGACATGACCATGGAGGCGATCCGGATCTCCCAGGCGCGGGCCGCGCTGGGGGAGTTCGGGGCGCCGCCGGCCACGTCCGCGACCACCGCCGCCGGCGGCAAGGCGCCGCGCCGGGCGGGCAGCGCCGTGGCGATGCCGGGGATCGCCGGGCCGGCGGGCGTCTCGCCCACCATCCCGCCCCAGCCGACGGCGCCCGACGCGAACCGCCGGGAGGGCACGGGTTCCCGCGGCCCGGCCACGCCCCCGGCCCCGCCCGGCGGCGGCCGGCGGCGGCTGACGATGTTCCTCGCCGGGGTCGTCGGCGTGGTCGTGGTCATCGCGGCGGTCCTCTTCCTCACCGGAGGCGACGGCGGCGGGAAGAAGAACCAGGGCAACGGCTCCTCGGCCACCCCCTCCACCGGCACCAGCAGCGATCTCCCGGCCGGGGTGAAGTGCGCGGGCGCCGGGTGCACCGGCAAGGACGCGGAGGCCATGGGGTGCAGCGGCGACCTCGTGACCACCGCCAAGACCGTCGCGGTCGGCGCGACCACCCTGGAGGTCCGCTACAGCAGGACCTGCGGCGCCGCGTGGGGCCGTATCACCGGGGCCGCCCAGGGTGACGCGGTCCGGGTCACAGCCGGGACCACCACGGAGCGCGGCTCCATCACGGCCACCGGCGACACGATCGCGTACACGCCGATGGTGGCGGTGCGGGACGCGGCACAGGCGAAGGCGTGCGCGACGCTGGCTTCGGGGCAGCAGGGGTGCACGACGTAGACCCAGAACAGCCCGTCCGGCGTTTGAGGACGAGGCCGAAGGCCGACAGCGGGGGCCGGGGGGCAGCCCCCGGCCCCCGCAGCAACGCCGGCCGGCGAAGAAACCGGCGGCACACAGGAATGCCGGCCTCTTTCCTGGGCACGCGAGGTGTATCCCCCCACGGGAGTCCGGAAACCGGTACCCCCGAGTGGCGGCCGTCCTGTCTCACCTCTCCCGGACAGGCGGCCGCCTCTTTTGTGGGGTGAGCCACACCGACCCCTCGACCTCCGGCATCCTTGATGCGCGATAGCCTGACCGGTGGATCTCTTGATACCAAGAGATCGATCATTTGTACGTCCGCACCCCAGGGCACCCAGGGCAAGGACGCCCACCGCCAGCTGTCATACGGAGAACGCCATGACCCGCACTCCCGTGAACGTCACCGTCACCGGCGCGGCCGGCCAGATCGGTTACGCCCTGCTCTTCCGCATCGCCTCCGGCCAGCTGCTCGGCGCGGACGTGCCGGTCCGGCTCCGCCTCCTGGAGATCACCCCCGCGCTCAAGGCCGCCGAGGGCACCGCCATGGAGCTCGACGACTGCGCCTTCCCGCTCCTGGCGGGCATCGACATCTCCGACGACCCGAACGTCGCCTTCGACGGTGCCAACGTCGCCCTCCTGGTCGGCGCCCGCCCCCGCACCAAGGGCATGGAGCGCGGTGACCTCCTGGAGGCCAACGGCGGCATCTTCAAGCCGCAGGGCAAGGCCATCAACGACCACGCCGCGGACGACATCAAGGTTCTGGTCGTCGGCAACCCGGCCAACACCAACGCGCTGATCGCCCAGGCCGCAGCGCCGGACGTACCGGCCGAGCGCTTCACCGCGATGACCCGCCTCGACCACAACCGCGCGCTGACCCAGCTCGCGAAGAAGACGGGCTCGACGGTCGCCGACATCAAGCGGCTCACCATCTGGGGCAACCACTCCGCCACCCAGTACCCCGACATCTTCCACGCCACCGTCGCCGGCAAGAACGCCGCCGAGGTCGTCAACGACGAGAAGTGGCTGGCCGAGGAGTTCATCCCGACCGTCGCCAAGCGCGGCGCGGCCATCATCGAGGCCCGCGGCGCCTCCTCCGCGGCCTCCGCCGCCAACGCCGCCGTCGACCACGTCCACACCTGGGTCAACGGCACCGCCGACGGCGACTGGACCTCCATGGGCATCCCGTCGGACGGCTCCTACGGCGTCCCGGAGGGCCTGATCTCCTCCTTCCCGGTCACCACCAAGGACGGCGTCTACGAGATCGTCCAGGGCCTGGAGATCAGCGAGTTCTCCCGCGCCCGCATCGACGCGTCGGTGCAGGAGCTGGCGGAGGAGCGCGACGCGGTCCGTGCCCTCGGCCTCATCTGAGCCTCCCGCACCCCACGGGCCCCGCTCCGGACTCCTCCGGAACGGGGCCCGTTCCCGTCTCCGCGGCAGACGGCGGTGCTCCTGGGTGTCACTCCATCCCGCGCTTGCCCGGCGTCCAGAACGGCTTGGTGAGGACCGCGCGCCGGTCCCACCCCGCCTCCTGGACCAGCACCTTCCGCACCGCCTGCACGGCCCGCGCCTCCCCGGCGACGTAGGCGACCCCGCCGGGTTCGGGAGCGAGCCGCCGTACCGCCTCCGGCAGTGAGGTCCCGGCCCTGAGCACCCAGTCGAGGCGCTCCGCGTGGGCGAGGGGCAGCCGGTCCGCGGCCGTCTCCGTCTCGACGCACCCGGAGATCCGGGCCTCCTCGGGCAGCGCCGCGAGCATCGCGCCGAAGGCGACCGCGGCCGTCTCGTCGCCGACGAAGACGTGGTGGGCGGCGTCGGGGCGCAGCGTGAAGGTGCCCTCGGGCCTGCGCAGCCGTACCTGCTCGCCCGCCCCGACGGTCCGGCCCCACCGGGCGCCGGGTCCGCCCTCGGAGTGGTCGAGGACGCACAACTCGACGACGCCGGACGGGTCGTAGCGCCAGACCGAGTACGTCCGCAGGGTCAGGCCGGCCACCAGGACCCGGACCTGCTGGCCGGGCCGGACGTCGAGGCCGGCGAGCTGGTCGCCGTCGATGCGCAGGCGGCGCATGCGGGCGGTGATCTGCTCGACCTCGGTGACGGTGCCGCGCAGGGTCAGCAGGTCGAGGACGGGGTTCAGGAGGGCGGGCATGGGGGCTCCTCAACGGGCCGTAGTGTGCGGGGAGTTGCTCAGGCGCCGGTAGAACGCGATAGTACGCGTTCCGGATCGGACGCGATAGAGCGTGTCGGGGTGCGGCCGCCGTAACCGGCCACCACGAGCGCCGTCGCCGCGAGCACCAGCAGCGCGACGGTACGCAGGGCCGGGCCCATCCCGGAGGCGAGGTCGCCGTGCGCGGACAGGATCGTGCCGGTGACCGCGACCCCGAGGGCCGCGCCGGTCTCGCGGGCCGTGGTGCCGAGCCCGGAGCCGAGACCCGCCTGGTGGGGCGGGAGCGAGCTGACCACGCCGAGGGTGAGGGCGGGCATGGACAGACCGGTACCGGCCGAGATGACCAGCAGCCAGCAGGCGTACGTCCAGTACGGCGTGGACGCGTCGACGGTGGACGCGCCGAGCAGCCCGAGGCCGATCAGCGCGAGCCCGGCGCCGACCACCGCGCGCGGGTGGCCCGCCCAGCGGGCGGCGAGCCTCGGGACCAGGGCCATGCCGATCGTCAGCGGCATGATCGCGACGCCGGTGACGGCCGCGTCGTAGCCCTTGACGCCCTGCAGGTACTGCGAGTTGACGAAGAAGAGGGAGAAGAGGCCGAAGAAGCCGGCCGCCGTGCCGAGGGACGCCGAGCGCAGCCGGGCGGAAGCGAAGACGCGGGGGTCGAAGAGGGGGCGCGGCGAGCGCAGGGCGTGCGCGGTGAAGAGGGCGGTCAGTACGGCGCCCGCCGCGAAGGAGCCGAGGATGGGCGCCGACGTCCAGCCGTACGTCGTGCCCTCGATGATGCCGAACAGCACCGCCACCAGGCCGGCCGTGAGGAGCAGGGTGCCGAGCGGGTCGAGGTTGCTGCGCGCGGAGCGGCCGGTGCGCGGGGTGACGACGGCGACGGCCAGGGCGAGCAGGGCGGCCAGCGGGACCATGGCGGCGAACAGGGCCCGCCAGGACAGGAACTGGCCGACCAGGCCGCCGCCCAGGTTGCCGGCCGCGCCGCCCAGGCCCAGTGCCAGGGTCCAGGAGGCGAGGGCGCGGGCCCGCTGCTCGGGGGCGGACAGGTGGACCAGGATCGACATGGTGGCCGGGGTGATCAGGGCGGCTCCGGCGCCGGACAGGCCGCGGCCCGCTATCAGTACGGCGGGGTCCGGCGCGAGCGCGCTGGTGGCCGCGCCCGCCGCGAACAGGGCGAGACCCGCGAGCAGGGCGCCCTTGCGGCCGTACCGGTCGCCCAGCGCGCCGGCCGGGATGAGCAGCGCCGCGAAGGCGATGACATAGGCGTCGACGGTCCACAGGATCTCGCTGTGCGAGGGGTGCAGGGCCGACGCGGCCAGTTCGGGGATGAGGAGGTTGATGGCGGCGACCATGCTCTGCGCGACCAGCACGCAGGCGCACAGCACGAGCAGGACAGGGCGTTTCAGGGCGTGCGAGGGCACGGCTCCTCCCGGGGAGCTGGTGGGTGGTGTGGGATGCCCTGTCACCGTAGGGTCGGCGCTGACCTGCTTTCCAGTGCAACCTTTGCAAGGGACGAATGCGTATGACGCAATCCACCGGCTCCCCCGGCAGCCTCGACCTGAATCTGCTGGTCGCGCTGGACGTGCTCCTCGAAGAGCAGAGCGTGCAGGGGGCCGCGCGGCGGCTGCATCTGTCCGAACCGGCCATGAGCCGCACCCTCGGCCGGATCCGCAGAGCCCTCGGCGACCCGGTGCTGGTGCGCGCCGGACGCGGGATGGTGCCGACCCCGCACGCACTGGCCGTGCGTGCCGAGGTGAGCGCGGTGGTGGAACGGGCGCGGGCGCTGTTCGCACCGGGCCGGGACACCGATCTGCGCACCGTCTCCCGGACGTTCACCATCATCGGCTCCGACGCGATCGCCGGCACCCAGGCCGCCACCCTCTTCGCCCGGGCCGCCGCGGAGGCGCCCGGCATCCGCATCCGCTTCCTCGCCGAGGCCCATGTGGACCTGCCGTACCTGCGGCAGGGCACGGCCGATCTGGAGGTCGGGGCGATCGACACCACCGCGCCCGAGGTGCGGGTGGAGCAGCTCCACGAGGACCGCATGCTCGGCGTCGTACGGTCCGGACACCCGCTGCTGGCCGGCGAACTGACGCCCGAGCGGTACGCGACCGCGGCCGGTCACCTGAACGTCTCGCGGCGCGGCAAGCTGCACGGCCCCGTCGACGCCGCGCTGGCCGAACTCGGCCTGGAACGCCATGTGGTGGGCACCGTCGGCACCTTCCCGGCCTCCCTCTTCGTGCTGCGCGACTCCGACCTGATCGGCCTGATCAGCTCCTGGGGAGTCCCGCTGGCCACCGCCCTGGGCCTCGCCACCTTCGAGGTCCCCCTGCCGCTGCCGCCGATCCCCCTAGGCCTGGCCTGGCACCCGCGCCACGACGCCGACCCGGCACACGCCTGGCTGCGGCGCTGCGTAAGGGAGTTGCTGGTCGGCCACGGCAACGGCAACGACAGCAGCAACGGCGGCTGACACCCGGTCGGCCGTCTGGTGGGAACCGCCCGCCGCCGGAACGGAACTCGACACCCTGATCGGCTCCCTGGAGCGGCAGCGGCGCACCTTCGCCTGGAAGAGCGAGGGGTTCGACGCGGCGGCGCTCGGCCGTCGGCTCGCGCCCTCCGCCCTCACCCTCGGCGGGCTGCTGAAGCACCTCGCCCTGGTGGAGGACCCGCCGGCCGACTTCTGACCAGCGGCGCTCGCCGAGACCGAGGAGGCGGGCCCCACCCGCAGGGAACGCCTGCGCGCCCTCCTCACCGACTCCCGCACCGCCGGTCACATCGTCATTAAGTTAGTTTCCGTATTCACAGAGCGTGACCTCCCGCCTATTCACAATTTCTTCAATTGTGAATAGGTAGGTATTCTATAACTTCTCTTCCGGGTGACTGAATTCCCCCGAACGCTCCAACTCCCGCCCCGTGTGACGGTCGTTAGGTGACCGTGACGCGATTGGACTGGTGCGCAGCCGAAGATCATCCGACAACCGTGCTGCGTTGGCCCGGTGGTATGGATATCACCTCATGCTCGGACCTGCTCGATGATTTCCTGACGAGAATCAATGCGATGGAAAACGAATATCGGCGGACCCTGGCGGATCTGTACGCGGCGTTCTGAGACAGGGTGCGGAGGTTAATCGATGGACGGGATTCAGCACGACCCGGGTCCGGGGTTCTACGACCACACCGGCTTCTATGATCATCCCGGTCTCTACGACCACGCCTGGGGTGTCCCGGAGTCGGACGTCGCGCCGAACGACTGGGACCCGGTCGAGGAGCTGGCGCAGATACTGTCCGCACCGACCGCTGTGGCCGCGGCCCCCACCCTGGTGGACGTGCCGGCCCAGCGCCGGGGCAGCCGCCGGCGGGTCCGGCACGACTCCCACCTGTTCGACGGCGGCCGGAGCGTCACCCACATCACGTTCCTGATCGTGGCGGTCTCGCTGTGTGCGGTGTCCATGCTGGCCTGGTCCGTCTGCTACTCCTACGCGCAGCTGCGCGGCATCGCCTCGTCGGTGCTCCCCGGGGGGCTGGCGCAGTACTGGCCGCTGACGGTCTACGGTCCGTGGTTCGTGGCGGCGCTGTCCGTCCTGCGGGCCACCGCGCAGCGCCGGAGCGCGCGGCGGTCCTGGTGTGTCGTGCTGGTCGCCTCCGTCGTGGCGGTGGGGCTGTGCATCAGCCACTCCTCCCATGCGCTGCTGTCCTTAGTGATCTTCGGGATTCCGCCCGTCACGGCCCTGGTCTGTTTCTGGGAGCTCGTCGGGCAGATCTCGACCAGGGGCCGGCCCCGGCACGCCGGGCCCGCCGAATCGGCGAGCGCCACGCCCTGACCTGAGCCCGAAGGGCCATCCCTCCCGCGCGCCCGGCCCGCTCAATCGGCCGGGCGGCCGCATGTGGCCGCCCTTCGTAGGGTGTTTTATTTCGTTCTGTCCGACTGTTCAGTGACGCCGCACACTTTCGGCCGACGATTGCGCATGCAATCCGAGGCCGAGGGCAGGCGCCGGCAGTCCCCGAGTGTGACCCGGATGTCACCCGGGGGCACCGAACAGGAACGGAAGGCAATACCGATCATGGCGGACAGCACGGCACGAGCGACCATTCATGCCGGAGGCGAGTGGCTGGCAGCCGTCTCCGGCGCGACGCGCGAGATCATCGACCCCGCGGACGGCCTGCCCTTCGCCGTGGTCGCCGAGGGCGACGAGAAGGACGCGGAGGCGGCGGTGGCCGCCGCCCGGCATGCCTTCGACACCGGCGACTGGCCCCGGACCCCCGTCGCCGAGCGCGCCGCCCTGCTCCGCCGGGTGGCCGACCTCCTCGTACGCGACCGCGAACAGCTCGGGCTCCTGGAGAGCCGGGACGCGGGCAAGACCGCCGAGGAGGGCCGCGTCGACATCGACTGTGTCGCCGACGCCTTCCGCTACTTCGCCGACCTGGTGGCGGCGGAGGGCGCTGGCCGGGTGGTCGACGCGGGTTCGGCCGACGTCCACAGTGTCGTCGTATCCGAACCGGTGGGCGTGTGCGCGTTGATCACGCCCTGGAACTACCCGCTCCTCCAGGCGAGTTGGAAGATCGCCCCGGCGCTGGCGGCCGGCAACACGTTCGTGGTCAAGCCGAGCGAGCTGACCCCGCTTACGACGGTCGCGCTGATCGGACTGCTGGCCGAGGCCGGGCTGCCCGCCGGGGTCGCGGGCCTCGTCACCGGCCCCGGCCACACCGTCGGCGCCCGCCTCTCCGGGCACCCCGACGTCGACCTGGTCTCCTTCACCGGCGGCCTGGCCAGCGGGGTCAAGGTGGCGCAGGCGGCCGCCGTGTCGGTCAAGAAGGTCGCCCTCGAACTGGGCGGCAAGAACCCCAACGTCGTCTTCGCCGACGCCTGCGCCACGCAGGAGGGCTTCGACACCGCCGTCGACCAGGCCCTGAACGCCGCGTTCATCCACAGCGGCCAGGTCTGCTCGGCCGGCGCCCGGCTGATCGTCGAGGAGCCGGTGCGGGAGCGGTTCGTCGCCGAACTCGCCCGCCGGGCGGCCAGGATCCGGCTCGGCCGGGGCACCGCGGACGGCGTCGAGTGCGGCCCGCTCGTCTCCGCGCAGCAGCGCGCCAAGGTCGAGGCATACGTGGCGTCGGCGCTGGCGGAGGGTGCGGTGCTGCGCGCGGGCGGCAAGCGGCCCGAACCGTCCGCCGACCGCCCCGCCACCGGCTACTTCTACGAGCCCACCGTCCTCGACCAGTGCCACCGCGAGATGAGGGTCGTACGCGAGGAGGTCTTCGGCCCGGTCCTCACCGTCGAGACGTTCCGCACCGAGGACGAGGCGGTCGCCCTCGCCAACGACACCGAGTACGGCCTCGCCGGCGCCGTCTGGACGGCCGACGCCGGACGCGCCCGCCGGGTGGCAGGCCGGCTGCGGCACGGCACCGTCTGGATCAACGACTACCACCCCTACCTCCCGCAGGCGGAGTGGGGCGGCTTCGGAAAGAGCGGGACCGGCCGCGAGCTGGGGCCCGCCGGGCTCGCCGAGTACCGCGAGACCAAGCACGTCTACCAGAACCTCGCGCCGAGGCCGGTCCGCTGGTTCGCCGGCTGAGCCCTCGCCGCCCGCCCCTCCCCCCCACGCATCAGGCTTTCTTGGAGTACCCCATGTCCCACGTCCATGAGTACGACTACGTCGTCATAGGCGGCGGAACCGCCGGTTCCGTCATCGCCTCCCGGCTCACCGAGGACCCCGACGTCACGGTCGCCGTCATCGAGGGCGGCCCCAGTGACGTGGGCCGCGACGACGTCCTCACCCTGCGCCGCTGGACGGGACTGCTGGGCGGTGAACTGGACTACGACTACCCGACCACCGAGCAGCCGCGCGGCAACTCCCACATCCGGCACAGCCGAGCCCGGGTGCTGGGCGGCTGCTCCAGCCACAACACCCTCATCGCCTTCAAGCCGCTGCCCTCCGACTGGGACGAGTGGGAGGAGGCCGGCGCCAAGGGCTGGGGCGCGGTGCCGATGGAGGCCTACTACGCCCGCCTCCTCAACAACATCGTCCCGGTCCACGAGAAGGACCGGAACGCCGTCGCCCGCGACTTCGTCGACGCGGCCCAGGAGGCGCTGGGCGTCCCGCGCGTGGAGGGCTTCAACCGCAGGCCGTTCACCGAGGGCGTCGGCTTCTTCGACCTCGCCTACCACCCCGAGACCAACAAGCGGTCCAGCGCGTCGGTGGCCTACCTCCACCCGGTGCTGGACGAGCGCCCCAACCTGACGATCCTGCTGGAGACCTGGGCGTACCGGCTGGAGCTGGCCGGCAGCCGTGCCGAGGGCGTGCACGTGCGCACCAAGGACGGCGCGGAACTCCTGATACGGGCCCGGAACGAGGTCGTCCTGTGCGCCGGCGCCGTCGACTCCCCGCGCCTGCTGCTCCATTCCGGCATAGGCCCGGCCCAGGACCTCGAAGCCCTCGGCATCCCGGTCGCGCACGACCTTCCGGGCGTCGGCGAGAACCTCCTCGACCATCCCGAGTCGGTGATCGTCTGGGAGACGCACGGCCCGATCCCGGAGAACTCCGCGATGGACTCCGACGCGGGTCTCTTCGTCCACCGGGACCCCGGACACGCGGGCCCGGACCTGATGTTCCACTTCTACCAGGTCCCGTTCACGGACAACCCCGAGCGACTGGGCTACGAACGCCCCGCGCACGGCGTCTCGATGACCCCGAACATCCCCAAGCCCCGCAGCCGCGGCCGCCTCTACCTGACCAGCGCCGACCCGTCCGTGAAGCCCGCGCTCGACTTCCGTTACTTCACCGACGAGGACGACTACGACGGCCGCACCCTCGTCGACGGCATCCGCATCGCCCGCGAGATCGCGAAGACCGAGCCGCTGGCGGGCTGGCTGAAGCGCGAGGTGTGCCCCGGCCCGGAGATCCTCGGCGACGCCGAGCTCGGCGAGTACGCCCGCAAGGTCGCGCACACCGTCTACCACCCGGCGGGCACCTGCCGGATGGGCGCGGCCGACGACCGGCTGGCCGTGGTGGACCCGGAGTTGCGGATCCGCGGCCTGGACGGCATCCGTGTCGCCGACGCCTCCGTCTTTCCGGCCATGCCGGCCGTGAACCCGATGATCGGGGTGCTGATGGTCGGCGAACGGGCCGTGGACCTGCTGAAGGGCGGTGCGTGATGAACGGTACGACCCCTGTCTTCTCCGTCGACGGCCTGTGGAAGGTCTTCGGCCCCAAGGCCGAACGCGTCCCGGCGGACCCCGAGCTGACCGGCCTGCCCCCGGCCGAACTCCGCGGTCGCACCGGGTGCACGGCCGCCGTCCGCGACGTCTCCTTCGACGTGCGCAAGGGCGAGGTCTTCGTGGTGATGGGCCTGTCCGGCTCCGGGAAGTCGACCCTGGTCCGCTGTCTGACCCGGCTCATCGAGCCGACGGCCGGCCGGATCGCCATCGACGGCGAGGACGTCCGCGCCATGGACAAGGGCCGGCTTAGGGAACTGCGACGGCACCGGGCCGCGATGGTCTTCCAGCACTTCGGGCTCCTCCCGCACCGGTCCGTGCTCGACAACGTGGCGTACGGCCTGGAGATCCAGGGCGTGAGCAGGTCCGAGCGGCGCGCGCGGGCCGCCGAGGTCGTCACCAAGGTCGGCCTGGAGGGTATGGAGCAGCGCCGCCCCGGCCAGCTGTCCGGCGGCCAGCGCCAGCGCGTCGGCCTCGCCCGGGCGTTGGCCGTCGACCCCGAGGTCCTCCTCTTCGACGAGCCGTTCAGCGCGCTGGATCCGCTGATCCGGCGGGACATGCAGGAGGAGGTGGTCCGCCTGCACCGCGAGGAGGGCCGCACGATGGTCTTCATCACCCATGACCTGTCGGAGGCGCTCAAACTCGGCGACCGCATCGCCCTGATGCGGGACGGCCGGGTGGTCCAGCTGGGCACCCCGGAGGAGATCGTCGGCTCCCCGGCCGACGACTACGTCCGGGAGTTCGTCCGGGACGTGCCGCGCGAGCAGGTCCTGACGGTCCGGACGGCGATGCGGGCGCCGGGGGAGACGGCGGACGACGGCCCCGTGATCGGCCCGGAGACGACGGTCGCCGAGGCGATCGAGGTGGTCGCGGGGGCCGGTGCCCCGGCGCGGGTCGTGGAGGGCGACCGGTGCGTCGGCGTGGTCGACGCCGACACGTTGCTCGGCGTCGTGGCGAAGCGGGCTGCGGGCGGTACTTCGGGTGCGGGCGGTGGTGGGTCGGTCGCGCAGTTCCCCGCGCCCCTGGGTGGGGATGCGCGGCCTGCGCTGGAAGGCACCGCTGCCGTTGGCACTGACTCGGTCGCGGGCGGTACTTCGGGTGCGGGCGGTGGTGGGTCGGTCGCGCAGTTCCCCGCGCCCCTGGGTGGGGATGCGCAGCCCCAGCAGGAAAGTCCCCCAGCCGCGGGCAGTCGTGCCGCTGGGGCGGCACGGGTGGGCGCGGCGGCACCCCGCGAGCGCGGGCAAGCGAAACTCCCCGCCCCGCGCAGCAATCCGGAGGGCGTCTGATGGCGACGATCACTGTCCCGACCCGTAGACGAGCAGCGCTCCCCACCGGCCGAGCCGCCCGTAAGCTCCTGGCCCTCGCGCTGATCTCCGTCGTCCTCGTACCCATGGCCAACTCCCGCTGGCCCAACGCCGCCTGGCCCCGCCACCTCACCGTCGACCTCTCTGCCCCCCTCTCCTCCGCCAGTAACTGGGTCATCGACAACCGCGACACCCACCCCCTCTTCCTCTACTTCTTCGGCTACATCAGCAACGCCGTCGTCCTCACCGTCCGCGCCGTCTACCTCGCCCTCCTCGCCGCGGGCTGGCCCGGTGTCACCGTGCTCGCCGCCGCCGTCGCCCATCGCGTCGCGGGGACCAGGCTCGCCGTCGGAACGGCCGCCGCGTTCCTCGCCTGCGGTGCCCTCGGCATGTGGGTGCCGACGATGCAGACCCTCGCGCTGATGGTCGTGGCCGTGCTCGCGTCCGTCGCCGTGGGTTTCGTGCTCGGCCTCGGGGCCGGTCTGAGCGACCGGCTGCACCGCGCCCTGCGCCCGGTCCTCGACACCATGCAGGTGCTGCCCGCCTTCGCATACCTCCTCCCCGTCGTCCTGGTCTTCGGCATCGGCGTCCCCGCGGCCGTCCTCGCCACCGTCGTCTACGCCGCCCCGCCCATGGCCCGGCTCACCGCCCTCGGCCTGCGCGGCGCCGACCCCGAAGTCCTGGAGGCCGTGGAGTCGTTGGGGGCCACCAGCCGGCAGCGACTGCTGACCGCCCGGCTTCCGCTCGCCCGAAAGGAACTTCTCCTCGGCCTCAACCAGACGATCATGATGGCGTTGTCGATGGCGGTCATCGCGTCCGTGATCGGCGCCGGCGGTCTCGGCGACCGCGTCTACCAGGCGCTCGCCTCGGTCGACGTCGGCGCGGCCCTCGCCGCCGGTATCCCGATCGTGCTGCTCGCGGTCGTCCTGGACCGCATCACCGCGGCGGCGGGCGACCGCGGCGACACCCGGCCGGCCCCCGCCGGCCTCCTGTACGCCCTCGCCGCCACCGTCGCCGTCACGCTCGCCGCCCGTCTCCTCGGCCGCCTCGACTGGCCCGCCGCCTGGACCCTGGACTTCGCCGAACCGGTCAACCGCGCCGTCGACTGGATGACCGCCCACCTGTACTCGGGCGTGCCGGTCGTCGGTGGTACGGCGGACTGGGCGGGGCACTTCACCACCTGGGTCCTCGACCCCCTCCGGGACGGGCTGCAGTGGCTGCCCTGGTGGGCGGTGCTGCTGGTCGTCGCCGCCCTGGCCTGGCTGATCGGCACCTGGCGCACCGCGCTCACCGCCGTCCTCGCGATGGCCGCGATCGGCGTGCTGGGGGTGTGGGAGCCGGCGCTGGACACGCTGTCCCAGGTGCTCGCGGCTGTCGCCGTGACGCTCGTGCTCGGCTTCGCGACCGGCGTCGCCGCCGCCCGCAGCGACCGGGTGGAGCGCGCGCTGCGGCCCGTCCTGGACGTCTTCCAGACCATGCCGCAGTTCGTCTACCTGATCCCGGTCGTCGCGTTGTTCGGCGTCGGCCGGGCGCCCGCCGTGGCCGCCGCCGTCGTCTACGCGCTGCCGGCCGTCGTACGGATCACCGCGCAGGGGCTGCGCCAGGTGGACCCGGCCGCCCTGGAGTCCGCGCGCTCGCTCGGCGCGACCGGGCGCCAGCAGCTGTGGCAGGTCCAGCTCCCGCTCGCCCGGCCCGCGTTGCTGCTCGCCTTCAACCAGGGCGTGGTGCTGGTCCTCGCCGTCGTCATCATCGGCGGGCTGGTGGGCGGTGGTGCGCTCGGTTACGACGTCGCCTTCGGTCTCGCCCAGGGCGACCTGGCCACCGGACTGGTGGCCGGTGCCGCCATCGTCTGCCTGGGGCTGATGCTCGACCGGGTCACCCAGCCCACGGAACGCCGTACGGGGAAAGGAGCGTGACCATGCGACGCATCACGATCACGGCCGCCTCCGCACTGCTGGTCCTCGCGACCGGGTGCGGTGCCGCCGACATGACGAAGCAGGCCTCGCCGTTCGCCGCCGCGCAGGGGGCGAAGACCGTGACCCTGTCCGTGCAGTCCTGGGTCGGCGCGCAGTCCAATGTCGCCGTCGCCCAGTACATCCTGGAGCACAAGCTGGGCTATCGCGTCGACACCGTGCAGGTCGACGAGGTGCCCGCCTGGGACGCGCTCAGCCAGGGACGCGTCGACGCGATCCTGGAGGACTGGGGGCACCCGGACCAGGAGAAGCGGTACGTCGAGGAGAAGAAGACCATCAGCCGTGCGGGGGACCTCGGGGTCACCGGGCACATCGGGTGGTTCGTGCCGGCCTATCTCGTCAAGCAGCACCCGGACATCACGGACTGGAAGAACCTGAACAAGTACGCCTCCCTCTTCCGCACCGCGGAGAGCGGCGGCAAGGGGCAGCTGCTCGACGGCTCACCGTCGTACGTCACCAACGACAAGGCGCTGGTCAGCAACCTGAAGCTGGACTACCAGGTCGTCTTCGCCGGTTCCGAGGCCGCCCAGATCACCCAGATCAAGCAGTTCGCCAAGGAGAAGAAGCCCTTCCTGACGTACTGGTACGCGCCGCAGTGGCTGTTCAAGAAGGTGCCCATGACGGAGGTGCGGCTCCCGGCGTACCAGGAGGGCTGCGACGCCGACGCGGCCGAGGTCGCCTGCGGCTATCCGCACACCCCGCTGCAGAAGTACCTCAACACCGGCTTCGCGCACAGCGGCGGCAGGGCCGCGGCCTTCCTGAAGAAGTTCCGGTGGACGACCGAGGACCAGGACCAGGTATCCCTGCTGATCGCCGACCGGAAGCTGAGCCCTCAGGAGGCCGCGAAGACGTGGGTGGAGAGCCATCCGTCGGTGTGGAAGAAGTGGCTCTCCTAGGCCAGGCCCTCCTGGACCAGGACCTGCTGGATCCTAGGCCAGTACCTGCTGGACCGACCGCAGCGCCAGCCGCAGCAGTCCCGGGCCGAACGTGATCCTCGTGGCGCCGAGTTCGCCGAGCTCGGCGGGCGCGGGGCTCGCGCCGTCCGGGCGGGCGTACATGTTCAGCGGGCCCTCGACACCGGAGCGGAGGAGGGGCAGTACGGCGGTCGGGGCCTCGATCGGGTAGACGCAGTCGGCGCCGGCCGCGACGTACAGCGCGGCCCGCTCGATCGCCCGGTCGGGGTCGGTGACCCCGCGTGCGAAGGTGTCGACGCGGGCGTTGAGGAACAGCCGGTCACCGGCCGCCGAACGGACCTCGGCGAGCCACTCGGCGTGCTCGTGCGGGTCCTTGAGGACGCCCCCGGCGGAGTCCTCCAGGTTGCAGCCGACCGCCCCGGCCTCCAGCAGCCGCTCGACCAGCTCCTTCGGCGCCAGCCCGTAGCCGTCCTCCACGTCCGCGGACACCGGCACCTCCACGGCCCGCGTGATCCGCGCGACCGCCGCGAACATCTCCGCCGCCGGGGTCTCGCCGTCCGCGTACCCCAGACTCGCCGCGACCCCGGCGCTGGGTGTCGCCAGCGCCGGGAACCCGGCCGCCACCAGGGCCCGGGCGCTCGCCGCGTCCCACGGGCCGGGCACGATCAGCGGGTCGCCGGGCGGGCGCCCGTGGTGCAGGGCCCGGAAGGCGTCGGCCTTGCTCATCCGTGCTGCCCCGGCGTGTAGTGCCCGGGGACCATCCGGGTCGTCACGGCGAACCGGTTCCAGGAGTTGATCACGATGATCGAGGCGATCAGCTGCGTCAGCTGCACCTCGTCGAACTGCTTGGCGGCCCGCTCGTAGACCTCGTCCGGCACGAAGCCGTCGGTCAGCACGGTGACGGCCTCGGTCAGCTCGATCGCGGCGATCTCCTGCTCGGTGTAGAAGTGCTTCGACTCCTCCCACGCGCTGAGCTGCACGATGCGCTGGATGCTCTCGCCCGCCGCGAGCGCGTCCTTGGTGTGCATGTCGAGGCAGTACGCACAGTGGTTGAGCTGCGAGGCGCGGATCTTCACCAGCTCGAACAGCTTGGCGTCCAGCCCCTTACGGGCGGCTCCGTCCAACCGGACCATCGCCTTGTAGACCTCGGGCGCGTGCTGGGCCCAGGGCAGGCGGGGGCTGTGCTCGGGGGCGTACTCGGCGTTTTCCTGATTGCTCATGATGCCGACACTAGGTGCCAGGCAGCCCAGGGGTATGGTCCATTTCCATGGAGAAAGTGTGGGCCAATCGCGCCGGCCGGGCCACTCTGGGCATCGACCTCCACCTGGAACCGGCCGCCGGTCCGGGCCTGCGCCGGGGCCTGACCGACGCCCTGCGCGAGGCCGTGCGCAGCGGCCGGCTGCTCCCCGGCACCCGGCTGCCCTCCTCCCGCTCGCTCGCCGCCGACCTGGCCATCGCCCGCAACACCGTCGCCGACGCCTACGCCGACCTGGTCGCCGAGGGCTGGCTCACCGCCCGGCAGGGCTCCGGCACCCGGGTCGCGACGGGCGTACCGCCGGTGCGGCAGGCGGAGACCCCCGCGGGTACGTCCGCCCACCGGCCCGCCTACGACCTGCGGGCCGGCTTCCCCGACGTCTCCGCCTTCCCGCGCACCGAGTGGCTCAGGGCCGCCCGCCGCGCCCTCACCGCGGCCCCCAACGAGGCCTTCGGCTACGGCGATCCACGCGGCCGCGCCGAACTGCGCACCGCGCTCGCCGGCTACCTCGCCCGCGCCCGGGGCGTCCGCGCCGACCCCGAACGCATCGTGATCTGCGCCGGGTTCGCGCACGGCCTGAGCCTGCTCGGCCGGCTGCTGCGGGCCCGCGGGGCGGACACGGTCGCCGTGGAGTCGTACGGCCTCGACGAGCACTGGCAGTCGCTGACGGCGGCCGGTCTGCGCCAGGTCCCGCTGCCCTTCGACGAACTCGGCACGGACACCGGGGAACTGGGGCCCGGACCGGCCGCCGTGCTGCTGACGCCCTCCCACCAGTTCCCGATGGGCGCGCCGCTGCACCACGACCGGCGGGCGGCCGTCGTGGACTGGGCGCGGCGCACCGGCGGCCTGGTCCTGGAGGACGACTACGACGGCGAGTTCCGCTACGACCGCCGGCCCGTCGGCGCCCTCCAGGGACTCGCCCCCGACGAGGTGGTCTACCTCGGCACGGCCAGCAAGTCGCTGGCGCCGGGGCTGCGGCTGGCCTGGATGGTGCTGCCGTCGGCCGTGGCCCGGGAGGTGACGGCGGCCAAGGGCGGCGTGGACACCTGCGGGGCGCTGGACCAGCTGACGCTGGCCGAGTTCATCGTCTCCGGCGCCTACGACCGCCACGTCCGCGCGGCCCGCTCCCGCTACCGGCGGCGCCGGGACGCCCTCGTCCGGGCCCTCGCCGAGCGCGCCCCGGCGATCCGGGTCACCGGCATCGCGGCGGGCCTGCACGTCGTGCTGCGGCTGCCGCCCGGCACCCAGCGCCGGGTGATCCGGGCCGCCGCGGCCCGCGGCCTCGCCCTCGAAGGCCTCACCCCGCGCCACCGCCACCCCGACGCGGTCACCGCACCCCTGGACGCCCTCGTCCTCGGCTACGGCACCCCGCCCGACCACGCCTGGTCGGGAGCGCTGGACATCCTGTGCGCGGTGCTGTCCGACCCGGCTGTGACCGGCGTCGCCTGAATTCCCCGGCAACGGTCCCCGTAATTCAATTCGGGAGGCTAGAGTCTCCCTCATGAACAATGGTGATCAGATTTCCCGTGTCGCCCTCAAGAAAATCACCCCGGATGTCTCCTCGGCGATGGGTTCCCTGCATGCCGCCGCCGTCACCGCGGCCCAGGACGCCAAGGTGGAACCGGAAATTCTCGAACTGGTCAGAATACGCGCCTCCCAGCTGAACGGCTGCGCGTTCTGCCTCGACATGCACACGAAGGACGCTCGCGCGCAGGGCGAGACCGAGCAGCGGATCTACGCCCTGAACGCGTGGCGGGAGACGCCCTTCTTCACCGAACGGGAGCGGGCCGCACTGGCGTTGACCGAGGCGGTCACCCTTGTCGCCGACGGTCACGTACCGGACGAGGTCTACGCCGAGGCCGCCGGGGTCTTCGACGAGGCCCAGCTGGCGGCGCTCGTCTGGGCGGCCACCGTCATCAACGCGTACAACCGGATCGCTATCGCCACGCGAATGGTGCCGGGGGCTTATCAGCCTAAGCAGACCGAATAAAAAACAGCCTGATATCCGGCCCGGTGAAATATCGCCGGGCCGGTTTTATCTTGCGTTTCACGGGATCGGTCTTATTGCGGCTGCGGGTGGGTGGGGGCTGGTCGCGCCCACGCGGCGGAGCCGCAAATCGATACAGCCCCGCGCCCCTTACGGGGCGCTATTCAGCCGCTTCTGTCGAGAGGCTCCGGTGCCTCCCCGTCGAGCCACTCCCGCCACTCCGGCGCCCGTACTGCCGCGCCGGTGCTCGTCGGCCCTCCCACCCAACGCGTCACCGGTCTGATCCCGTGCAGGGCGTTCACCAGCCACACCTCCCGGTCCGCCAGTTCGGCGAGGGTCCGTTCGCGGTGGGCTACGCGGATGTCGGTGCGCTCCGCGCGCTCCTGGATCAGTGCGAGGGTCACCCCGGGCAGTACCGGCAGCCGGGGCGGTGGCAGGCACAGGGTGTCGTCCTCCCACCAGAGGACGCTGGTGGTGGCAGCCTCAAGCACCACCCCGGACGGGCCCACCAGCACCGCCTCCTGGGCCCCCGCCTCGACCGCCCGGGCGCGCAGCCGGGCCAGGGTGTCGAGGTCGGGTCCCTTGCGGCGGGGCACCGTACGCGGATCCGGCTGGCCGACCGCCCAGACCTCGACCTCCGAGCCGAGCGCAGGCGCGTGTCGCAGCCGCAACCGCACGTGGTGGGGGGTGAGTTCGACGCGGGGGAACCACTCGCCGGTGCGGGGCAGCGCGGCCGTCATGTCCCGCCAGAACTCCAGCAGCCGGTACGCCGGCGGCCCGTCGCACTCGCCGCAGGACCGCACGAAGCGGTCCCGGTGCCGGTCCAGGCCACGCACCCTGCCGTCCCGCACCAGCCAGGAGTCAGCGACCAGCAGCGGTTCGTCCGCGTCCTCGACGGGCCGCAGCCCGGCACGCGGCGACCACGTCAGCAGGCCTTCGGTCACGGCCGGTCGTGTCATGACTCCTCCTTCGCCATGCTCAGTATTTCCGGCCCGCCAGCGCCGGTGCCCCGCCCCGCGGCCCGTACGGCGCGTGCTCCAGCCAGGATCCGCAGGACGGCAGGACCGGCGCCAGCGCCGCCGCCGCGCGCTGCCGCAGCCGTACGATCCGCCGCCGGGGCCGCAGATGGTCCAGGGCGACCCCGGCCGCCTCGCTGTTGAACAGGCCCGCGGCCCGCCGTACCTCGGCGAAGTCCGCCACCGTGCCGGTGGCGATCGCCGCCGCCGCGGCCGCCGCGTCCGCGATCCCGCTGTTCATGCCCCGTGCCCCGAAGGGCGGGAACAGGTGCGCGGCCTCCCCGGCGAGCAGCACCCGCCGGTGCGGGTCGGTGAAGGAGGCCGCGACCTTGCGCAGGAAGCGGTACGTCGACACCCACAGGATCCGGTCTGCGTATCCCTCGTATCCCTCGCCCACCACCCCGGGCAGCCAGCGGCGGACGGCCTCCTCGGTGCCGTACTCCTCCGCCCGGTCGTCCGCGTGGCACTGGAGGTCCACCTGGAAGCCCCCGGTGAACGGCACCCGCAGCACACTGCGGCCGCCGACGGCGGGGTGCTCGTAGTGGAAGACCCGTTCGAGGGGCAGTTCGGCGCCCGGCCGGTCCGCCACGTCGACGACCACATGGAAGCCCTCGCCGTGCGTGCCCTCCATGGGGATGCCGAGCCCGGCCCGGACGGCGGACCGGGCGCCGTCCGCCGCGATCACGTGTCCGCAGGTCAGCTCCCGGCCGTCCGCGCAGCTCAGCGAGGCGCCCGAGGCGGTGGTACGGACGCCGATCACGCGCGCGTTCCACACGAACTCCACGCCCGCCTCCGCGCAGGCGTCCCGCAGGAAGCGTTCGGTGTCCACCTGGCGCAGGCTGGTGAAGGGCGGCCGGCCGGACGGCGGCGGAAAAGTGCGGGAGTACACCTCCCGCCCCCGGTACAGGGTCCGTCTGGTGTGCCAGGTCCGGCCGTACGAGGTGAGCGTCCCGGCCAGTCCCGGCCGCATGCCGTCGAGCAGCGCGAGGGTCTCGCGGTGCACGAACAGGGCCCGGCTGCCCGGCCGTTCGCGGTCCTCGGGATCCGCCTCGAGCAGCATGGCCGGCAATCCCTGCGCCCGCAGCGCCAGCGCCGCCGACAGGCCCACAGGACCGGCGCCGACCACGACGACCGGGGTCACGCGCGGACACCCGCCGCCAGCATCCGGGTGATCTCCACCCGCTTCACCTTCCAGGTCGCCGTCATCGGCAGCTCCTCGAACCGCCACTGCCGGGGCTCCGCCATCGCGGGCAGGTCGGCGGTCGCCTGCCGCCAGCGCTCCGGGTCCAGCGGCCGTTCCCCGCGCACGCACACCACCGGGACCGGCTCCCGGTCCGCGCCCGGCACGATGACCACCTCGCGCAGCTCCTCCAGCCGGTCCATGAGGGTGTCCTCGACCTCCAGGTTGCTGTGCACGGAGTCGATCCGGTCGATCTCCCGGTCGATCAGGTACAGCGCGCCCAGCCGGTTCCGGTACCCCATGTCGCCCATCTGCCACCACTCGCCGTCCAGCTGTCGCTCGTACTGCTCGCGGGCGCCGAGGTAGGTGAGGATGCGGCCCCGGGTGCGGGCCTCGATCCGGCCGGGGGTGCCGGGCGCGGCCGGCTGACCGTCGGGGCCGGTGACCCGGACGCGGGTGAAGCCCGGGATCCCGATGCCGACCCGCCGTCCGTCCGCGCGGGCCACGCTGCGCCGAGTGAACCACTGGAAGGCCACCGGCCCGGTCTCGCTCTGCCCGTACAGCTGGAGCAGCCAGGGCGCACGGCGCCCGGAGGCGTCCAGGAGCCGTCGTACCGTCCGCGGATGGATGGCGTCGAACGTCGAGCCGTACGACCTGACGCGCGACAGCGGGGCGCCGGGCGCGTCCGCCAGTTCCTCCCACAGGACGAAGGTGTTGGGGTGGGTCTCGACGATGCCGGGGCGGTGCCGGGCCAGCATCGGGCCGACCTTCGCCGGGTCGGGGTCGGTGATCAGCAGCAGCGGGCTGCCGTAGTGCAGCAGGACGCCGAGCAGGTGGTAGAAGCGGGAGTGCACGAAGGACATGTGCAGGGCCGCGACCTCGCCGCGGGTGGGCCAGCCCATCGCCTGCTGCGGGACGAGGCGGTTCCACATGGTCTGCGGGCAGTGCACGGCGAGCTTGGGGACACCGGTGGTGCCGGAGCTGTGGGTGATCAGGGCGGGTTCGCGCGGGTGCAGCCGGATCGGTGCCGGGACCCTGGCGCCGGTGTGCTCCGCGAGGGACACCACGCCGGGCACGCTGTCCACGGTGAGGGTCTGCCGGACCAGGCCCCTGACCTCCAGGCCGGCCAGTTTCGCCCCGTCCGTGACCAGCCACGGCTGTCGCAGTCTGGCGAGCAGCTTGCCGACCACCTCGCCGGCCAGCGCGGGGGAGAGCAGCACGGGCACCGCACCGATCCGGGAGACCGCGCAGGTCAGCAGCACGATGTCGACGTTGTCCGTCTTGTGCACGACGGCCTGCTCGGCGGGTCGCACCCCGGCCGCCCACAGCCGTGCCGACAACTCCTCGACCGCGTCGGCCAGTTCCGGGTAGCTGAGGCGGACCCCGAGGTCCGGGTGGGTGTCCAGGGGCCGGTCCAGGGTGACGAACACCCCGCCGTGCCGGTCGGCCGCCCGCCGGAAGAGCGGGCCGAGGTAGAACCCGCGGTCGCCGATGAGGGACTCCTGCATGGGGACGTTCCTTTCAGTCGGGGCCAGGTCGGTCGGGGCCAGGTCGGTCGGGGCCGGGGTCACCACGCGCCCCGGCGGACCAGATGGCGGCGGAGCTTCCCGGTCGGGGTGCGGGGCAGGGAGGGCAGGAGGCTGACACTGCGGGGGACCTTGAAGGCCGCCAGGTGCTCCCGGGCCAGCGCCAGCAGCTCCTCCTGGAGCCCGGTCGGCGCCGGGGTGACGGCGGGGACGACGAAGGCGCGCAGCCGTCCGGCGCCGGTCCCGTCCGGTACCGCCGCCACCGCGACCTCCCGTACCGCCGGATGGGTGCGCAGCACGGCCTCCACCTCCAGCGGGGAGACGGTGATCCCGCCGACCATCTCCATGTCGTCGGTGCGGCCCAGGTGCCGGTAGGCGCCGTCGGGTTCGCGGACCGCCCGGTCGTGGGTGGCCAGCCAGCCGCCGACCAGGGTGCGCGCGGTCTCCTCGGGCCGGTTGAGGTAGCCGGGCGTCACCGTCGGCCCGCGCACCCACAGCTCGCCCTCGTGGCCGTCCGGCACCGGGCGCCCGTCGCGGTCGCGCAGCTCCACCTCGAAGCCGGGGACGGGACGGCCGACGGTGCCGGGGTGGTGGTGGCCGAGGCTGTTGGCGCAGAAGGCGTGCCCGGCCTCGGTGGAGCCGATCTGCTCCAGGACCGGCGCGCCCAGCAGCTCCGCGACCCGCTCCCCGAGCCCGTCCGGCAGCCCCTCGCCTGCCGACACGGCGGCCCGCACCGAGGCGAAGCACGCCCGGTGCCCGGTACCCCGGTCGGCGACCAGCGCCGCGTACGCGGACGGCACCGAGTACAGCAGCGTCACCCGGTGCCGGGCGACCAGCTCGTCCACGGCGGCGGGCGCCGGGCGCCGGTCCACCAGGACCGCACTCGACCCCGAGAACAGCGGGAAGACGAAGGCGTTCCCGAAGCCGTAGGCGAAGTACAGCTTGGACACCGACAGGGCGACGTCGTCCGGGGTGACGCCGAGCAGCCGCCGCCCGATCAGGTCGTGGTAGGCGGCCGGGTGGGCGTGGGTGTGGACGACACCCTTGGGGCGGCCCGTCGTCCCGGACGTGTACTGGACGTACAGCGGGCCGTCCGCGTCGACCGGGTGCGCGGGCGCCGGTTCGGCGGCGGGGGCGAGCGCGAGCAGCTGGTCGGCGCCGAGCCGGGTGTGCTCGCCGAAGCGGTCCTCCAGGCCGGGTCCGGTCAGGCAGAGCGCCGCCTCCGTGTCGGCGGCCATGAACGCGTGGTCGGCCGCGGGCAGTTCGGGGTTGACCAGGACGGCCACGGCACCGAGCCGGGCGACCGCGAGAAAGGCCACGACCCAGGCGATCCCGTCCGGCAGCGCGAGCACCACCCGGTCGCCGGGGGCCACCCCCTGCGCGGCGAGGACGGTGGCGGCCCGCGCCCCGAGGTCGTGCACCTCGCCGTGGGTCCAGGCGCGATGGCCCTGGTGGAAGGCGGGGCGGTCGTGCCAGCCGTGCCGCACGGTGAGGTCGGTGAGACGGGAGGCGAGGTTGGCGGTGGCGGTGAGGGCGGGGGCCTGGGTCATCGGGCGGCCTCCTCCACGGCGTCCGCCGCGGCCGACGCGGTGTGCCCCCGCAGCGCCCGCATCTGCGCGGCCGTCTTCAGGAGCATCTCGTCGTACTCGGCGGCCGGGTCGGAGTCCAGGACGATCGCCCCGCCCGCGCCCAGCTGCATCCGGCCGCCCGCCATCACGGCCGTACGGATGACGATGTTCAGGTCCGCGCCGCCGCTGCACCCGAGGTAGCCGAGCGCCCCCGAGTACACGCCCCGGGCCTCGGTCTCCAGCGAGTCGATGATCTCCATCGTGCGCAGCTTCGGGGCGCCGGTCATCGACCCGCCCGGGAAGCAGGCGCGCACGCAGTCCACGGCGTCCGTCCCGGCCCGCAGCCGCCCGGTCACGGTGGAGACCAGCTGGTGCACGGTCGCGTACGACTCGGTGGCCATGAGGCGGGGGACCCGGACGGTTCCGGTACGGCAGACCTTGCCCAGGTCGTTGCGGAGCAGGTCGACGATCATCAGGTTCTCGGCGCGGGTCTTGGCGTCCGTCGCCAGCGCGTCCCGCAGCCGGTCGTCCTCGAAGGGCGTCGCCCCGCGCGGCGCGGTCCCCTTGACGGGCCTGGCCTCGGCCACGCCGTCCCGGGTGATCCGCAGGAACCGCTCCGGCGAGGAACCGGCCACGTCCAGCTCGCCGAAGCGCAGGAAGGCCGCGTACGGCGCCGGGTTGACGCGGCGCAGCTCCCGGTAGAAGGCGTACGGGTCGGGCGGGGCGGGCAGCCGGGCCGCGTTGGTCAGGCAGACCTCGTAGCTGGTGCCGGCCCGCAGCTCGCGCCCGCAGGCCTCGATGTCGGCGAGGTAGGTGGCCCGGTCGCGGACCAGCCACGGCTCGGCGGCCTCCAGGTCCGGCTCCCCGGCGGCGGGCGGGGCCGCCCGGGGCGCGTCCGGTGCCAGGAAGCTCAGCTGGGCCAGCGTGTCCGCCAGCCACTCCGCGGCCGCCCGTGCGGCCTGCGGGGTGTCCTCCGCCAGGCAGACCGCGTAGGTGACGTCCTCCTCGTGGTCCACGGCGATCAGCCGGTCCGCGAACAGCCAGCAGGCGTCCGGGGTCTCGGCGCGATGCCGGTTCGGGGAGCCGCAGTCGGCCTTGGTCTCGTAGCCGAAGTAGCCGACGTAGCCGCCGGTGAAGTCGAAGGGCAGCCCGTCCGCGTCCACCCGGCGGCTGCTCAACTGCCGTTTCAGATAGTCGAAGACGCTCGCGGACACCTTGCGCGCCGGCCGTCCGGCCCGCTCGACCACACACCGTCCGGCCGTGACGTCGTACCGCACGAACTCGGCGAGCGGGCCGCTGTCGTCGCCCAGGAAGGAGAAGCGCGAGCGGCCCTCCTCGACGAGCGAGCTGTCCAGCCAGAAGGCGCGGGGCGAGGCGGCGAAGAGGCGGGTGAAGGCGGCCTCCGCGTCGACGGCGCCGGCGACCTGGCGGGTGTGCAGGCGGTAGGCGGGCACTTCGCCGGGACGGGGCCGGGGGACGGCCGTGCCGGACCCGGCCGTGCCTGCCGCGCTCGCCGCGGGCCTCGGCCGGGGGATCGCCGCCTCGGCCGGCGGGACGGCGGTGTTCTTGGTACGTGCTCTGCGGGCCCGGCGGGCGGTCAGGTTGCGGAAGTTCACCAGCATGCGGTGGCCGTACTCGGTGAGCACCGACTCAGGGTGGAACTGCACGCCCCACAGCGGCCGTTCGCGGTGCCGCAGCCCCATCAGGACGCCGTCCTCGGCCCAGGCGGTGGCCTCCAGGGCGGCGGGCAGCGGCTCCTGCACCGCCAGGGAGTGGTAGCGGACGGCGGTGAAGTCCTGGGTCAGCCCCTCGAAGAGGTCCCGCCCGTCGTGCCGCACCCTGGTCAGGTGCCCGTGCCGCGGCTGCGGGGCGGGCACCACCCGGGCCCGCTCCCCGAGCGCGATGCCCTGGTGGCCCAGGCACACCCCGAGGACGGGGACCGTGGCCTCGGCGATCATCCGGGCGCTGATGCCGAAGTCACGGCCGTCGCCCGGATGCCCCGGCCCCGGAGACACCACCACGTTGTCGAACCCCGCGAGAGCGGGCGGCGCCGGCTCGTCATTGCGGATCACCACCGGTTCCTCGCCGTTGACCTCGGCGATCAGCTGGAACAGGTTGTAGGTGTACGAGTCGTAATTGTCGATGAGCAGGGTCTTCACCCGCCCACCTCCCTCGGGTCGTTCCCGGGCCTATGCGGCCCGTCGTTTGTGCCGCCCGCGCAGCGCCTGGAGCGGGGGATACAGCCATTTCTTGAAGAAACGCTGAAGTCGCGGCATGAGAATCCACGTGACAAGCGCTGTCACGCAGAGGCAGAGCACCAGAGTGCGAATGAGCGGATTGACGCCGCCGAGATAGGGCAGCACGATCAGATTGAACAGCAGGACCGGCGGAAACACCGCGCTCATGTTGATGAACCACAGTTTCCACTTCGCCGGCGGTGTCGGCGGCGGCGGTGCGGGCGGCGGCCCGGTCAGCGAGTCGAACCACGCCTTCGACCCTCGTACGCTACGACGCCCGGTGGGCCGGGCGATGCCGTCCGCGCGGATCTCCCACTCTCCGCGATCTGGGGAGTTCTCCCAGGCCAGCGCGGAGTCTTCGGTGGCGAAGCGATACACGACATGCCATTCCGCCTCCTGGTCGACTAGGACGCCGCCACCGAGGAACCCCGGCCGGCGGGCGCTCGCGCCCAGCATGGCCCACCCCCACGAGTGGAAGTCGGCCTCGCGACCCGGCATCACGTGATAGGCCACGGTGACGGTGACGGGATTACTGGTCACGGTGTCCTTTACGGAATGGACACAAGTCGCGTTCAAAGATTCAACGAGTTTTTTGGTGTCCGGATCGTAACTCTTTACAGCGCTTTCTGTGAGCTTGCCGTGGTCTGCCGACGGCTACTTCAGGTAACTCCTCCGTAATTCCGGAAAGTGCTTGCCGGTCGGCCGTGAAAGTTGCACGATCGCCGTCCCAGAACGAAGGAGGACGCCATGTCGAGGTACGTCTGGAATTTGACCGATGAGGGTCGACAGGCAATCGATCAGGCGCGTTCCGTGATCGAATCAGCGCGAAAAGAAGTGACCGCGCACCCGCTTTACCAGCGGATATCCGACCGGGAGAACCTGGCCGTCTTCATGGCCCACCACGCGTTCGCGGTCTGGGACTTCATGTCCCTGCTCAAGTCGCTCCAGCGGGAGCTGACCTGCATCGACGTCCCCTGGGTGCCCCGCGGCTCCGCGGTGGCCCGCCGGCTCATCAACGACATCGTGCTGGTCGAGGAGAGCGACGCCCTGAACGGCGGCTTCACCAGCCACTTCGAGCTGTACCGAGCGGCCATGACCGAGGCTGCGGCCGACACCGCCCCCGTCGACACCTTCGTCGCGCTCCTCGCCGAGGGCCACGACGTGCCGGCGGCCCTGCGGGTGGCCCGGGTTTCCGCCCCGGCGGCCGAGTTCGTGCGCACGACCTTCGGCATCATCGCCGACCGCCCGCTGCACTGCCGGGCCGCCGCCTTCGCCTTCTCCCGCGAGGACCTGATCCCGGACATGTTCGACCAGGTCGTCAACGAGGAGGGCACCGACCGCTTCCCGCTCTTCCGGGACTACCTCGCCCGTCACATCGAGGTCGACGGCGAGGAGCACACCCCCATGGCCCTACAGATGGTCGCCGACCTGTGCGCCACCGACGACCGGCGCTGGCACGAGGCCACCGAGACCGTCCTCGTCGCCCTGGAGGCCAGGTCCCGGCTGTGGGACGGGATCGTGACAGCGATGGGGTGAGTGCGGGCGGGGCCGGGGCTGCGCTCCGGGTGTCAGGCGAGGGTGCGGCCGAGGAAGTCGCGGATGTGCCCGGTGATGGTGCCGAGGTGGCTCTCCAGGGCGAAGTGGCCGGTGTCGAGGAGGTGGATCTCGGCGTCGGGCAGGTCCTGGCGGAACGCCTCCGCGCCCTCGGGGCCGAAGATCCCGTCGCCCGCGCCCCAGACCGCCAGCAGCGGGACCTGTGAGTCGCGGAAGTACTGATGGACCCGCGGGTAGAGGTCCACGTTGGTGGGATAGTCGCGGAAGAGCCTGAGCTGGATCTCGTCGTTGCCCGGGCGGTCAAGGAGCGCCTGGTCGTGGACCCAGTTGTCGGGGCTGACCAGGGCCGGGTCGGCGACTCCGTTGAGGTACTGCCAGCGGGTGCTCTCGACGGTCAGCGCGCCCCGCATCGGCGCCTCCGTGTCCGGCCCCGGGTTCGTGGCGTAGGCGAAGACGGCGGCCCAGAACGGCTTGACGAACCCCTCTTCGTAGGCGTTGCCGTTCTGCGTGATGATCGCGCTGATGCGCTCCGGTGTCCGGAGGGCGAGCCGCCAGCCGATGGGGGCGCCGTAGTCCTGCACGTACATGGCGAACCGGTCGACACCCAGGTGCCGGAGCAGGCCGGCGGTGACGTCGGTGAGGGCGTCGAAGGTGTAGGGGAAGTCCCGCGGGCCGGGCATCGCGGACTGGCCGAACCCGATGTGGTCGGGGGCGATCACGTGATAGCGGTCGGCGAGCGCCGGGACGAGGCCGCGGAACATGTGCGAGCTGGTCGGGAAGCCGTGCAGGAGGACGACCACGGGTGCCTTCGGGTCGCCGGCCTCCCGGTAGAAGACCTCGAGGCCGTCGACGGTGGCGGTGCGGTGGTGGACTGCGTGCTCCATGGTCCTAACCCTTCTGTCGATCCTTAGTGGTTATATATCCAGTCGAGCACGACCCGCCTAACCTGTCAAGGCGAGTGAAGAGGTTAGGTATGTGGCTGCTCGTGTAACCTGTCAAATGAATCGATACGGTTAGGAGGGGTGACGGTGGCCGACCCCGAACAGCGGGACCAGCAGGATGCGTTGCTGCTGGAGCTCCTCAACAGCACGCCGGTGGTCAACGGCGTCGCCGAGGACCGGCTGGCGGACCCGGCGGAGGCCCGGTCCTGGCAGCGGGCCCACGGCGGCAGCGGAACCGCGGCCGAACTCCGCACTCTCGTGGCCGCTCGCGACGCCCTTCAGGAGGTGGTGCGCGGTACCCGGCCCGCCACTTCGCTGGCGCCGCTGCTGGAAGACGTCGTCTCCCGCCCGCGCCTCTCGCCCGCGGGGGTCTCATGGCAGCTGGACGCGCCCGCGGAACGCCGGATGGCGGCGGAGGCGATCATGGCGTGGAGCGCGGTGCAGCAGACGATGCCCGGCCGGCTGCGGCCGTGCGCCAACCCGGAGTGCCGGCTGTTCCTCGTCGACCGCAGCAGGACCAACAAGGCCCGCTGGTGTTCGATGGCCGTGTGCGGCAACCGTATGAAGGCGAGACGCCACTACCAGCGCACCCGTGACGCCGTGGCCGACTGACGCCCCCGGTGGCCTGGACGCGGCCCGCCGCTCACCCTTCCTCGGCCGTGGCCGGCGCCTCCCCGAACCGGCCCAGTGCCAGCGCCCCCGCCACGGCCACCGCGAAACCGAGCACCGCGAGCCAGGCCAGGCCTTCCCGCGTGCGGTCCCCGAGCCACACCACCCCCACCGCCGCCGGGCCGATCGTCTCGCCGATGACCATGCCGGCCGTCGCCGTGGTCACCGAGCCCCGCTGGAGGGCCGAGGTCAGCAGCATGAAGGCGCCGCCGCCCCCGATCAGCAGCGCATAGGTCGCGGGGTTGGTGAGCAACTCGGCCGGTCGCAGGGTGTCGATCAGCCGCACCGACACCTCCACCACCCCGAACCCGAACCCCGCCCCGAGGCCCAGGACCAGCGCCCGCCCCTTCCCGGTCAGCCGACCGCCGGCCAGGCCGAGGAGCAGTACCCCCACGGCCGTCCCCAGCATCACCCACTTCAACGTCATGGTCCCGGCCCGGTCCCCCTCCGGCCCCGACGCCAGCCCCAGCATCGCGAGCCCCGCGCACACCACCCCCACCGCGGCCCACTCCACCCCGCTCAGCCGCACTCGCAGCAGCCGCGCCGCGACCACCGCCGTCACGGCGAGGCTCGACGCCAGGGCCGCGCTCACCGCGTAGATGGGGAGCGACCGCAGCGCGAGGATCTGGAACACGAACCCGAGCCCGTCCAGCCCCAGCCCGACGACATACCGCCACTGCCGCGCGGCCCGCAGCAGCAGCGCGGCCTCCCCGCCGGCGCCGTCACCGGCCGCGCGCGCGGCCATCGCCTGCAGGACCGTCGCCGTACCGAAGCAGATCGCGGCCGCGAGGGCGCACACCATTCCGAAGAGCACAAAGGGACTGTAGGGGAGGGGAGCGTGCGGTGATCGGGAGGAGACTAAGAAGCGGGCCCGGGGCAACCCCGGACCCGCTCCTTCCCCTCGGGTCTCCCGGCCGTCAGCTGGCGCCGGTCAGCCAGGCGGTGGCGTTGAGGGCGAGGGCGGCGTTGGTGGCGCCGGTGTCGTTCCAGCCGTCGTACAGCGTGTTGCCGGACTGGCCGGTGCCGTCGTCGATGGGCGAGCTGTCGCCCCAGAACGCGACGCGGCCGCTGCCGAAGGTGCTGGTGGCGAAGAAGGCGCCGGTGTTGCCGGAGTAGCCGCTGCGGTACACCAGGCCCTTGACGGCCGAGTTGTCGGAGGGCTTGAGCGTCGCCGTCGTCCCGTCGGCGATCAGGCTCTTGGTGACCGTGCCGAAGCCGCCGTGCAGCACCGCGTTGCTGCTGTCGCTGATGGCGGCCGGGTAGCCGGAGCTGATGTCCAGCGAGTCGATCGAGAACCCGAACGGGTCGGTCGAGTCCACGCTGTTGTTGGTCATCAGGTCGTTGAGGATCTCGACCGCGTCGTAGCCGTCGCTGTTGCGGTCGGCCCCGGTGTGGTCGGAGATCATGAAGAGACCGCCGCCGGCCTTCACGAAGTTCATGATCGCGGTCTTCTCGGCGGTCGTGAACTTGGTGTTGGGCTCCGGCAGCACGAGCGCGTTGAACTTCGACAGGTCGGTGGCCGACGAACCCCCGTACGTGAGGGCACTCGTCGCGGTCTTCAGGCTGTAGTTGCCGGTCTTCTGCAGGGCGATGCCCCACGACGACAGCGCGCCCGTCCAGTCCTTGTCCGAGGACGGGGAGGAGTCCTGGGAGAGCGGGTCGGGCTTGCTGGTGGAGATGATCCAGTCCGCGTTGCCGGCCTCCTCGGCGTGGCCGTCGTCGAACAGGACCTTGTAGGTGGTGGCCGCGTGGGCGGGGGTCGCGGCGCTGGTGGCCTGGACGGCGGCACCGGCGGCGAGCAGGCCGAGCACGGTCAGGGCCGTGGCGAGTTTGCGGCGCGGGATGGCGAAGCCGGGCATCTGTCATTCCTCCATCGGTGGGGGGTGCGAGAGGGATGGCGGTGCGGGTGGTGCGTCACGAGTCGTTCTGCGCGCGTAGAGAGAAATGCGGTTCTGCGGGGTAGGGCTGTTCTGCGCGCGTAGATTTGGAAGTTGATCGTTCACCTGGGGACAGCTGGACGGTACCGGCGGGACGCGGTGCGCCGACAGGACCCCGGCGACTTCACATGATTTTCTTACCTGGACATGACAAGTCGCTGCCTTCGGTCATGGCTCGAAACCGCTCGTCTAAGCTGTCGCCGGACATCGCACCGCACGGGGGAGCACGAACATGGCAGACGCACGCCGGCAACTGCGCTCGGGCACGGTCGTCCTCGGCGGTATGGGCCTGCTGGCCGCCGCCCTGACCGCCTGCTCGTCCGACCCCGACAAGCGCTGCGTCGACCGCGACAGCTACACCGCCGCCAAGGGCTACCAGGTCGTCTCCGACAAGAACTGCACCTCCACCAAGTCCGCCGTCGACGCGGGCTACTACTACGGCGGCAAGAAGAAGGGCGGCTGGGTCAGCGGCGGCTCCTTCACCAAGCCGCGCAGCGGTTCGGGCGGCTCTTCCGGCGGTGGCCACAGCGTCAAGCGGGGCGGCTTCGGCAGCGGCCACGGCAGCTCCGGCGGCTGACCGCGCCGTGGAACGCCGTACGACCGAACCCCGCCCCGACTGGCAGCGGACCGTCGAGGAACAGGGGCTGATCTACCCCCTCACCCGCCACCCCGACGGCAGCCTGCGCCCGTACTGGGACGAGAGCGCCTACTACGTCCTCACTCTCGACGAGGTGGAGACGCTGGAGGAGACCGTCGAGGAACTGCACGCCATGTGCCTCGCGGCGGCCGACCACATCGTGGCGAAGGATCGTTTCGCCGATCTCGGTGTCACCGACCCCCGGGTGGCCGCCGCCGTGACCGAGTCCTGGCACCGCCGCGCCGAGCTCCCCTCCCTCTACGGCCGCTTCGACCTCCGCTACGACGGCAGGGGCCCGGCGAAGCTCCTGGAGTACAACGCCGACACCCCCACCTCCCTGGTGGAGGCCGCGTCGGCGCAGTGGTTCTGGATGGCGGACCGCTTCCCGGGCGCCGACCAGTGGAACAGCCTGCACGAACGCCTGGTCGCCGCCTGGCGGGAACAGGCCCGTCTCCTGCCGTCCGGCGCCCCGCTGCACTTCGCCCACTCCTCCGCCGACGAACTCGGCGAGGACCTGATGACGGTCGCCTACCTCAAGGAGACGGCGGAACAGGCCGGCCTCGCCACCGACTGGATCTCCATGGAGGAGATCGGCTGGGACACCCTCTCCGGCCGCTTCGTCGACAACCAACTCCGCTTCATCCGCGGCTGCTTCAAGCTCTACCCGTGGGAGTGGCTCACCACCGACCCCTTCGCCGGCCACGTCCTCGACACCCTGGACAACGGCGGCGGCACCGGCACGACCATGTGGATCGAGCCGGCCTGGAAGATGCTGCTCAGCAACAAGGCCCTGCTGGCCATCCTGTGGGAGCTGTGTCCGGGGCACCCGAACCTGCTCCCGGCGTACGTCGACGGCCCGAGAGAGCTCGCGACCGAGCGCGGGTACGTCAGCAAGCCGCTGCTGGGCCGCGAGGGCGCGGGCGTCCAGGTACACGCGCCGGGCGCGGAGCCCGTCGTACGCGAAGAGCCCTGCTGCTACCAGGAGCTGGCCCCGCTCCCCGACTTCGACGGCAACCACGTGGTGCTGGGCGCGTGGGTGGTGGGGGAGGAGGCGGCGGGCCTGGGGATCCGCGAGTCACAGGGGTTGGTGACGGACGACTACGCCCGCTTCTTGCCGCACGTGATCCTCTAGCGCCCCGTCAGGGGCGCGGGGAACTGCGCGACAAGCCACGACGCACCGGCACTCGCGCTCTCACTCGCGGCGGCACCCCCTCAGGCGCTCAGCACCCCCCACAACTGCTCCACCCCCCACTCCAGATCCTCCTCCTCCACCACCAGCGGCGGAGCCACCCGCACCGTCACCCCGTGCGTGTCCTTCACCAGCACCCCCCGCTCCATCAGCCGCTCCGAGACCACCCGTCCCGACCCCACCTGCGGATCCACGTCCACCCCCGCCCACAGCCCCCGCCCCCGCACCGCCGTCACCCGCCCGCTCCCGGTCATCTCCGAAAGCCGCCGGTGCAGCAGCTCCCCCAGCTCGGCCGCCCGCTCCTGGAACTCCCCGGTCCGCAGCATCGCGATCACCTCCAGCCCCACCGCACAGGCCAGCGGATTCCCGCCGAAGGTCGACCCGTGCTCCCCGGGCCGGAACACCCCGAGCACCTCCGCGCTCGCCACCACCGCCGACACCGGCAGCACCCCGCCCCCGAGCGCCTTCCCGAGCACGTACACATCCGGTACGACCCCCTCGTGCTCGCACGCGAACGTCCGCCCGGTCCGGCCCAGCCCCGACTGGATCTCGTCGGCGACGAACAGCACGTTCCGCTCCCGGGTCAGCTCCCGCACCCCCGCCAGATAGCCCGCCGGCGGCACGATGACCCCCGACTCGCCCTGGATCGGCTCCAGCAGCACCGCGACCGTGTTCTCGGTCATCGCGGCCCGCATCGCCGTCAGGTCCCCGTACGGCACGATCTCGAAGCCGGGCGTGTACGGCCCGAAGTCCGCCCGCGCCTCCGGATCCGTGGAGAAGCTGATCACGGTCGTCGTACGCCCGTGGAAGTTCCCGCCCGCCACCACGACCTTCGCCATCTCCGCCGGTACGCCCTTGACCCGGTACCCCCACTTCCGGGCGGTCTTCACCGCCGTCTCCACGGCCTCCACCCCCGTGTTCATCGGCAGCACCATCTCCATCCCGCACAGCTCGGCCAGCTGGGTGCAGAACGCGGCGAACCGGTCGTGGTGGAAGGCCCGGGACGTCAGCGTCACCCGCTCCAGCTGCGCCTTCGCCGCCGCGACCAGACGCGGGTGGCCGTGCCCGAAGTTCAGCGCCGAGTAGCCGGCCAGGAAGTCCAGGTACCGGCGCCCCTCGACGTCCGTCATCCAGGCGCCGTCGGCCGTCGCGATCACCACCGGCAGCGGGTGGTAGTTGTGCGCGCTGTGCGCGTCGGCGGCGGCGATGAGGGCTTCCGTAGTGGTCACGGCGACTCCAGGGGACGCGGTGGGACTGCCCCCTTTCCTACCCTCTGCCCCTGCCCGACTGGTGGACGCCACGGCCCTCGGGCCCGGCGTGCCCGGTAATGTGATCCACGGGCCGTGACTGGCGCGCTGGGATGGGACCGACCATCGGGGAGCGGCCCGCGTCCTGACCGAGTGCCGTGCGCCTGGGCCGAACCGTGAATGCCGAACGCCATGTCCGGAGGTCCCGAATGTCTGACACGTCTGCGCCCCTGTCCACCGAGTCCAAGGCCTACCGCGCCGCCCTCGACGTCATCCGCGCGGTCGAGCCGCGGGTCGCGGACGCCATCGGCCAGGAGGTCGCCGACCAGCGCGAGATGCTCAAGCTGATCGCCTCCGAGAACTACGCCTCCCCGGCGACCCTGCTCGCGATGGGCAACTGGTTCAGCGACAAGTACGCCGAGGGCACCGTCGGCCGCCGCTTCTACGCCGGCTGCCGCAACGTCGACACCGTCGAGGCGCTCGCCGCCGAGCACGCCCGCGAGCTGTTCGGCGCGCAGCACGCCTACGTCCAGCCGCACTCCGGTATCGACGCCAACCTGGTCGCCTTCTGGGCCGTCCTCGCCGACCGCGTCGAGGTCCCCTTCCTGGCGAAGGCCGGCGCCCGCCAGGTCAACGACCTCTCCGAGGCCGACTGGGCCGAGCTGCGCCAGGCCTTCGGCAACCAGCGGATGCTCGGCATGTCCCTGGACGCGGGCGGCCACCTCACCCACGGCTTCCGCCCCAACATCTCCGGCAAGATGTTCGACCAGCGCTCCTACGGCACCGACCCGGCCACCGGCCTGATCGACTACGACGCGCTGCGCGCCCAGGCCCGTGACTTCAAGCCGCTGATCCTCGTCGCGGGCTACTCGGCGTACCCCCGCCTGGTGAACTTCCGGATCATGCGGGAGATCGCCGACGAGGTCGGCGCGACCCTCATGGTCGACATGGCGCACTTCGCGGGCCTGGTCGCCGGCAAGGTCCTGACCGGCGACTTCGACCCGGTCCCGCACGCCCAGATCGTGACCACGACCACCCACAAGTCGCTGCGCGGCCCGCGCGGCGGCATGGTCCTGTGCGACGACTCCCTCAAGGACCAGGTCGACCGCGGCTGCCCGATGGTCCTCGGCGGCCCCCTCCCGCACGTCATGGCCGCCAAGGCCGTCGCCCTCGCCGAGGCCCGGCAGCCCGCCTTCCAGGACTACGCCCAGCGCATCGTCGACAACTCGCGCGCGCTGGCCGACGGCCTGATGCGCCGGGGCGCCACCCTGGTCACCGGCGGCACGGACAACCACCTCAACCTGATCGACGTCGAGACGTCGTACGGCCTCACCGGCCGCCAGGCCGAGACGGCCCTGCTCGACTCCGGCATCGTCACCAACCGCAACGCGATCCCGGCCGACCCGAACGGCGCCTGGTACACCTCCGGCATCCGCATCGGCACCCCGGCGCTCACGACCCGTGGTCTCGGTACGGCCGAGATGGACGAGGTCGCGGGCCTGATCGACCGCGTCCTGACCGCGACCGAGCCGGGCACGACGAAGTCGGGAGCACCGAGCAAGGCCTCCCACGTCCTGGACGAGAAGGTGTCGACGGAGATCGCCCAGCGCGCGACGGACCTGGTCGCGGGCTTCCCGCTGTACCCGGAGATCGACCTGGGCTGATCGACGCCGGTCAGGGGCAGCGCCCCTGAAAGGGGCGCGGGGAACTGCGCGACAAGCCCCCACCGGGCCCGCAGTCCCCCGCGCTCCGAAACCACTCCACCCGTCATGGGCCATCCACCCCCTCGCCCTCTGAGAGAATGGTGAACATGGCCTCTGATCGACCCCGCGTGCTCTCCGGCATCCAGCCCACCGCCGGCTCGTTCCACCTGGGCAACTACCTCGGCGCCGTCCGCCAGTGGGTAGCCCTCCAGGAGTCCCACGACGCCTTCTACATGGTCGTGGACCTGCACGCGATCACGGTCCCGCAGGACCCCGCCGACCTGCGCGCCAACACCCGGCTCGCCACCGCCCAGCTGCTCGCGGCCGGCCTGGACCCGGACCGCTGCACCCTCTTCGTGCAGAGCCACGTCCCCGAGCACGCCCAGCTCGCCTGGGTCATGAACTGCCTCACCGGCTTCGGCGAGGCCAGCCGGATGACCCAGTTCAAGGACAAGGCGGCCAAGCAGGGCGCGGACCGCGCGAGCGTCGGCCTGTTCACGTACCCGATCCTCCAGGTCGCCGACATCCTGCTCTACCAGGCCAACGAGGTGCCGGTCGGCGAGGACCAGCGCCAGCACGTCGAGCTCACCCGCGACCTCGCCGAGCGCTTCAACGGCCGCTTCGGCGAGACCTTCACCATCCCGAAGCCGTACATCCTCAAGGAGACGGCGAAGATCTACGACCTCCAGGACCCGTCGATCAAGATGAGCAAGTCGGCGTCCACGCCGAAGGGCCTCATCAACCTCCTCGACGACCCGAAGGCGACCGCGAAGAAGGTCAAGAGCGCGGTCACCGACACGGAGACCGTGATCCGCTACGACGCCGAGAACAAGCCGGGCGTCTCCAACCTCCTCACCATCCACTCCACCCTCACCGGCAAGTCGATCGCCGAGCTGGAGCAGGAGTACGAGGGCAAGATGTACGGCGCGCTCAAGACGGACCTCGCCGACATCATGGTCGAGTTCGTCACCCCGTTCCGGGAGCGCACCCAGCAGTACCTGGACGACTCGGAGACCCTCGACTCGATCCTGGCCAAGGGCGCGGAGAAGGCCCGCGCCGTCGCGGCCGAGACCCTGGCCCAGGCCTACGACAGGGTCGGTTTCCTGCCCGCCAAGCACTGAGCGAAACGAAGCGCTGCACATCACTTCGGCCACGGCTGCCCGGGAGGCGGCCGTGGCCGTACAGTCGATAGCCGGACGGCCGGGTACGAACCCGACATGCGTCCGCCCACCACGACCGACGGGAGATGACGTGGGGACCGTAACGATCGGCGTGTCGATCGCGGTCCCGGAGCCTCATGGCAGCCTGCTCCAGGAGCGGCGCGCGGGCTTCGGCGACGCCGCGGCCCACGGCATCCCCACGCACGTCACGTTGTTGCCTCCGGCGGAGATCGCGGAGGGGTCGCTGGCCGCTGTGGAAGCCCACCTGAGCGAGGTCGCCGCGGTCGGCCGGCCGTTCCCGATGCGGCTGTGCGGTACGGGTACGTTCCGGCCGCTGTCGCCGGTGGTCTATGTCAGGGTCGTCCAGGGGGCCGAGGACTGTGCCTGGCTCCAGGCACAGGTGCGGGACGAGGCGGGGCCGCTCGCCAGGGAACTGCAGTTCCCGTACCACCCGCATGTGACCGTCGCTCATGGGATCGACGAGGCCGCCATGGACCGGGCGTTCGCCGAGCTTGCCGACTACGAGGCCGCGTGGCCTTGCACCGGGTTCGCGTTGTACGAGCAGGGGGCGGACGGCGTGTGGCGGAAGCTGCGTGACTACGTCTTCGGGGGCTCTGTTGTTCCGCCTCAGGTGGGGCATGTGGAGCAGCGGGGGACCATCGCAAGTCGGTAGCCTGCGGGTCGGTGGGGGCTGGTCGCGCCCACGCGGCGGCAGCCGCATATCGACTACAGCCCCGCGCCCCCAAGGGGGCGCCCCCAGTGGGCGGAACTAGATCGGCAACCTCCGGAAGACCGACCGCGGCGCATGCCTCAGTACCGACATCACCACGCGCAGCGTGCCCGGCACCCACACCACCTCCGAGCGCCTGCGCAGGCCGATCTCGATCGCCGTCGCCACCGCCTCCGGGGTCGTGGCGAGCGGGGCTTCCTCCAGGCCTCTCGTCATCTTCGACCGCACGAACCCCGGTCGGACGACCATGACGTGCACGCCCGTGCCGTGCAGGGCGTCGCCCAGGCCCTGGGTGAACGCGTCCAGGCCCGCCTTGCTTGAGCCGTAGATGAAGTTGGAGCGGCGGGCCCGTTCCCCGGCGACCGAGGAGAGGACCACCAGGGAGCCGTGGCCCTGGGCCTGCAGAGCTCGTGCGCTGACCAGGCCGGCCGAGACGGCGCCGGTGTAGTTGGTCTGGGCGACGCGCACGGCGTTCACCGGCTCGCGTTCGTCGGTCGCCTGGTCGCCGAGGATGCCGAAGGCGAGCAGGACCAGGTCGACGTCGCCGTTGGCGAAGACCTTGCCGAGGGCCGTCTCGTGGGACTCGGGGTCGAGCGCGTCGAAGGGGACGGTGTGGACGTCGGGGCCGAGGGCGCGCAGTTGCTCGGCGGCCTGTTCGAGCGCGGGGGAGGGGCGGCCGGCCAGCCAGACCGTGCGGGTGCGGCGGGCGATCAGCCGGCGCGCGGTGGCCAGCGCGATCTCCGACGTACCGCCGAGGACGAGCAGGGACTGGGGCATTCCGAAGGCGTCCTTCACGGCAACTCCTGAGGGCTAGAGGAGGACTAGAGGAGGACTAGAGACCGAGACGGCGGGACAGGTCGGAGACGAAGACCCCGCGTGGGTCCAGCTCCGCGCGCAGGGCGCGGAAGTCCGCGAGCCGTGGGTACATCGCGGTGAGCAGGTCGGGGCGGAGCCGGGCGTCCTTGGCGAGGTAGACGCGGCCGCCGGCGCCCGCGACCTCCTCGTCCAGTTCGTCGAGGAAGGCGCCGAGGCCGGGCAGCGCGGCTGGGATGTCGAGGGCGAGGGTCCAGCCGGGCACGGGGAAGGAGAGCCAGCCGGGGTCGGCGTCGCCGAAGCGTTTGAGGACGGCGAGGAAGGACGGGCAGCGGCGTTCGGAGATCCGGGCCACGATCCGGCGCAGGGCGGCCTCCTGGCCGTGTCCGACGGCGAACTGGTACTGGACGAAGCCGGCCCGGCCGTAGACGCGGTTCCAGTGCGGGACGCCGTCCAGGGGGTGGAAGAACGCGGAGATGGGCTGGAGTTGGCCGACGCGGGCGCGGGGGGCCTTGCGGTACCAGAGCTCGTTGAAGAGGCCGACGGTGGTGCGGCCCAGGAGACCGTCGGGGACGTGGGCGGGGGCGGGTGGGAGGGTGCGGGGGCGGAAGGCGAGGGGGGCGCGCCCGGCGCGGGTGCCCTTGCCGAGCGCTTCCCGGGGCGCGTGGTCGCCGCGCGTGAGCACCGCGCGCCCGGTCGACGCCCCGCGCGCCAGCAGGTCGATCCAGGCGACCGAGTAGCGGTAGCGGTGGTCGGTGGCGGTCAGACGGGCCATCAGGTCGTCGAGGTCCGCGGCGCGTTCGGTGTCGACGGACATGTACGACGTCTCGACGGGGAGGAGGCGGACGGTCGCCGTGAGGATCACTCCGGTCAGACCCATGCCGCCGGCCGTCGCGTCGAACAGCGGGGTGCCGCGGCTCACCGTGCGGACCTGGCCGTCGGCGGTGAGGAGTTCGAAGGACAGCACGTGACGGGAGAACGATCCCGAGACATGGTGGTTCTTGCCGTGGATGTCGGCGCCGATCGCGCCGCCCACCGTCACCTGGCGGGTCCCCGGGGTCACCGGGACGAACCAGCCGAGCGGCAGCAGCACCTCCATCAGGCGGTGCAAGGAGACCCCGGCGTCGCACAGCACGGTGCCGCCGTCCGCGTCGATGGCGTGGATGCGGTCGAGGCCCGTCATGTCGAGCACGGCACCGCCGGCGTTCTGCGCCGCGTCGCCGTAGGCCCGCCCGAGGCCCCGCGCGATACCGCCGCGCGCCCCGCAGGTCCGGACCGCGTTCGCCGCCTCCTGGTAGGTCCGGGGGCGGATCAGGCGGGCGGCGGTGGGGGCGGTGCGGCCCCAGCCGGTGACGGGGACGGTGGTCTCGGGCGCGGCGGGACCTGCGGGCCCTTCAGGCTTTCCAGGCATAGGGACGACCGTATCGCTGCCGTATGGGTGTTATGGGAGCTATAGGGGATTGGTTACGGAAGATCACCTGACTCCCCGAAACGGGTGATTATCGGAATGTCGCTCAATATGGTCGTAGCTTTGGCGGGGTGAAGGTGAACAGTGAGTCCAATGGACGACATGGACCACCGGATCCTCTCCGCACTGCACGCCTGCGGCGCCGATCCACGCGTCGCGTCGGCCGCGCGCGGTCTCTCCCTCGCCGGTGAGCACGGCGCGCTCTGGCTCGCGGCGGGCCTCGCCGGTGCCGCCGTGGACGGCGCGCGGCGCGGCGCCTGGTTGCGCGGCACGGCGCTCGTCGCGAGTGCGCACCTCGGCAGCATGGGCGTCAAACGGGTCGTGCGCCGGGCGCGCCCCGCACATGTCCGGCCCCGGATGCGCACCGCGGGCCGGCACTCCTTCCCCAGCTCGCACGCCACCTCCGCCGCGGCCGCCGCCGTCGCCTTCGGGGCGCTCGGCGTGCCCGCCCTCGGGCCCCTCGCGGCCGCCATGTGCCTGTCCCGGCTGGTCGTCGGCGTGCACTTCCCGACGGACGTGGCGGCGGGCGCGGCCCTGGGGGCGCTCACGGCCCGCGCCGGGGCGCGCTGGATGAGCGGAGGCGGGCGTGACTGAGACCGCGCACGCCGCAGCGGAGGGCGTTGCCGAGACGACGCCGGCGAAGGGTCCGGCCGAGGGCGTTGCTGAAACGACTCTGCACGAGCAGCGCGCCCACTCCGCCCGGCCGTCCGCACCACCCCGGGCCCCCGTCACCCTCCCCGGCGTACTCCGCGGCCTGCTGAGGACCACCCGCCCCAAGCAGTGGGTCAAGAACACCCTCGTCATCGCCGCCCCGGCCGCCGCCGGACAGCTCTTCTCCGGGCACGCCCTCGCCCGCCTCACCCTGACCTTCGCCCTCTTCACGGCCTGTGCCGCCGCCGTCTACCTGATCAACGACGCCCGGGACGCCGAGGCCGACCGCGCCCACCCCGTCAAGTGCCGCCGCCCGGTCGCCGCCGGTCAGGTCCCGGTCCCCGTCGCCTACGCCGTGGGAGGCGTCCTCGCGGTCCTGGCACCGCTGCTCGCGGCCCGGCTGACCCCGCCGCTCGTCCCCGTCCTGCTGACCGCCTACCTGGGCATGCAACTGGCGTACTGCGTCGCTCTGAAGCACGTCCTCGTCGTCGACCTCGTCGTCGTCACCACCGGCTTCCTGATGCGGGCGATGATCGGCGGGGTCGCGCTGGGCATCCCGCTGTCCCGCTGGTTCCTGATCACCACCGGCTTCGGCGCGCTCTTCATGGTGTCGGCCAAGCGCTACTCCGAGGCCGTGCAGATGGCCGGGAAGGCGGGCGCCACGCGCGCGTTGCTCACCGAGTACACCACCGGCTACCTCCGCTTCGTCTGGCAGCTGGCCGCCGGAGTCGCCGTCCTCGCCTACTGCCTGTGGGCCCTGGAGGGCCACCGCGGGCCCGTCGCCGGCCTGCTGCCCTGGCGCCAGCTGTCCATGGTCGCCTTCATCCTGGCGATCCTGCGGTACGCAGTCTTCGCCGACCGGGGCACCGCCGGCGAACCCGAGGACGTCGTCCTGGGCGACCGCGCCCTCGCCCTGATCGGTCTGGCCTGGCTGGCGATGTACGGCCTCGCCGTGGCCCACTGGTGAGCACGGACCGGCGCGAGCTGATCGGCTTCGCCGCCGTCGGCCTGCTCGCCTACGCCGTCGACCTCGGCCTCTTCAGCTGGCTGCGCGGTCCGGCCGCCCTCGACCCGCTCACCGCCAAGTCCCTGTCCTTCGTGGCGGGCTGCACGGTCGCCTACCTCGGCAACGCCTGCGGCACCTACCGTCACGCGCGTGCAACCGGGGTGCGCCCCTACGCCGTCTTCGTCGCCGTGAACCTCGCCGGCGCCCTGGTCCAGCTGGTCTGCCTCGCGGTCAGCCACTACGGACTCGGGCTCACCTCGCAGCGCGCCGACACCGTCTCCGGCGCGGTCGTCGGGATGGCGCTGGCCACGATCCTGCGCTTCTGGGGCACGCGTACATTGGTGTTCCGCGGAGGGGGCAGAGTCGGATCATGGACTGGCTGAGAAGACTCCCCGTCGTCGGCCCGCTCGTGGGCTGGCTCATGACCACGCACGTGTGGCGGTCGTACGAGCGGCTCGACCGGGTGAAGTGGTCCCGGCTGGCCGCGGCCATGACCTTCATCAGCTTCATCTCGATCTTCCCGCTGCTGACCGTGGGCGCCGCGATCGGGGCCGCCACGCTCAGCGAGTCCCGGCAGCAGGACCTCCAGAAGAAGATCGCCGACCAGGTGCCCGGCATCTCCGACCAGCTGGACATCCACTCCCTGGTCCAGAACGCCGGCACGGTCGGCCTGATCGCCGGTGCCGTCCTGCTGTTCACCGGCATCAACTGGGTCGGCCAGATGCGGGACTGCCTGCGCGCGGTGTGGCAGCTGCCCGACAAGGACCAGAACCCGATCCTCGCCAAGGCCAAGGACGGCGTGATCCTGATCGGCTTCGGCGGCGCCGTGCTCGTCACGCTCGCCGTGTCCACCATCGCCTCGGCGGCGGTCGGCTGGACGGCCCGGCAGCTCGGCATCGCCGAACACAGCTGGGGCAGCCTCCTGCTCCGTACCGCCGCGTTCGTCGTCGCCGTGACGGCCGACTTCCTGCTCCTGCTCTACGTCCTCACCCTGCTGCCCGGCGTCGAACCGCCGCGCCGCCGCCTGCTGGTCGCGGCCCTGATCGGCGCCGTCGGCTTCGAACTCCTCAAGCTCCTGCTCAGCGGCTACATCCAGGGCGTCGCCGGGAAGAGCATGTACGGCGCGTTCGGCGTCCCGGTGGCCCTGCTGCTGTGGATCAACTTCACGGCCAGGATCGTCCTGTACTCCGCCGCCTGGACGGCGGAGGAGAGCAGCACCGAGTTCAGGGACGAGTCCGTCGGCGCACCAGATCCGGCAGCGGCCAACGGCGGTTGACCAGGAACGCCGCGCCCAGCAGCAGCACCAGCGCCCCGCCCGCGATCGCCAGCGCGACCCCGATCCCGCCGGAGCCCTCGGCGGAGGCGGCGGCCACCGGCTTCGAGCTCGCCTCGGCGTCCTTGCCGACGGCGGAGGCCTGCGGCTCGGCACTGGACCCCACGGCCCCCTTCGGCGGCACCAGCTCCCCCACCGGAGTCACCTTGCCGGCCGCCTGGAAACCCCAGTCGAACAGCTTGGCGGTCTCCTTGTAGACCTCGTTGTGCTCCTTCTTCTCCGGGTTCATCACGGTGACCAGCAGCACCCTGCCGTCGCGCTCGGCGACCCCGGTGAAGGTGGCGCCGGCGTTGGTGGTGTTGCCGTTCTTCACCCCCGCGATGCCCTGGTACACCGGGACGTCGGTGTCACCGCTCAGCAGCCGGTTGGTGTTCTGGATCTCGAAGGTCCCACGGACCGACTTGCCCTTCGCGTTCTTCGTCGTGTCGCCCGGGAAACCGGCCCGCACGGTCGAGCAGTACTCCCGGAAGTCCTTCTTCTGCAGTCCGGAACGCGCGAACAGCGACAGGTCGTACGCCGACGACACCTGCCCCGGCTGGTCGTACCCGTCCGGAGTCACCACATGGGTGTCCAGCGCCTGGAGCTCGTCGGCGTGGTCCTGCATGTCCCGGACGGTCTGCTCGACCCCGCCGTTCATCGCGGACAGCACATGCACGGCGTCGTTGCCGGAGCGCAGGAACACCCCGAGCCAGAGGTCGTGGACCGTGTAGGTCTGGCCCTCCTTTATCCCGACCATGCTGGAACCGGCGCCGATGCCCGCGAGGTCGGCCGGCACCACCTTGTGCGGGGTCGACTTCGGGAACCGGGGCAGCACGGTGTCCGCGAAGAGCATCTTCAGGGTGCTCGCCGGGGGCAGCCGCCAGTGCGCGTTGTGCGCGGCGAGCACCTCGCCCGACTCGGCGTCGGAGACGATCCAGGAGCGCCCCGTGATGTCCTTCGGCAGCACAGGCACCCCGGCGGCCAGGTTCACCTGGGTACCGGGCTGACCCAGCCGGGTACCGCCCACCGTCGACATGTCCGCCGGGGGAGTGGCCGACGGAGTCGCCGAGGGGGTCGGCGCGGCGAGCGCGGCCGGCCCGGCGAGGGACAGGGACATCAGGGCGGCTGAGGTGGCCAGCAGAACACGGCTGGCCTTCGGTTTCGGAGCGGGCACGGACGAGAACGTACCTGCCCCGGAGGGCGAAGTCCCGTCACCGACCCCACCCCGGAACCGGAACCGGACAGCGGACGGAGATACTGAACGCATGAAGCTCAGCCGTCCGGTCTCCTGGTTCCTGCTTGTGTTCGGGGTGTGGAGCTGGTTCATCTGGATCACTTTCGTCAAGAACCTCGTCAAGGACGGCAGTGGACTGGCCTTCGACAACGGCCATCCCACGGCGTATTTCTGGATCCACCTGACGCTGGCCGTCGTGTCCTTCGTATTGGGGACGGTCATCGGGGTCATCGGGTTGCGCGGAGTCCGCGCACTGCGCCGCACGTCATAGCAACGGCAGGGGAAGAGGAGACGGCAGGGCGATCATCGTCTTCGGGCTTCTCGCCCTGGCCGTGGTGACGGCTCTGTACCGGTACCTGTGGCGCCGCCTGGTGCGCGACACGACCACGCGGTGGGGCCGGCCGCGCCGGCTGGGCACCGCCCTGTTCGTCGCCGGCCCGGTCCTGATGTTCGCGGCCCTCTTCACAGAGGTGGGCCACGCCCCGTTCGCCCTCCAGCGCACCCTGGCCTGGCCGGGCTTCCTGTGGATGGTCCTGTCCCTGTACCTGCTGCCGGCGGTGGTGGCGGGGGAGGGGGTACGACCGCAGCTGCGCCGTGCACTGAAGCGCCCCGTGAGGGGCGCGGGGCTGTATTCGATTTGCGGCTACCGCCGCGTGGGCGCGCCAAGCCACGACGACGAGCAACTGTTGTCACGGACCGGTGGGCCCCATCAGGGGCGCGGGGAACTGCGCGAAGAACTCCCGCCCACCCGCACTGAAGATCCCACCCCCGCCCCCTCCCGCCGCGGCTTCGCGCAGCGGGTCGTCGACACGATCAACGCCACACAGCCCGACCTGATCGCGGTGGTCGGCGACCTCGTCGACGGCAGCGTGCAGGACCTCGGCCCCGCGGCCGCCCCCCTGGCCCAGCTGTCGGCAGGCCACGGCAGCTTCTTCGTCACAGGGAACCGAGCTTGAGAATACTCGCAGGCCTCATGCTCAAGTAGAGTCCGGGGCTGGGGAGTTGACTGTGCGGTGCTGCTGCAGAGTCGGCTCCCGGGGCATGGCCGCGGCTGCACGAGGTCCTCCTCGCCAAGCTCCGCAGCGCGTACGCCCTGGGCTTCTCCAGCGCGCTGGTCGGCGGGTCCCACATCCGGGCGTCAAAGGGGCTCCAAGTCCGTGCATATGTGTGGACGTCGGCCGGGGAAGCGGCGCCGGACGCCGGCGGGCAGGTGGCCGTGGACCTGGACGGGGTGCTGGTCATCGCGCACTCCGAGACGCAGGACGCGGCCGCGACCTGGAAGAAGACCTTCGGGCACCATCCGCCGCCGCATCCTCCGCCTCGCCCGCCACTGGCCATGGAGCGGTGCGATCACCGAGGCCCCGGCCCGGCTCGAAGCCCTGCCGAACTCTGACTGACCAGCACATTCCCTTCCCCGCGAGCAGCACCACCCCGCCGGAGCCGTGGAAGCCGACGCCCACCCGAAGCGACAGCCGGGCCCTCACACTGCCCACCATCAGCCCAACAACCCGAAACGGCCCGCCAGCTGCACTGACCAGCCGTCACGAGAGATCGAGGCCAAAGCGCAACTTGTCTCAACGAGGCGGCGATCAGCACTAGTTGCTGGGTCGATCGGCTACGGAAATTTCTGAGGCAGGCTTGACGGCGGCATTGGTCTAGGCCTTAATGGCACTCGCCGCTGTTCATGTGAACAGAAAATGTTCAGATACATGAACCCTTCCCCTCGCCGGCTCGTGCCGCGCTGCATCTGGAGGACCCATGCGTCGAATCGGCCGATACTTGCTGGGCATTGCCGCCACGGTCAGCACCACGGTCGCTGTCCTGGCCGCCCCGGCATCTGCCGCCCCGGCCGCAGCCAACCCGGGCCCTGGCTTCCCTGCCCGGTACTCGGCGCCCTACGCGGAAACGTGGAACTCCCCGTCGGCTCTCGCCAACGCCCGCAACGCCACGGGGCAGAAGTACTTCACCCTGGCCTTTGTCATCGCCGGGAACGGCTGCAACGCAACCTTCAACGGTGACACGTCCATCACCGACGCCTCCTGGACCTCCGCCGTCAACTCGCTGCGCGCGGCGGGCGGAGACGTCATCGTTTCCTTCGGAGGTGCTTCAGGGACGGAACTGGGTGCTGCCTGTACCTCGGTCTCCTCTCTCAAAGCCCAGTACAAGCGGGTGGTGGACAGCCTCAACCTCACCCGCATCGACCTCGACATCGAAGGCTCGACACTCGACAACACCGCTGCCAACGACCGGCGGAACAAGGCTCTCGCGCAGTTGCAGAGCGAATACGCGGCAGCGGGACGCCATCTCGACGTCCAGTACACGCTCCCCGTCAATCCCACCGGCCTGGAGCAGAACGCCATCGCGCTGCTCAACAACGCGAAGAGCAACGCGCTGACCGTGAACCTCGTCAACATCATGACGATGGACTACGGATCGGCCATGGACATGGGCAAGGCCGCAACCGATGCGGCAACTGCTCTGCACACCCAACTCGGCAAGATCTGGACGACCAAGACCTCCGCACAGCTGTGGGCCATGGAAGGAAACACTCCGATGATCGGGGTCAACGACACCCAGGCCGAAGTGTTCACCACCGCCAACGCGTCCACGCTCGCCAACTTCGCAGCCTCTAAGGGCATCCAGGAGCTCTCCTTCTGGTCATTGGGCCGAGACAAGGCCTGCGCAACCAACGGACAGCTCTCCGACAGCTGCAGTGGCACCTCCCAGAGCGCATACCAGTTCACCCGCACCCTCCGATGACCCGCGGCTCACCAGCCCCTCAGAAGCCGTATCTCAACCGTTCTTGGAACGCGTGGGTCGAACGGAGTTCCTGGGCGGGTGATCTTCCGGCGGTACGCGCATGAAGGCAGGACCTCCTGGTAGCTCGGGGATTGACCCCATTCCGAGCGGTTCCCGGAGGCCCTGTCGTCGTTCTTGTGGACAGCTCCTGACCCGAAGGTCACGAGCCGTGCGATGGCCGTACAGATCCAGTCGATGATGTCCACCAACACCTGCATCCCCCCACCACATCACTGCACCTCGTTCCCGCAGCGCGGAGAGTCTGTCAGGGCGGTCGTACGACGGGAATGGACCACTCAGGCTCTTACCGCGATCCTTGCCCCACCCCGCACACGCCAATGCTCGCCGTCACTCGCGGACGGCGCCCCGCCATCCAGGAGCCTGAGCACCCCCGCCGGAGGCCGGCTCTGACCGTGGATGCTCTCTGCAGTGATCGATTCATGATCCGGCTTCGCCTGGCGCAGCGGAGCGCAGCCGGCTTGATCCAGGTATCTGTCTCGCTAAGACGGGATGGGTGAGGTGCCTTGGGCCCTTGCGGGTTTGGTCCCGTTCTCCAAGGCCCTGTCGTTCGGTAACTCGTCCGTATGGTCTGGGCGGGCACGCAGGGCTACGTACCTCCTGCGCCGGCGGCACACCGCGGCGAAGGGCCTCAGGAAGGTTTGAACCGCCGTTGGTGCGGCGTTTGGCCATCGGTGGTCCGTCACCACGTCGACCTCCAGCTCTCCGGCCACACCCACGGCGGCCAGCTCTGGCCGGGCAACTTCATCGCGGCGGCGGCCAACCCGACCGTCGCCGGTCTGGACCGCTACGGCGACACCCGGTTGTACGTCTCCCGGGGCGCCGGCGCCTGGGGTCCGCCCACCCGGGTGGGCGCCCCGTCGGACATCACGGTCATCGAACTGGCGTCGAAACAGACCTGACCGAAACCGCCTCCCGCTCGCTGTGGAGGAGCTGTGAAATCCGGCGGAAACAAGGCCTCGGTAAGTTCTTCCTCATCTAGTCAGATCACTCTTCCCCCACATGAAACACCTGTGATTAGGTGAGCCGCGTCACTTAGGGGAGTGGCATATGCGGAGGGCCTGGGTAGGGCCTGGAGCGGACTCGTGCTGGTCCTGGGGAGGGCACCAACCATGCGATCTGTTCGCATGCGGATTCTCGTGACACTTGTCGTTCTGGCGGTCGTGGGAATCGGCGGCTGGCAGCTGCTGCCGTCGCAGGAGAACAAGAACAAGACGATTACCGTCGGCACGACCGACGCCGTCACCTCGCTCGACCCGGCCGGCGCCTACGACGCCGGTTCCTGGGCGTTGTTCAACAACGTCTTCCAGACACTGCTGACCTTCGAGCCCAGCGGTGTCCAGCCGGTCCCGGACGCCGCCAAGAGCTGTGACTTCACGGACTCCGGCCTCCGGACGTACCGCTGTGTGGTGCGCGACGGGATCACCTTCCCGAGCGGCCGGGCGATGACCGCCGAGGACGTGAAGTACTCCTTCGACCGGGTCAAGAAGATCAACTCCGATGTCGGCCCGGCTTCCCTGCTCTCGACGCTCGGCTCGGTGACCGCCTCCGGCAAGACCGTCACCTTCCACCTGTCGTCCCCGGACGCGACGTTCCCGTTCAAGCTGGCCACCGGCGCCGGCGCGATCGTCGACAAGGACAAGTACCCGGCGGACAAGCTGCGCACCGACAACTCGGTGGACGGCACCGGCCCGTACAAGCTGACGTCGTACACGAAGGACAAGCGGGCCACCCTGCGGCCCAACGGCAGCTACAAGGGTGAGCTGAGCGGCACCGGCCGCCCCATCGAGCTGGACTACTACGCCGACTCGGCCAAGCTCGCCGGCGCGTACAAGGCCAAGCAGATCGACGTGGCGACCCGGACGCTGCCGCCGAGCATGGTCTCCAAGCTCTCGCCGAGCGACCCCGGCCAGCGCGTCCTGAAGTCGGACAGCTCCGAGACCCGCAACCTGTACCTGAACACCCGCAAGAGCTCGCCCCTGCACGACGTGCTGGTCCGCCGGGCCCTCGCCTGGCTGATCAACCGCGAGGACCTGGCCTCGACCGTGTACGACGGCACGGTGTCGCCGCTGTACTCGCTGATCCCGGCCGGCCTCACCGGCCACACCACGTCCTTCTTCGACACCTACCCGACCCAGAGCGTCGCCAAGGCGAAGGCGCTGCTGGAGGAGGCCGGCGTCAGCACCCCCGTCACGTTCTCCTTCGGCTACGGCATCGGCCACGGCGCCGGAGCCGAGGAGGCGGCCGCGCTGAAGAAGCAGCTGGAGGCGGGCGGCCTGTTCAAGGTCGCCGTCAAGGGATACGAGTGGACCGACTTCCAGAAGTCGTGGGCCCAGGGGAAGATGGACGCCTGGGCGGTCGGCTGGGCAGCCGACTACCCCGACCCGGACACCTTCGGCGCCTCTCTGGTCGGCAGCGATTCCGTGATGAGCACCGGCTACAGCAACAAGGCCGTCGACAACCTCCTCCAGAACAGCCAGCAGTACGCCGACCGCAGCCGGGCCGAGCAGGACTTCCGCAACGTCCAGACGGACGTGGCGAACGATGTCCCGCTGATCCCGCTGTGGCAGCGCACGGACTACGTCCTCAGCAGCGAGGACGTGGGTGGAGCCCAGTACCTCACGGACAGTACGGGCATCTTCCGCCTGTGGAGTCTGAGCTGGATCTGACGGGCTGACACCCGGCGCGCACCAGGAGACTCAGGTGCGCGCGGGGTGAGGAGCAGACGTGCTGAGACGCAACGCCTTCCGGCTCCCGCGGCACCCGGCGTCCATCGGCCTGGCCCGGCACCGGGTCCGGGACCATCTGGCCGCGTGGGGGCACGGCCCGGACACCCCGGCGGTCGGCGACGCCCTGCTCCTCGTCTCCGAACTGGCCACCAACGTCGTCCGCCACGGCCCCCTGCTGGAGCGGGAGTTCGAGGTGGCGGTGACGGCCCTGGCGGACGGCTCCTGCCTGATAGAGGTCTCGGACGAGGGCCGCGCGGAGCCCCGCCTGCGCATCGTCCGGGAGAACGACGAGACGGGCCGGGGCCTGCATCTGGTGGAGACGATCGCGGCGGCGTGGGGGGTGTGGAGCAGGGGGACCCACGGCAAGACCGTCTGGGCGCTGATCTTGGCCGAACAGTAGCTCTTGGCCGACCCGTCGTGGAGCGCTCCGTAGGGGGCGCGGGGTGTATCGATGTGCGGCTGCGGCGCCGTCGTGGTTGCTCGCGCAGTTCCCCGCGCCTAAAAGAAGGGGCGCGCACTGCAACGCCCCTTCTTCTAGGGGCGCGGGGCTGTGTCGATTTGCGGCTGCCGCCGCGTGGGCGCGACCAGCCCCCACCCACCCGCACCCGAAACTCACACCGATCGCAACGTAACAGTCACCGCCAGCCCCTCCCCAGGCGCAGTCCGCACACACACCTCACCCCCATGGGCCTCCACCACCCCCTGCACGATCGCCATCCCCAGCCCGCTCCCCTCCGCACTCCCCACCCGGAAGAACCGGTCGAAGATCCGCCCCGCGTCCTCCTCCCCGAGCCCCGGCCCCTCGTCGGCCACACACACCCGCACCACCCCGTCCGCCCGCTCCACCCCCAACCGCACGGCGGCGTCACCAGGCGTATGGACACGCACGTTGGTCATCAGGTTCCCCAGCACCTGCCGCAGCCCCGACTCGTCCGCCCGCACCAGCACCGCCCCGTCGGCCTCCACGGCCACCGGCCGACCGGGCTGCTGCGCCCGCAGGTCCTCCGCCGCGTCCCGCACCAGCCGGCTCACGTCGACGTTCCGGAACCGGATCTCCGGCCGCTGGTCGAGCCGCGCGAGCAGCAGCAGCTCGTCCACCAGGCGGCCCATCCGGTCCACTTCCCCGTGCATCCGGCCCCAGGCCCGCCGCCGCTCCCCGGGCTCGTTCAGCATCCCCTTCTCGTACAGCTGGAGATAGCCGCGGATGGCGGCGAGCGGGGTGCGCAGCTCGTGCGAGGCGTCGCCGACGAACCGGCGCAGCTGGGCCGCGCTGTGCTCGCGGGTCCGGTAGGCCGTCTCCACCTGGTGCAGCATGGCGTTGAGGGCGAGCCGCAGCTGTTCGACCTCCTCCGTCGGATGCTGGCTGGAGGGCACCCGCCGGGTCAGGTCGCCCTCGGCGATCGCCGACGACGTCTCCACCATGTCCTCCAGCGGCAGCAGCCGTTGCCGCACGCTGTACATGGTCAGGCAGCACAACAGCGCGAGCAGCAGCGAGCCGACCGCGAAGTCGAGCTTGAGCGCCTTGGCGATGCCCTGGTGCAGCAGCTCGGTCGAGTTGGCCAGCAGGATGTAGGGGCCGTCGGCGAGCCGGGTCGCCGTCACCCGGTAGGACGCCCCGTGCACGTCGATGTCGTGCGGGTCGGGCGCGGCGGCGAGGGCGCGCGGGTCGGACACGGCGGCCGCGAGGGAGCGCTGGGCCTCGGTCGGCTTCATGTCGAAGACGGAGATCGCGTCGCCGTTGGTGTCGATGACCACGAAGATCGAGTCCGGTGTCGGGTCGGACTCGGTGGGGATGACCCGGTCGCGGATCACGCCCAGCGCGCTCAGCGAGTCGACCTGCCGCAGCGTCAGTCCCGAACTCCCCAGTGACGTCCGCATCTTCAGCAGCTCGGAGTCCACCTGGTCGAGCAGGTACAGCCGCATGCCCATGATGCTCGCGACGGCCGCCACCACGATGCCGACGGCGAGCAGCCCGACGTTGGCCAGGGTGAGCTTGCCGCGCAGCGAGTGCAGTCCGTGCCGGTGCCGGCGCTTGCCGAGGCTCATGTCAGGCCGTATCCGACGCCCCGCCGGGTGGTGATCACCGGCGCTCCCAGGGCGTCGAGCTTGCGCCGCAGATAGCTGATGTAGGTCTCCACGACGGTCGACTCGGACGGTATGTGCTCGTACTGCCAGACGTGCTTGAGCAGTTGTTCCTTCGGCACGATCCGGCCGCCGTTGCGCACCAGGAAGCGCAGCAGCGCGTACTCGGTCGGGGTCAGCTCGACCGTGCGGCCGGCGCGGTGCACCGAGTACGTCGCCTCGTCCAGCTCCAGGTCGCCGTAGCGCAGCGGCGGGCGCTGCTGGATGACGTCCGCCGGGCGGGTGCGCCGCAGCACGGCGCCGATCCGGGCGACGACCTCGTCGATGTTGAACGGCTTGGTGATGTAGTCGTCGCCGTAGCCGAGCGCGCCGACTATCTCCGCCGGGGCGTCCCGGGCGGTGAGGAACACGAGCGCCAGGTCCGGCCGCCGGGCGCGCAGCTCACGGCCCAGGGCGCGGCCGTCGCCGTCCGGCAGCATCACGTCGAGCAGGGCCGCGTCCGGCCGGGTGCGCTCGGCCAGTGCGAGGGCGTCCCGGACCGTGCCGGCCGTCATCACCTCGAATCGGTGGTAGCGCAGGGCGATGGCGAGGACGTCCGCGATGCTCGGCTCGTCCTCCACGATCAGCACGGTGCTGCCTGGAGCCGTCATGCCCCCAGTATCGGCGCCGCCACCGACAGCCGGGGGCGCGCAGCTTTGGAGTTCCTTGAGAGTCATGCGCGCCCCGTGTCCCGGCGCGCGGCCCGCTGCCGATCCTGTTGCCCAGGACCTGGGGGACCAACCGACCGAAGTGATCTACGACAAGGAGCTGTTGAGCGTGACGACATTGGCACGGTGGTGCTATCGGCACCGGCTGGTGGTCCTGTTGCTGTGGGTGGGGGCACTCCTCGGCTTGGGCTTCTCGGCCTCGGCGGCGGGCACGAACTACGCGAACGTGTTCTCCCTCCCCGACACGGACTCCAAGAGCGCGTACGACCTGATGGAGAAGGCCTTCCCGAACACCTCCGGTGACACGGACACGGTGGTCTGGAAGACCGACAGCGGCTCGGTGCGGGACACGGCGGTCCAGGACCGGGTCCAGCCGGCCCTGGACAGGATCGCGAAGCTGCCCGGCGTGGGCGCGGTCACCAGCCCCTACGCCGGCGCCCGGGGAGCGGCGCAGATCAGCAAGGACGGCACGATCGCCTACGCCCAGCTCACCTTCACCAAGCGGGCGAACGAGATCCCCAAGGAGCAGGTGCAGAAGGTCCTCGACACCGCGCAGGCCGCCGAACGGTCCGGTCTCCAGGTCGAGCTGGGCGGCCAGGCCATCCAGCGCGTCCAGGAGCCGCCGCAGGGCCTCTCCGAGATGGTCGGCATCATCGCGGCGGCCGTCGTGCTCTTCCTGGCCTTCGGCTCGTTCTTCGCGATGACCCTGCCCATCGCGATCGCCGTCTTCGGCGTCGGCATGGGCCTGTTCTCCACCCAGCTGCTCAGCCACACCACCGACATCCCCGACATCGCCCCGCTGCTGGCCTCCCTGATCGGCCTCGGCGTCGGCATCGACTACGCGCTGTTCATCGTCACCAGGCACCGGCGCGGCATCCTGCGCGGCATGGACCCGGAGGAGTCGGCGGTCACCGCACTCAACACCTCCGGCCGGGCCGTGCTGTTCGCGGGCGGCACGGTCTGCATAGCCCTGGCCGGCATGCTGGTCACGAGGCTGCGCTTCCTGGACGGCGTGGTCATCGGCACCTCCCTCACGGTCGTGCTGAGCGTCCTCGCGGCCACCACCCTCCTCCCGGCCCTCCTCGGCTTCCTCGGCCCGCGCGTCCTCAGCCGCCGCCAGCGCCGCCGGCTGGCCGCCGAGGGCCCGGAGCCGGAGAAGGCGAGCGGCCTGGCGGCCCGCTGGTCGGCGAACGTGCAGAAGCGCCCGCGCCGCATCGCGGCGATCGCGGTGGTCGTCATGGCCGTCCTGGCCATCCCGGTCCTCTCCCTCCGCCTCGGCGCCACCGACCAGGGCAACGACGACGCGTCCACGACCACCAGGAAGGCCTACGACCTGCTCGCCGAGGGCTTCGGCCCCGGCTTCAACGGCCCCCTCCAGGTGGTCAGCGTCGGCGGCGACACGGCGAAGCTGGTCCAGGGCCTGCAGTCGACCCCGGGCGTCGCCCAGGTGGCCGAGCTGCCCCCGTCCCAGGGCGTCACCGTCATCCAGGTCGTCCCGACCACCTCCCCGCAGTCCAAGGAGACGGACGACCTCATCGACACGATCCGCGACCGGGTGATCCCGAAGGCCGGCGCGGAGGCGCACGTGGGCGGGGTGACGGCGGTGTCCAAGGACTTCGCCTCCGTCACCGGCGACCGCCTGCCCCTCTTCATCGCGACGATCATCGCCCTGGGCTTCCTGCTGCTCCTGGTCGCCTTCCGCTCCCTGGTCGTCCCGCTGACGGCCGCCCTGATGAACCTGATCGCGGCGGCGGCCTCCTTCGGCGTCCTGGTGGCGGTCTTCCAGTGGGGCTGGGGCCTGGACCTGCTGGGCCTCGGCAAGGAGGGCCCGATCAACGCGTTCCTCCCGGTCATCATGCTGTCCCTGCTCTTCGGCCTCTCCATGGACTACCAGGTGTTCCTGGTGAGCCGGATGCACGAGGAGTGGGTGCACACGAAGGACAACGCACGGGCGGTCCGGGTGGGCCTCGCGGAGACCAGCCGCGTCATCAACAGCGCGGCCCTGATCATGGTCTGCGTCTTCCTGGCCTTCGTCCTGAGCGGCGACTCGGGCGCGGCGATGGCGGGCGTCGGCCTCGCGGCCGCGGTCGCCCTGGACGCGTTCATCCTCCGTACGGCCCTGGTCCCGGCGGCGATGCACCTGCTGGGCAACTCCAACTGGTGGCTGCCGTCCTGGCTGGACAAGCGGCTCCCGCACCTCGCGGTGGAGCCGGGGGAGGACGCGGCTCCGGAGCCGACCGGTCCCACCGGCCCGGCCACGGCGATCCACGGCTTCATCCGCACGGCGGACGGTGACCCGGTGGAGGAGGCGTCGGTGACCCTGATGTCCAAGGGCGGCCGCCAACTGGACCGCGTGACGTCCCTGGCGGACGGCTCCTACATCGTGTCGGTACCGGCGCCGGGCGCGTATCTGCTGGCGGTGACGTCATCGACGTACGGCTCGAAGGCCCGGCAGGTGACGGTGACGGAGGGGCCGGTGGTGTACGACGTGGAGCTGGCGGAGGGGGAGGTGGACGCGGTCAACTAGCTCAAGCCAACCCGGCTTTGAGGAGGCGCTCGACGTCCAGCACGACCTTGCCGCCCACGGACTCGGGGAGCGTGACGAGCTCCCCGGGAATGTGGATCCCGTGGCTGGCGTAGCGGCCTCCCGCCGGTTCGGTCAGTACGTGGATGCGCTGGTGCTTGCGGTCGACAATGACGTAGATCGGAATCCGGGCCTTGGCATAGTAGGAGACCTTGACCTGTAGATCCGTCTTCCAGTTGCTGGACGTGACCTCCATGACCAGGCGGAAGCACGTCGGGTCGTAGCAGCTGTTCTCCACCAAGTGATCGCGATAGTCGTCGTCGACCACCGAGAGGTCGGGGATCGCGTAGTCCTCAGGACCGCTGGGCAGCCAGAGTCCGATGCCGGGAAGCGCTCTTACCAAGCCCAGATTCATGAATGGAGCGGCGAACAGCATCAGGGCTTCGGAGTGGGGGCCGTCCGGTGCGGGGCTCACGAGGATCTGGTCTCCGATGATCTCGACGCGGAGGCCCGGAATGCTCTCCATGATGTGGTTCGCTTCGGCGATCTGCGACCACTCCTCGTGCGGCCGCTCGACAGCTGCTGCGGACATCAGGTGCCTCCCAAGGGCTGGTGTCGAGAGCATCATCGTAGGCAGGCAAGCCCCCCACTGTCCCGTTCGACCCCCTTCACCCGGAAGTGATCACTCACCCTTCGCCTTGACCGCGGGGTCGGGCAGTACCCGCGTCATCCCCGGCAGGAAGTCCGTGAACAGCTCGTGGACCTCCAGCACCAGCGGCCGCAGCACCCGGAACCGTGCGAGGGAGACACCCCGCGCGGTCAGCCGCGCGCCCCGCTCGGCGAGCCGATAGCTCCGCTCGCGCCCCTCGGTCCGGTCGAAGATCCAGTACAGGACCAGCCCCATCTGCGAGAGCCACATCAACTCGGGCAGTACGTCCCGCAGTTCAGGGGCGACCTTCGTCTTCGCCCCGGCCAGTACCTCCCGGTGCACGCGGATCGCCTCCTCGCGTGCGTGCTCGCTCTCCGGGGAGAAGGGGCTGAGCGGGCTGTCGGGGTCGGCGGCGTTCTTGAAGAAGTGGACCGCGAACTCGTGGTACGGCAGGGCGATGTCCAGCCACACCTTGAGCACCCCCGCGAGCCTCGCCTCCAGGTCGGTCTCCTTGTCCAGGACCTCGCGGACCGCCAGCCGGTGCTCGGCGGCGAGCTGGTCGTAGAAGCCCTGGATCAGGTGTTCCTTGCCGGCGAAGTAGTAGTACGCGTTGCCGACGGAGACCCCGGCCTCCGTGGCGATCGCCCGCATCGTGGTCTTCTCGTAGCCGCGCTCCCGGAACAGCCGCATCGCCGTCTCCAGGATCAGCGCACGGGTCTGCTCGGACTTGCTCTGGGCACCGGCCTCGACGGGACCGTCGTTCTTCGCGGACACGGACAGAGCCTAACGAGTGGCGCAGACGCCGTCGTCACAGCCCGGAGGGTCGTAGAGCCACCCGACACCGGGTTCGTAGAGCCATCCGTCCTCCCGCCGGAAGGGCTGCCCGGTTCCCTGCCCGCCCCGCCACCAGGAGGCGGCGAGCACCGCGCCCCGTGCCAGCCGGGCCCCGGCCGGCGTGCTCAGCCGGTGGGCCAGCGGCCGCTGCTCCCGCAACGCCCACAGCACGACGATCCAGGCGGCGGTGTCCCGGTAGACCTGCCCCGAGTCGCCGACGACGGTGACCTCGTCGAGGGTCGCGGAGTGGTCGAGCCCGGGGAAGCGGTGCCGCGCCTCGTCCGAGCCGGCGGGCACGAGGGTGAGCGGCACCAGCTGCGGCTGCCGGACCAGCCAGTCGCGCAGGTGGGTGCAGAGGGTGCACCGGTCGTCGTAGAGGACGGTGAGCCCGTGGACCGGGACGCGCACGGCGCCCCGGTCGGCGGTTGCGGTCACGGTGCTCACGCCCCGGCCGCCGGTGCGGTCCAGCCCTGCGGCGGGACCGGCGGGAACTGCTCCTTCTCCATGATTCCGCGCCGCCGTATCCGGTTCAGCACGTACACGTTGCCGAGGTGCATCACGCCGAGCACCAGCAGTACGACCCCGAGCTTGGACGACAGGGCCTCGAAGATGCCCCGGGTGTCCTCGATCGTGTCGCTGGTGTGCAGGTAGAGCGCGACGAAGCCCAGGTTGACGAGGTAGAAGCCGACGACCAGCAGGTGGTTGACGGCGTCGGCGAGCTGCTCGTTCCCGTGCAGGACGTCGGAGAGGAAGATCCGCCCGTTGCGGCTGAGCGTGCGGGCCACCCAGATGGTCAGACCGATGCTGACGATCAGGTAGATGACGTAGGCGATGACGGTACGGTCCATGCCCCACCCCTTCTTGAACGTGTTCAAAAAGCTGACAGGGATGACTGTAGACCTGCTTTTGAACGCGTTCAACTCGGTTGTGGGGTGATCCCGTTCACGCTCGCCGTGCCAGCTCCGGCCGTTTGCTGTAGTCCGTGAAGCCGAGGATGTTCCCCCAGGGGTCGGCGACCTCGACGGTCCAGCCGGTGGCCACGGAGAACGGCTCGTCGAGGACGGCGATCCCGGCCTCCTTGAACCGCTCGGCCGCGGCCCGCGCGTCCGGCACCTCCAGCCACACGCGCGGCGACGCCCACACCGCCGGCCGGTGCCCCAGCCCCTCCTCGGCCCGCAGCAGGATCCCGGGCGTCTCGCCCCCGACCTTCAGCAGGGCGATGCCGCCCTCGTCGAACCGGAAGCCGACCGTGAACCCGGCCCGCTCGTAGAAGGCGACGGCATCCGCGAGCCTCCCGACGGGCATCACGACGTTGTCGAACCCGAGCAGTTCGTACGACTCGTCATCTGACATGCGATCAGATTAGGAGTGGAGATGACGGTTGCCGGGCGGGCTGACCGTCGGGTCACTCAATGGGCCGAGAAGGGGGCCGCCGCGTCGGTACGCTGGGCCGTCGTCGGTGCCGGGCGAGCGAGGGGGGCGGGCATGGCTCCGGGAGCAGAGGCCTTCCACGGCGAGGCGCGGGCGGCTTTCGCCGAGGTCGCGCAGCGGCTGGGCCTTGACGGGCCGGGCGGCGGGGAGGGGGACCGGCATCTCGCCGTCGCGACCTACGCCGGCTCGGGAGTGACCTACAAGGCGGTCCTCGGCCTGTGGCAGGGGGACGTCGAGATCCACGTCTGCCGCACGACCCCGCTGACCGAGTGCAAGGTCGGCATCGAGGGGCTGGCCGTCACGGCGGGCGTCGTGGACCGCCGCGGCGGGGTCTCCTTCGGCGCCCGCAGCCTCCGCCAGCTGCGCAGGTCCCTGGCCGGCCAGGTCCGTTACGTCGAACTCGTGCACCCCCTGGTCTCCGGCGACCCGGACAGGGCTCTGTCGCTGATGCGCGCGGCGGGCGCCCGGGAATGGCGCAGACCGGCCGTGAGCTGACTCCGGGCCCCACGGCGGCCACCTCCGCCGCACGCCCCATACTGAACACCGCTCAGGGGCGCAGGGGGAGGGCGGGCAACGTGCGACGGGTGCTGTCGGTGCACTTCGCGCCGTGCGCGCTGTTCGTCGCCGGGGTGCTCGCGCTGGTAAGGGCGGGGAGCTTTTCGGGGCGGAGCGCATGGCACGTGCTGGGGCACCAGCGGCCCGAGGCCCTGGTCACGGGAGCATGCGCGGTCGTCGTCGGTGCCGCGCTGCTGGGTCTGCTGCTCCAGCCGTTCCAGGTGCGCGCGGTGCGTGTCCTGGAGGGGTACTGGGACCGGTGGACGCCGACGGCCCACCTCGCGGAGGCACTCGTCCGACTGCAGCGCAGACGCTGGCACGCGCTGCGCGGCCGGGCTCACCCGGACGACACACGGGGCGGGACCGTGACGCAACGGGTGAGCGGGGACGCCCGACGACGTCTCGCCGCCCGTCCGCCGGTCGAGGTGCTGCTGCCCACGGAGCTCGGAAACGCCCTGCGCGCGGGCGAGCTGAGTGCCGGTGAGCGCTACGGTCTGACCACGCTCTCCTCCTGGCCGCGCATCTACCCCCAGGTGTCCGACCGCCTGGCGGCGGCACTCCGCTCCGCCCGCGACGCCCTCGACACCGCGGTCAACCTGTGCTGGTCGTTCCTGGCGCTCACTCTGGCGGGCGTGGTGGCGCTGTACGACGAGTGGTCCGTGTGGTGGTGGTGCGGTGCGGGCCTCGCGCTGGCCGCGGTGGCCTACAAGGGCGCGGTGACCGCGGCCCAGTCGTATGCCGGCCTGATGCGCGTCACGTACGACCTGCACCGCTTCGACCTGCTGACCGCGCTCCACCACCCGCTGCCGCCGGATCGCGACGCGGAGGACGACACCTTCTACCGGCTCTCCGAGTTCCTGTCCGGAACACGGGCGACGGACCTGCCGTACGACCACGGAAGGGGTGACGCGCAGTAGGGCAGGGGGCGGCGGGTCATGCGGAAGGCAGCCACAGGGCGTCCAGTTTCAACTCCTCCTTCAGCTTCCTCAGACGGTCCACCCAGTCGTCCACGTCCTTGGCCGTTCGGCAGTGGGTCAACAGCCATGACGGGTAGGCGCTGAAGCGGCAGGGGTGCCGGGAGCCGTCCTCGGACTCGACCTCGTTGTGCTCCGTGTCGTACTTCCCCGGGTCCAGGTGCTTGAGGAGGCCCGCGGGGTCGCCGGCCACCGCCGCGTCGTACGCCTCCTGGACCGTGGGCTTGTTCAGCAACGGAACGTGGAGCCCGACCGCCTGCCACGGCAGCCTGACGCGACATCCCGGGCAGGGCTCGCCCACGATCGGATGGCCGGGGAGTACTGCTTCGTCCAGCATGGTTCCTCCGGGTCGGACGGGAGGGGACTAGTACTTCTTCCAGAAGGCGGCCCAGGCGCCGTCCGCGAGCGAGCAGACGAGGACGACGGCCGCGGCCGTCCAGCGCCATGCCGCCTGCCTGCCGCATTCCGGCGGCGCGAGCGAGGCGGCGATACCCAGACCGAGGAGAACGGTGCCGAGGTCGTAGACCGCCACCGCGTGACGGTTCTCCTGCCGCCAGCGCGCCTGGGCGTTCGCGAACATCTCGTCGACGTAGTCGTCGGACGGCGGACCGCCTTCCGATCCGGCGAGATCGTCGACCAGGTCTTGGCGCGGGTACAGGAACGTACGCGCGTTGTAGGCGAGCTGCATGCTGAAGACGAGCGTCAGCGCGGTGACCACCAGCAGCAGCAGCGTCGGCCCCGGCCAGCGGAACTCGTCGTCCGCGCCGCCCACCACACCGGCAAGGGAGAGCGCCGCGGCCGTGAGCAGAGGAGCCGCCACGAAGTGGGCTTCCTTCGTCGCCGCTCCGATGCCCAGCGGCGGGGGTTTCAGGGCACTGCGTCGCTCGTCCGACGGCTCTTCAGTCATCCGTCCCCCAACCGGCCCGGCCAGACGTCGTGTTGGCAGTGTGCGGGCGGAATATTCCATTCAGAAGTGGGCGTGACATGCCAAAACAGGCCGTTGCGTGACGGGTACGTCAAAGGCCCCGCTCCCTTCGCGGGAACGGGGCCTTCGACGCTGTGGCGGAGCGGAGCTCAGAAGCGGCGCGTGATCAGCGCTCGCTTCACCTCCTGGATCGCCTTGGTGACCTCGATACCGCGCGGGCAGGCGTCCGTGCAGTTGAAGGTCGTGCGGCAGCGCCAGACGCCGTCGCGGTCGTTCAGGATCTCCAGGCGCTGCTCGGCGGCCTCGTCACGCGAGTCGAAGATGAAGCGGTGCGCGTTGACGATGGCGGCCGGACCGAAGTACTGGCCGTCGTTCCAGAAGACCGGGCAGGAGGACGTGCAGGCCGCGCAGAGGATGCACTTCGTCGTGTCGTCGAAGCGCTCGCGGTCCTCGGCCGACTGCAGACGCTCGCGCGTCGGCTCGTTCGTCTCCTTGGTGATCAGGAACGGCATGACGTCCCGGTACGCCTGGAAGAACGGCTCCATGTCCACGACCAGGTCCTTCAGGACCGTGAGGCCCTTGATGGGCTCGACCGTGATCGGCTTCTCGGGGTTGATGTCCTTGATGAGGGTCTTGCAGGCAAGACGGTTCTTGCCGTTGATCCGCATCGCGTCCGAACCGCAGATGCCGTGCGCGCAGGAGCGGCGGAAGGTCAGCGTGCCGTCGACGTCCCACTTGATCTTGTGGAGGCCGTCGAGGACGCGCTCCTTCGGGTCGATCTCCAGCTGGAAGTCTTCCCAGACGGCGTCCGCGGAGACCTCCGGGTTGAAGCGGCGGACCCGGAAGGTGACCGTGATGAGGTGGTCCGAGGCCGCTGCCTCCGCCTCCACCTTGTCCAGAACGGGAGTTGCCATCAGTACTTACGCTCCATCGGCTGGTAGCGGGTCTGGACGACCGGCTTGTAATCGAGACGGATGGACTCGGCGCCGTCGTCGCCCACCTCGCGGTACGCCATGGTGTGGCGCATGAAGTTGACGTCGTCGCGGTTGGGGTAGTCCTCGCGGTAGTGACCGCCGCGGGACTCCTTGCGGGCCAGCGCGGAGACCGCCATGACCTCGGCGAGGTCGAGCAGGTTGCCCAGCTCGATGGCCTCCAGCAGGTCCGTGTTGAACCGCTTGCCCTTGTCCTGGATCGAGACGTTCTTGTAGCGCTCGCGCAGCTCCGCGATCTTCTCGACCGCCGTCTTGATCGTCTGCTCGGTGCGGAACACCATGACGTTGGCGTCCATGGTCTCCTGCAGCTCCTTGCGGAGCGTGCCGACCCGCTCGTTGCCCGTCGAGGTGCGCAGCTGCTCGATCTGGGAGACGACGAACTCGGCCGGGTTCTCCGGGAGTTCGACGAAGCCGACGGTGTGCGCGTACTCGGCGGCCGCGATGCCCGCCCGGCGGCCGAACACGTTGATGTCCAGGAGCGAGTTGGTGCCGAGGCGGTTGGCGCCGTGCACCGAGACGCAGGCGACCTCGCCGGCCGCGTACAGGCCCGGGACCACCGTGGTGTTGTCCGACAGGACCTCACCCTCGACGTTGGTCGGGATGCCGCCCATGGCGTAGTGCGCGGTGGGCTGGATCGGGATCGGGTCCGTGTACGGCTCGATGCCGAGGTAGGTGCGCGCGAACTCGGTGATGTCCGGGAGCTTCGCGTCCAGCTGCTCCGGCGGGAGGTGCGTGAGGTCGAGGTAGACGTGGTCGCCCTCGGGACCGCAGCCGCGGCCCTCGCGGATCTCCGTGTAGATGGAGCGGGAGACGACGTCACGGGACGCGAGGTCCTTCATGACCGGCGCGTACTTCTCCATGAAGCGCTCGCCGTCCTTGTTGCGGAGGATGCCGCCCTCACCGCGGGCGCCCTCCGTCAGCAGGATGCCCATGCGCCAGATGCCGGTCGGGTGGAACTGGAAGAACTCCATGTCCTCCAGCGGCAGGCCGCGACGGTAGACCGCCGCCTGGCCGTCGCCCGTCAGCGTGTGCGCGTTCGACGTCACCTTGAAGAACTTGCCGGTGCCGCCGGAGGCGTAGATGACGGCCTTCGCCTGGAAGATGTGGATCTCACCGGTGGCGAGCTCGTAGGCGACCACACCGGCCGACTTCTTGACGCCGTCTTCCTCGGTGATCAGCTGGTCCAGGACGTAGAACTCGTTGAAGAACTCCACGCCCTCCTTCACGCAGTTCTGGTACAGCGTCTGGAGGATCATGTGGCCGGTGCGGTCGGCCGCGTAGCAGGACCGGCGGACCGGCGCCTCGCCGTGGTTGCGGGAGTGACCGCCGAACCGGCGCTGGTCGATCGTCCCGTTGGGCGTCCGGTTGAACGGCAGGCCCATCTTCTCCAGGTCGAGGACGGCGTCGATGGCCTCCTTCGCCAGGATCTCGGCGGCGTCCTGGTCGACCAGGTAGTCACCGCCCTTGACCGTGTCGAAGGTGTGCCACTCCCAGTTGTCCTCCTCCACGTTGGCGAGCGCGGCGGCCATACCGCCCTGCGCGGCGCCCGTGTGGGAGCGGGTGGGGTAGAGCTTGGTCAGGACCGCGGTGCGGCTGCGCTTCGTGGACTCGATGGCCGCGCGCATGCCCGCGCCGCCGGCGCCGACGATGACGGTGTCGTACTTGTGGATCTTCATGTCGTTAGTACCTCAGCCCCGTGCCTAGCGGATGTTCGGGTCGAAGGTGAAGATCACCAGCGAGCCCAGCAGGATGGTGAACACCGTGGCCGTGTAGAGCAGGCCCTTGAGCCACAGCCGGGTGTTCGCACGCTCCGCGTAGTCGTTGATGATCGTGCGCAGGCCGTTCGCGCCGTGCAGCATCGCGAGCCAGAGCATCAGCAGGTCCCAGACCTGCCAGAAGGGGCTCGCCCAGCGGCCGGCCACGAACGCGAAGCCGATCTTCGACACGCCGCCGTCGAGCACCAGCTGGATCAGCAGGTGGCCGAGGACCAGGACGACCAGCACGACACCGGACAGGCGCATGAACAGCCACGCGGCCATCTCGAAGTTGCCGCGCGTGGAGCGCGGGGTCTTCTTGGTGCGCTTGCGCGGGGCCTCGATGAGGGGGGCCGGGTTGTCCACGTTGAAGAGGGGAGCGCCCTCGACGGGGCCGACGCCGGATGCGGTGGTTTCAGTGGTCGACATCTGCGTCAGCTCCCGAACAGGACACGAGCGGCGTGGCCGAGAACGGGGTAAATGGCCCCGGCCATCAGGACGACCCAGACACCGACGACCGTCCAGAGCATCTGCTTCTGGTAGCGCGGGCCCTTCGACCAGAAGTCGACGGCGATGACGCGCAGGCCGTTGAGGGCGTGGAAGAGGATGGCGGCCACCAGGCCGTACTCCAGCAGTGCGACGATCGGCGTCTTGTACGTGGCTACGACCTTGTCGTAGTCCTCGGGGGAGACGCGGACGAGAGCGGTGTCCAGCACGTGAACGAACAGGAAGAAGAAAATGAGGACGCCGGTGACTCGGTGAGCCACCCAGGACCACATTCCTTCCCGGCCGCGGTACAGCGTTCCAGCCGGCACGGAAGTCCCTCCGGGAGCGGGGATTGGGGCCGCGCCGGCTTGTGCTGTCGGTCGGGCCCGGCCGGGTACGGTCCACCGGCCCCCAGCATCGTAGCGATGCGCTCGCGCTGGGCTTACGCCGGGCCTACCGGTGTGATCAAAGTGGCACGCGTATGGGTTAGCCGGGCGGCATCTGGGGTGGGGCGTTGGGTTATTTGCCGGGTGCGGGTGCGTTTGGGCTGGGTGCGCCCCGCGGCGGAGCCGCTGATGGACACTGCCCCGCGCCCCTGAGTTTCTCTGCCAGACGCCCCTGTGCAAGGCGCCGGAGCTGCTCCACGGACATCACCCGCTCGTCCTCCGGATCGTTCTCCAAACGTGAGTAAATGCCTTCCAGGACGCGGTCCAGGCGCTCCTCGCGCGGGGTGCTGCCCAAATAGATCACGAACACGTGCCCGAACTTGGCCTCGTATGCCGCGTGGGCCGCCGTCAGGGCCGTGGTGGCCGCCGAGTACGTGTCCTCGGGCAGCTCCGGGAGGCACTCGCCGGTCAAGGCCTCCGACAGGTCCGCCGGGGACAGGTCGTACGTCGCCTCGTCCGCCGCCGCCAGGAGGGACTCCACGTCGGGGTAGGGGCGGTGGTCGGCGATGCGGCGGGACCAGCGCAGGCTGTGGAGGCAGTGCAGGAGCAGCGCGCCGGCCTCGTCGTCGGGGGCGGCGTTGAAGGCGTCCAGCGGGGTGGGGAGGTGGGGCAGGCGGTGGGCGGGCAGCGTGGGTCCTCGCGTCACGTGCGGTGTGGCAGGGAATGCTGTGAGAGATGTGTCGTCGACGTTATCGAGGACGTTCACGAGGTGTCCGTCGGTTGCCTGAATTTCACCCGAACGGGAGAGTTTCGGATTGGGTCGGTGACGGCGTCGCGGCTGATGCGTCGTAAGTTGTAGCTGTGAGCCAGCACAGGCGCAGGCCGTCGACACGAGAGGCCGCGCGGAGGCGGGCGGTGGTGGTCGCCGCGGCCTTCGCGGGGACCGTCGCGCTCGGTACGGGCATCGGCGTATGGGCCTCCTCGGGCGGCGGCGACGGCGGCAGCAGCGCCGGAGCGGCCCGGCAGCCCTCCGGCAGCGCACCGGCGGCCTCCTCCGCGGCGCGCTCCGGGGCGGCGACCCCCACTCCCACGCCCACCCGCAGCTACCCCCTCTCCCAGGCCCCCCGCACCATCCCCGCCGTCCGCTCCCACACCGCCGCCCGCGGTCCCGGCTGGCGCCCGCAGCGGGGCGGCCGGGTCGTGGTGAGCAACGCGGCGCTGGCCGACGAGGGGCGGCTGACCGCGGGCGAGCTGGGGCTGTCGTACGCCGGGCAGAAGGGCGCGAACGAGGACGTCAGGCCCGGCGACCTGCGGCTCGACCTCGGCGGCACGGGGGACCCGGAGTCGTACACCATGACCGTGCGCGGCGGGTCGGTGCGGATCAGCGGGCCCGGTGACGCGGGCGTCTTCTACGGCACCCGGACGCTGAAGCAGGAGGTGCACGGCGGCGGTACGGCCCCGGAGGGGGTCGTACGGGACCAGCCGGCCAAGCCGCAGCGCGGGTTCATGCTGGACATCGCGCGCAAACCGTTCACCGCGGGCTGGATAGAGTCCCGGATACGAGAACTCGGCGACCTGAAGTTCAACCAGTTCGGGCTCCACTTCTCCGACGACCAGGGCTTCCGGATCGAGTCCGACACCCACCCCGAGATCGTCTCCAGGGACCACCTGACCAAGGCGCAGGTGAAGGAGATCGTCGCGGTCGCCGCCGCCCGGCACATCCAGGTCGTGCCGGAGATCGACTCGCCGGGACACCTCGGTGCCGTCCTCGCCGCCCACCCGGAGCTGCAGCTGCGCAACGCGCAGGGCGTGGCCACCAGGGGCGCCGTCGACATCTCCAAGGAGGCCTCGGCGAAGCTCGTCGACGACCTGCTCAACGAGTACGCCGACCTGTTCCCCGGCTCCTACTGGAACCTCGGCGGCGACGAGTACCAGGCCCTGACCGCCGCGAACCCGCAGGCCTCCTACCCGCAGCTCGCGGCCGCCGCCCGGCAGGCGTACGGCGTCTCGGGCACCGTCGCCGACCTCACCACCGGCTGGCTCAACGCCCGCGCCGCCACCGTCCGCGCCCACCAGCGCACCATGCGGGCCTGGAACGACGGCTTCCTGAGGGGCACCTCCGTGCAGCCCGCCGCGGACCTCCAGGTCGGCTACTGGACCGGCAAGGAGAACGGCGCCCGGCAGCCCGTGGAGTACCTGAGGGCGGGCCGCAAGGTGCTCAACTACAACGACGAGTACCTGTACTACGTCCTCGGCGAGCCCAACACCTTCGTCTATCCGACCGGACAGCGGATCTACGAGCAGTGGATCCCGCGCGTGCTGCGCGGCACCACCGCCGTGGCCGCGCGCTACGAACCCCAGGTCCTCGGCGGCTCCTTCGCCGTCTGGTGCGACCTCGCGGGCTCCCAGACCCAGGACCAGGTCGCGGCCGGCATCCGGATGCCGCTGCGGGCCACGATCCAGAAGCTGTGGGACCCGGGCACCCCGGCGATGTCCTGGACGGACTTCAGGAACCTCGCGAACAAGCTGGGCTGATCCCGAAATCGTGGTGGACGTACGGCGGTGACGGGCCGTATGTTCCGCATTCCGCGCGCGGGCCTGGGGAGGGTTCCGTGCCCTTCTGCGTCCCGGGGGACCCGTCTTGATCTGCGCCCGCTGCCACCACTTCGCCGCCGCGCCCGGCGCCGCCCTCTGCCACCGCTGCCTCGGCGACTCGCCCGAGCCGGCCCCGGCCTTCGGCAGCACGCCGGGCCTGTGGCTGCGCTCGCCCGTGGGCCTCGGCTGGGCCGCCGTCGTCCTGCTCGGGGCGGTCGTCGCCGCCGACCTGTTCGCCGTCTGGGCGGACTTCCTGCAGTACGACGCCACGGGCGCGCTGGCCGACGGCGAGACCGGCGCCGCCGCGTTCCGCCGGGCCGACCGCGCCGACCAGCTGCTGGGTGCCGCCGCCGGCGCCCAGGCCGTCTCGCTGGTCGCCTGCGTGATCGTGTACCTGTGCTGGTTCCAGCGGGTGCGGGCCAACGCCCAGGTGTTCGACCCGCTCAGGCAGAGCAAGTCGCCGGGCTGGGCGATCGGCGGCTGGTTCGTGCCGGTCGTGAACTGCTGGTACCCGCGCCGGATCACCCTCGACATCTGGGACGCCAGCAGCCCCTGGGGCACGACCCGTTCGCACACGCTGGTCAACACATGGTGGGCGCTGTGGCTGGCCTCGCTGTTCGCCGACCGCGCCGCCACGACCGGCTACGGCGACGAAGCCGAGGGCGCCGCCCAGGTCCGCGACGGCGCCCTGCAGATGATCGTCTCGGACTCCCTGGACATCGCCGCCGCCGTCCTCGCGATCCTCGTCGTGCTGCGGCTGACCCGGATGCAGCACGAGAAGGCGATGGCGGGCGCCGCCCCGGCCGCGCTCTGACGCACGGTCGCACGCGTCTGGTGGACCCCCGTATGCCCGTGGTGTATTCGGCACGGGACTACCGAGTGGGGGACGGACATGGGCTACTGGGGGTATTTCGTCGTCGGCCGGGGCGAACCGGCGTCCGGCGGGGGCATCCTGCGGACCTCGGCCCCCGGCGGCTGGCGCCTGTGGCAGTACGACAGCCCCGACGCCGACGTCGGCAGCATGAACGCCCTCGCCGCGCGCACCGGTGCGCCGGCGCTGTTCGGCTATGTGATGGACGGCGCCTGCGTGGTCGTCGAGGCGGCGGCGCCGGAGAGCGGCGGCTGGACCACCTGCCTGGGCCGGGCGGCCGCGGCCCGCTTCCTGGCGGTCGACGGGCAGGGGCTGTCCCTGGACGACTACTTCCTCGAACCCCGCGACGCCGCCGACCGCGCCGTCGCCTGGGCCGCCGAGGCCGGGCACACCGCCGGCGCCGACGCGCTCCTCGCCGTACTGACCGCCGACCCCGACCCGGACGCGCCGTTGGCCGAAAACCCTTTCTTCGGACTCCTCCGGGTCCTGGGTGTCCTGCCCGTGTGACACTGCCGTACCGTCGCACGCAGTTAGGGAAAGTGCGGGCTCCATGCAAGTGGGGGCCTTGGTATGTACCGATTCTGGGAGGCGTGGGATGAGCCTGGTGGAGCTGATCGCTCAGGCCGATGAACGCGGACTGGCCGCCAGCGGGTTGGCCTGTTTGGATCGGTGCGTGCCCCTGCTGGGCGGGGACGACCTGGTGCTGCGGCCGCTCTGGGCGAGCCTCGCCGACGGCTCCGACTGGAGCGAGGGCCTGGAGAAGGCGCGCGGCTCGCTCGGCACCGGCGAGGCGACCGGCGAGGTGATCGGCGAGAACGCCGGCGAGGCCGAGGCGCTCGCCCGGCGGATGCTCGCCGCCGCGCCCGCGTCGCAGGAGGCCGCCGGCATCCGGCTGTGGGCCGACGCCTGTTCCGTCGCCTCGCTGCAGATCCACCGCATCCTCGACCCCGCCGAGGACCGGGCCCCCTCGGTGGACAGTCGCCGGGAGGGCGGCACCGAGGGCATGTCCCCACTGGTCGCCGCCGAACTGCGCCGCCAGGTCACGGTCCTCGAACTGCTCGCGGGGCACGGCGCGGCCGGGCTGCGCCGCGCGCTGGACGTCTCCACCGAGGGCCGCCGGGTGCTGCGCGCGGTGGTGTCACGGCGGGCCCGCGGGCTTGGGTGAACCATTCGTGAGGGCGGTGCGCGGGTCCTGCGCCGGTTGCGGGAACACCCCCGGATCCGGGTGACGAAACAGCCGCCTGCCTCGCTCTTCCCTGTGTGACCTATGTGACAGCCCAGCATGTGACCCCCCGTCATGGGACCGCGCAGCAGCAGACCAGGCCGCATGCCGCCGCCAGACCGGCCCGGTGGGCGGCGGACGCCGTGGCAGTGATGCGCGAAGGCGCCCGGGTCCGGCTCGACTACTCGGCGCAGAGCCTGTGGCGGGTCGACCGGGTGATCGAGGAGATATGCCGGGAGGGCGCGCCGTACGACGCCGTGCGGGAGACGCTGCGCGGTCTCGGGGCCTACGCCGGTGAGGTGATCGTCCGTCACACCGGCGCCGAGTGGTGGGCGTCCGGGGGCGACCACTGGATCCGCACCCCAGACGGCCGGCTGTGGGACCCGATCGACGAGGCCCGGCGGTGCTACGGCGGCCACGGCTCGCTGCGGCTGCTGTGCCGGGACGCCCTGGGGTAGCGGGAGGCTCGGCAAAAACACCGTAATAAGAGACGCGGGCGTTCCCAAGTAATCGGTGGGGGAGCAGGATTGGCCCATGGCCGACAACCGACGCTGGTGGGCCCTCGTCGTCATCGCACTGGCCCAGCTGATGGTCGTGCTCGACATGACCATCGTCAACATCGCGCTCCCCTCCGCCCAGGTCGCTCTGCACATGTCCGACGGCAACCGGCAATGGGTGATCACCTCCTACACCCTCGCCTTCGGCGGACTGCTGCTGCTCGGCGGCCGGATCGCCGACCTCGCCGGACGCCGGATCGCGTTCATGACCGGCCTGGTCGGCTTCGCGGCCGCCTCCGCGCTCGGCGGGGCCGCGGTCAACCAGGGGATGCTGTTCGGGGCGCGGGCCCTGCAGGGCGTGTTCGCCGCGCTGCTCGCCCCGGCCGCGCTGTCGCTGCTCGCGACGACGTTCACCGACCCGAAGGACCGCGGGAAGGCGTTCGGCATCTTCGGCGCCATCATCGGCGCGGGCGCCGCGGTCGGGCTGCTCGCGGGCGGCTTCCTCACCCAGTACCTGGACTGGCGCTGGTGCCTGTACGTCAACGTGCCGATCGCCCTGGTGGCCTTCGCCGGCGCCTGGGTCCTGCTGCCCGGCGGCGGCCGCCATCCCGACGCCCGCCTCGACGTCCCCGGTGCCCTGCTCGGCTCGGCCGGCATGCTCGCCCTGGTCTACGGCTTCTCCGAGGCGGAGTCCCGGAGCTGGACCGACGGCCTGGTCCTGACGCTGCTGTTCGGCGGGGTCGCGCTGCTCGGCCTCTTCGGGTTCTGGCAGACCCGCGCCCCGGTCCCGCTGCTCCCGATGACCGTCGTACGGGACCGGCAGCGCATCGGCGCGTTCCTCACCGTGCTGCTGGTGACCGTCGGCATGTTCGGCGTCTTCCTCTTCCTGACGTACTACATGCAACGCGTCCTCGGCTACTCGCCCGTGAAGACCGGCGTCGCCTATCTCCCCATCACCGTCGGCATGGTCACCGGCTCCACCCAGGTCGCCGCCCGGCTGCTGAACAGGGTCCCGCCCCGCGTGCTGATCGTGCCCGGACTGCTGCTGGCGGCCGGGGCGCTGGCGCTGATAGCCCAGGTCGGGGTCGAGCCGGCGTACGCCTCGCACATCCTGCCCGGCATGCTGATGCTCGGCCTCGGCATGGGTACGGCGATGATGACCTCCGTCTCCCTGGCCACCGGCAACGTCGCCCCACGTGACTCGGGCGCGGCCTCGGCCACCTTCAACACCGCCCAGCAGGTGGGCGGTTCGATCGGTACGGCACTCCTCAACACCATCGCGGCCAGCGTCACCACCCGGTACGCCACCGCGCATGCCGCGACCATCCCGGACCGGACGCTGCTGGCGGCGAAGGCCGCGGTGCACGGCTTCAACGTGGCCACCTGGTGGGCGATGGCCGCGCTGCTGCTGGGCGCCCTGATCGCCGGCGTGGTCGTGAACGCGGACCGGGCACCCACCCCGCAGGCCGCGCAGGAGCGGGCCCCGGAACCGGTGGACTCGGCCACCTGAGCCCGGGCGGCAGGAGCCCGGCCGCCTCACATACCCCGGCCTACCCGCGCCGGGCCGTCCGCCGGGACCGGCGGGCGGCCACCGGTGTGCGCGGCGGCTGTGAACTTCCTGTGTGACATTTCCGTGCGGCGTGGCGCTGGTGCTCGTGGGAGCCCGCGCGCACCGGCGCGGGTGCCGCACGGCACGCAACGACACGGGTTCGGGTTCGGCCGAGCCCGATTCGCACTCGGTACGGACGAGGATCGCGTTGGGCCAGGGAGGGGAAACCCGCCGCGTACAGGCGTACGACGGCGAGCTCGGCGCGGCCGTGGCACGAGCCCAGGAGGGCGACGAGGCCGCCTTCGCGGTCGCCTACCGGCTGGTGCAGCCGGGCCTGCTCGGCTACCTCCGGGGGATGGTCGGGGACGACGCCGAGGACGTGGCCGCCGACGCCTGGCTGGAGATCGCCCGGGACCTGGGGCGGTTCCGGGGCGACGGGGCCGGTTTCCGCGGCTGGACGGCGACCATCGCCCGGCACCGGGCCCTGGACCATCTGCGCCGGCAGCGGGTACGGCCCCGGCCGTCGGCACCGGAGCACGACCTGCTGGAGCTGCCCGCCGTCCACAGCACCCACGACCAGGCGCTGGAGGCGCTCTCCACCGAGTGCGCCCTGGACCTGGTCCGCTCGCTGCCGCGCGACCAGGCCGAGGCCGTGCTGCTGCGCGTCGTGGTCGGCCTCGACGGCCCCGCCGCCGCCCGGGTCCTCGGCAAGCGCCCGGGCGCGGTGCGCACCGCCGCCCACCGCGGGCTCAAGGCCCTGGCCCGGCGGCTGGGTGTCACGGACGGGACGCGGGAGGACCCCCGGACACCGGGGGAGCCGGGCTGAACGCCGACGGCGTCATGGACGTCAGGGGCGGCCACGACGGCCGGCCGCCGGAGAGGGAGGGACCGGGGCATGGGTGAACGGCACAGCGACGACGTCGGCCGCGGGCGTCGGCGCGCACACCCCGGCGGAAAGGCGCCCGGCCCCGGGTCCGGGCCCGCCGGCCCGCAGTTGGAGGCCCTGCTCGCCACCGTCATCCGCGAGGACGACGTCGACACCGAGGGCGAGCGGCGGGCGCTGGCCGCCTTCCGCACCGCCCGGGACACCGGCGCACACCGGGCGCGGCCCCGCCGCCGCGACGACTGGCGGCCCGCCGGGACGACGGCCACATGATCCGGACCTGCACAATCCCGACCACCTGCGCGAAACGTGGCGGGCCGGCCGGGTGACCGGCCAATGTGAGGCACCGCACACCGCGCTCCACCATGGCCGGCACGGCAGGCGCGAGTCGCAGGGGCCCGCCGGACGGCGTCCGGGACGGCTCGGCGCATCGTGCCGGGAAGGATCGTCCGAGGTGTCTGACCGGTTGGTCGCGTGTTGGCCGTACCGACCGCAGAATCTGCGCATAGTCGCAGGTCAGAGTGGTGAAACCGAAGCAACGGCCGGGGCCGCCACCCCCCACAGGAGAGGCCCCGGCCGTCGCGCGGCACGGACCGCGCGGCGGCCCGTACTCTGTTCAGCGCCATGACTGCGTTTTCTGTCACACCCCGGGGCGTCACGAGTTAGTTGCACTTTGTACGGACGTGGACGGCGAACGGTTTCAGGTCGTAACGTGCCTTTCGCGCCGGGCCGCGGAGGCCGCATGACCACCGCAACCATCTGCGTCCCGACTGCCGCAACCATCAATTGAGGAACCACGACGGCGAGGACCACGTCCGCGACAGCGGCGCCGGTTTAGGCGCGAAGAGGGATACGACGGGTGCTGGGGGACGACGCGGAGTTGACTGCCGCGGTGCGTGCGGCACAGGACGGGGACGAGACCGCGTTCCGCGTCGTCTACCGCGCGGTGCAGCCCCGCCTGCTCGGATACGTCCGCACGCTGGTCGGCGATCCGGACGCCGAGGACGTCGCCTCCGAGGCGTGGCTGCAGATAGCCCGCGACCTCGACCGGTTCAGCGGTGACGCGGACCGGTTCCGCGGCTGGGCCGCCCGGATCGCCCGCAACCGCGCCCTCGACCACATACGGATGCGCGGCCGCCGCCCCGCGATCGGCGGCGACGAGACGGAACTGGCCGGCTGGGCCGCCGACTCGGACACCGCCGGCGAGGCCATCGAGGCGCTGACCACCGACTCCACCCTCTCCCTCATCGCCCGGCTGCCGCAGGACCAGGCCGAGGCGGTCGTCCTCAGGGTCGTCGTGGGCCTCGACGCCAAGACCGCCGCCGAGACCCTCGGCAAGCGTGCAGGCGCCGTCCGCACGGCCGCCCACCGCGGCCTGAAGAAGCTCGCGGAACTGCTCGGCGCCGACCCGGAGAAGGCGGGCGTCCTCGAAGCGCTTCCGCCCCAGCGAGAACCGAATGAACGAGCGGTGACGTCCGCGAGTGTGACGCATACGCGTTCGCGGACGCAGAAGGACATGTGATGGCCGACGAGCAGAACAAGTGGCTGAACCGGGTGACGGCGGAACGTCTGCTGCGCGGTGAGTCGCTCGAAGCCGTCGATGCCTCCGGCCGTGACCAGGCAGAACGCCTCGCCAGGACGCTCGGCGCGCTTTCCGCGCGGGCCACGCAGGGCACCGCCGAACTCCCCGGTGAGGAAGCCGCGCTGGCTGCCTTCCGCAAAGCCCGCGAATCCGCCGAGGACGCACGGACCGCCGCGGCCATGCGGACCGGTACGGCCGCGCGGCCGGCGAAGGGCGGGCGGGACGCCGACGCGGACCTCTTCCGCATCGGCGCCGGTTCCCGGCCGACCCGGGTCCCGGGCTGGGCCCGCCCCGCACGGCTCGGCCTCGCCGCCGCGCTGACCGCCGGCATGCTCGGCGGGGTGGCGGTGGCCGCCGGCACCGGAGTGCTGCCGACCCCGTTCGACGACAACCATCCCGGACCGGCCGCCTCCGTCTCGGCCGCCGGCACCCCGGCCCGCCCCGACGGCTCGTCCTCGCCCGAGTCCCTGCTCGGCGGCGAGACCGGCACACCCTCCTCCGACACCACGTCCGGCGGCTCCGGGCAGACCTCGCCCACCCCGTCCGGCAAGTCGAAGAGCCGGAGCACCGCCTCGCCCGGCCTCCCGGTCGGCGGCTGGAGCGGTGCGCTGACGTCCTGCCGCGTGATCCAGAACGGCAGGACCCTGGGGGCCGACCGCAAGCGCGCCCTGGAGGGCCTGGCGGGCGGCGCCGGCCGGGTCGACAAGTTCTGCAAGGCCGCCCTCGGCACCGGACTGAACGGCAAGGGCGACCTCTCCGGCGACGACAAGGGCGACGGCAACGGCCAGGGCGGCAAGAACGACGGCCAGGGCGACAGCAACGGCCAGGGCGGCGACGAGGGCCGGCCCGGCAGAAACACCGGCGGCGGCGCGGGCGGCGGCGAGGGCAACGACCCCCGCCAGAACGGCGTGGCCACCCCCGCCCCGACCTCCTTCGTGCCCCTGCTGCCGAACCAGCCCGTCACCTCGCCCAGCCCCACGTACAGCGCGCTTTGACCTTTACGCAACGCTGTGACCTGCGGTTTTGAAAGTCGCTGAACTTTTTTCCCGCAGGGTGTGACGTTTTCGGCGGCGACGGCGCAGTACTGAGTGAGCCGACTGGTCATCGGCCGTCGCACAGAGCCGGGGTTCCCCCCGTACCCGTGGCTCGTGCATCGGCGCGGGCGGGACACGTTCCCCCGGTCCCGCCCGCGCCCCACACGTCCTTCGCAGGTCACCCGCTCACCAGTAGACGACGACCTTGTCGCCGCTGCGCACCTGTGCGAACAGATTCGCGATCGCCGCCTCGTCCCGCACGTTGACGCATCCGTGCGAGCCGCCCGCGTAACCCCGGGCCGCGAAGTCGTAGGAGTAGTGCACCGCCTGGCCGCCGCTGAAGAACATCGCGTACGGCATCGACGAGTGGTAGAGCGTCGACACGTGGTGGCGGGACTTCCAGTAGACGTGGAACACACCCTCACGGGTGGGGGTGTACTGCGCCCCGAACCGCACCGACATCGTCGACACCGTGCGCCCGTCGACCATCCAGCGCAGCGTCCGGCTGGTCTTGCTGATGCAGAGCACCCGCCCGGTCAGGCACCGCGGATCGGGTGCGGCGGCCGGCTGACCGCCCATCAGGTACAGCTCCCACTTGCCCGGCCGGTGGGTCATCCGCACCAGCCGCCGCCAGGTCACGGCGTCGGTCTCACCCGTCCGCGGCAGCCCGCGCTTGCCCTGGAAGCCCTTGACGGCCTGGGCCGTGAGGTCGTCGTAGGTCCCCGTCGGCCCGTCGAACAGCCAGGCGACCTGGCGCAGCCGGGCCTGGAGCTCACGGACGCCGGTGCCGGTGTCGCCGCGGGTGAAGACGATGTGCGGCGGGACGGTCACGACGGCGGACGGGGACGGGGTCGGGGCGGGGGTGCCGGCGGGCGTCGGGCTGTGCGGGAGGTCGATGTGGACGGGCGATCGCCCCTTGGCGTCCCCGCCGCCCGGCGGCTGCATGGTGCACCCGCACAGCACGGCCAGTGCGGCGGCCAGGATCCCTGCGTACCCCGAGACCTTCATGCCGAGGATGCTTCCCCGCGTGACCGCCGCCGAACTAGGGGGCATGGTGGGAACTGACAGACGTACCGAGATATCGGCGTACAGAAGTACCGGCGTACCGCGGAGGTCGGCCACCATGGTCCGTGAGTCGGAGTCCGGACTGCCCGTCGAGCCGGTCTACGGCCCGGAGGACCTGGCGGGCTGGGACCCGGCCGGGAAACTCGGCGACCCGGGGGCGTATCCCTTCACCCGGGGCGTCTACCCGACGATGTACACCGGCCGCCCCTGGACCATGCGCCAGTACGCCGGCTTCGGTACGGCCGCGGAGTCCAACGCCCGCTACCGGCAGCTCATCGCGCACGGCACCACCGGCCTCTCCGTCGCCTTCGACCTGCCCACCCAGATGGGCCACGACTCCGACGCGCCCCTCGCACACGGCGAGGTCGGCAAGGTGGGCGTGGCGATCGACTCGGTCGACGACATGCGGGTGCTGTTCGACGGGATCCCGCTGGACCGCGTGTCCACATCGATGACGATCAACGCCCCGGCGGCCGTGCTGTTGCTGCTGTACCAGCTGGTGGCGGAGGAGCAGGGCGTCGGCGCGGGCCGGCTGACCGGCACGATCCAGAACGACGTCCTGAAGGAGTACATCGCGCGCGGCACGTACATCTTCCCGCCGAAGCCCTCCCTGCGGCTGACCGCGGACATCTTCAGGTACTGCAAGGCCGGGCTCCCGAGGTGGAACACCATCTCCATCTCCGGCTACCACATGGCCGAGGCCGGGGCGTCCCCCGCGCAGGAGATCGCCTTCACGCTCGCCGACGGCATCGAGTACGTACGCACGGCGGTCGCGGCCGGCATGGACGTCGACGGCTTCGCACCCCGGCTGTCCTTCTTCTTCGTGGCCCGTACGACCCTCCTGGAGGAGGTCGCCAAGTTCCGCGCGGCGCGCCGGATCTGGGCACGGGTGATGCGCGAGGAGTTCGGCGCGCGGGACCCCAGGTCGCTGATGCTCCGCTTCCACACCCAGACCGCGGGGGTCCAGCTGACGGCCCAGCAGCCGGAGGTGAACCTGGTCCGGGTGGCCGTGCAGGCCCTGGCCGCGGTCCTCGGCGGCACCCAGTCCCTGCACACCAACTCCTTCGACGAGGCGATCGCGCTGCCGACGGACAAGAGCGCGCGGCTGGCGCTGCGCACCCAGCAGGTACTGGCGTACGAGACCGACGTGACGGCGACCGTGGACCCCTTCGCGGGTTCGTACGCCGTGGAGCGGATGACGGACGACCTGGAGGAGGCGGCCGTCGGGCTGATGCGGAAGGTCGAGGACCTGGGCGGCGCGGTGGCGGCGATCGAGCACGGCTTCCAGAAGGCCGAGATCGAACGCAACGCCTACCGCATCGCCCAGGAGACGGACGCCGGCGACCGGGTGGTGGTCGGCGTCAACCGCTTCCGGCTCGACGAGGAGGAACCGTACGAGCCGCTCCGCGTCGACCCGGCCATCGAGGCCCGGCAGACGGAGCGCCTCGCGCGGCTGCGCGCCGACCGGGACGGACCGGCCGTCCACTCGGCCCTCGCCGCCCTGAAGAAGGCCGCCGAGGGCACCGACAACGTCCTCCACCCGATGAAGGAGGCGCTGCGGGCGCGGGCGACGGTGGGCGAGGTGTGCAACGCCCTGCGGGAGGTGTGGGGCGGGTACGTCCCGACCGACGCCTTCTGACCCGCGGCGGGGGCGTTGTCGGACGTTCGTGCGAGACTTCTTCGCATGTTCGGCGTCATCGACCTCCCCACCTATCTGGCAGGACTCGTCCTGATCGTCCTGCTGCCCGGCCCCAACTCCCTGTACGTGCTGTCCGTCGCCGCCCGGCAGGGCGTGCGGACCGGGTACACCGCCGCCGCGGGCGTGTGGTGCGGGGACACCGTGCTGATGACGCTGTCCGCGGCCGGGGTCGCCTCGTTGCTCAAGGCCAACGCCGTGCTGTTCGGGATCGTGAAGTACGCGGGCGCCGGCTATCTCACCTGGCTGGCGATAGGGATGCTGCGGGCGGCCTGGTCGATGTGGCGGTCGCGGAAGGAGCAGGCGGCGGGGCAGGAGGCGCCGGTCGCCGCGCCGGCGCAGGAGCGCCCGTACCGCCGCGCCCTGGTGATCAGCCTCTTCAACCCGAAGGCGATCCTGTTCTTCATCGCCTTCTTCGTGCAGTTCGTCGACCCGGGGTACGCCTATCCGGCCGTGTCCTTCGTCGTCCTCGGCGCCTTCGCCCAGCTGGCCAGCTTCCTCTACCTCAGCGCCCTGATATTCAGCGGCACCAGGCTGGCCGACGCGTTCCGCCGCCGCAGGCGGATGTCGGCGACGGCCACTTCGGCGGCCGGGGTGCTGTTCCTCGGCTTCGCGGTGAAGCTGACGCTGGCCAGCGCCTGAGTCGCCTACCTGATGGCCCCGGCCGGGGTCACAGGTGTTCGGCGAGCCGTTCGGCGGCCCAGTCGGCCCATTCCGCCGAGGTCGTGGAGCCGCGCAGGCCGTATTCGAGGATCAGCCAGCCGCAGATCTGCACCGGGTCGCCGACCCATTCGGCGTTGTCCCGCACGGCTGTCAGCGCCGCGAGCCGTTCGCGGTTGATGCGGGCGAAGTTCTCCAGGTAGTCGACGCCCTCCTCGCGGCTGAGCGTCCACAGGAAGAAGACCCGCAGCAGGGCGGCGCTGCGGAAGGCGAAGTCGGTGCCGGGTTCGGTGAGCCAGCCGCGCAGTTCCGCGCGCCCGGCGTCGGTGATGCCGTACTCGCGGCGCTGGCGTGCGCCGGTCCCGGTGACCTCGATCAGTCCCTTCTCGCTGAGCTTCGCCAACTCGCCGTAGACCTGGCTCTTCTGGGCGGGCCACACGGCGGACAGGCCCGACTCGAACCGCTTGAGCAGGTCGTATCCACTGGCTGGCTGCTCGGCCAGGAGACCGAGGAGTGCGTGGGGCAAGCTCATGGCCTCACCCTACCTTTCCGGATTTCACCCGTCACGGCTGGACAGAGCAAGATCGACCGGCCATCCTTGGACCGTCCAACATTGGACTCTCGGTCTGTCCCGAAGGAGACACCCGGTGAACTACGTCCGCGGTTTCGCGCCCTGGCTGTGTTACGCGGCCCTGAGCCCGGTCGACTGGCGACTGGGTACGAGCGCCGCCGCCCTGGCCGCGCTGTATCTGCTCTCCCGGCAGCTCCGCGCCCGCACGGTCGACCTGCTGGGTGCCGCCACCTGCGGGTTCTTCGTGGTCATGGCCGGTATCGGGCTGGCCGATCCCGGCACCGGCCTCCAGCACTGGATCTGTGCCCTGGCGAACGCCACCCTGGCGGCCACGGCCCTGGCCTCCCTCGCCGTCCGCCGCCCGTTCACCCTGGCCTTCGCCCGGGCCGAGGTGCCCCGGGAGTTCTGGGACTCCCCCCGGTTCATCAGGGTCAACATGGTGCTGACCGCCATCTGGGCGGCCGGGTTCACCCTCGGCGCGCTCGCCTGTGCGGCCGTCGTCGACTACGACCACTCCGCGACGGTGCCGCTCGTCACCGCCCAGATCCTGGCGTTCGTCCTTCCCTTCGCCGTCGGCGGCCGGTACGCGGTACGGGCCAGGGCCCGCGCCGCGCAGGCCCTGGCGTGACCGTCCACAGCTCTACGAGAAGCTCTACGAGAAAGCAGCAGAAGATGCCCGACACCCGCGCGCAGCACACCGCCGGGCCCCAAGCGGAAACCGAGAAGGCCGAGAAGGCCCAGCAGACAGGGGAGACCGGGGAGGCCGGGGAGACCCACGGCGGCCGGCCGGTGAGCCCGGAGCGGCTGATCTACTTCTCGGACGCGGTGGTGGCCATCGCCATCACCCTGCTCGCCCTGGAACTGCCGGTCCCCACCGGGGACGTCCACGGCAACAGCGGTGTCCTGCACTTCCTGCGCGAGCATCTGGCGGAGTACACCGCGTTCCTGGTCAGCTTCTGGGCCATCGCCATCCACTGGATGATCCATCAGCGCCTGTTCCGGTACGCGACCGGACTCTCGGGCGGTGTCATCCGGTGGAACCTGCTGTGGCTGCTCGCGATCGTCCTCATGCCGTTCACGACGAAGCTGCTGACCAGCGAGGCCGACGCGTACCAGGTCCAGCTCATCGTGTACGCGGCCGACCAGGTCCTGGCCTGCCTGTTCTTCCGGCTGGCCTTCGCGGACCTGCGCAGGTCGGGCCTGCTCAGCACCTCCGACTCGGCGGAGGTCGTGTCGAACACGCTGGGCTGGCTGACCGCGATGATGCTGGCCTTCCTGATCTCCATGCCGGTCGCGCTGGTCACCCACTGGGCGTCCGTGTGCTGGGCCCTGCTCCCTGTCATAAGGGCCGGCCTGCGCAGCCTCCGGCGCGGGCCCCGGAGCGCCTAGCCCTCCGCGCCCCGTAGGGGCGCGGGGAACGGCGCGACCAGCCACGACGGCGCCGAAGTCGGAATTCGGTATTTCGCGGCCCGCCCAGCGGAGCGCTCAGGCCCCGGTGCGCGCCGCGTACGTCCGCAGCCCCTCGGTCGTCTCGCCCGCCCAGCCCACATAGCCGTCCGGGCGGACCAGGAACACACCCGGGCCGTACGACTCCGGGGCCCGCAGGCTGCGGACGTCGGCCACCGGTTCCGGTGTCAGCAGGGTCCAGTGCGGCCCCCGGAAGGCGTCGAACATCCGCACCCCGTCCGCGTTCCGCCCGTCCGGTGCGCGGTCGCCCGCCCGCACCGGACCCGGGTGCACCCGGTTCTCCTCCGTCAGCGAGGACTCCCGGTAGCCGAGCGCCAGCTGGACCGTCGCCTCGCCCCGGCGTACCTCGCCGTGGTGGACGCTCGTCGAGAGACCCAGCATGGCGGCGGCGTTCGGGCGGCGCTCCTCCTCATAGGTGTCGAGGAGAGCTTCCGGGGCCCTGCCGGCGAGGACCGCGGCCAGCTTCCAGCCCAGGTTGTAGGCGTCCTGGACGCTGGTGTTCAGCCCCTGGCCGCCGGCCGGGGAGTGGACATGGGCGGCGTCTCCGGCCAGGAAGACCCGGCCCGCCCGGAACCGGTCGGCCAGTGCGGCGCGGGGGCGGAAGTCGGAGGCCCAGCGCACCTCGGTGATGTCCGCCGCGTCGAGGTGGCTGTACGTCGTCACCAGCCGGCGCAGACCCTCCAGGGACAGGTCGATCCGCGTGCCCTCGGGCAGCCGGGCGCCCAGCTGGAAGTCGTCGGTCCCGGCCAGCGGGCACAGCGCCACACCGCAGCCGTCGTCCCCGACGAAGGTGTGCCAGTGGTCGCGGTCGAGGCCCCGCACCCGCAGGTCGGCCACCAGGAAGGGGCTCGGGTCGACCGACTCGCCGGTCATCCCGACGCCCACCGCGCGCCGTACGGTCGAACGCCCGCCGTCCGCCGCCACCACGTACCGCGCGCGAACCGCCGTACCGTCGGCGAAGCCGGCCGTCACCCCCTCCGCGTCCTGCTCCAGACCCGTCAGCCCGCGCCCGAACCCGACCCGGCCGCCCAGCTCCCGCAGCCGCGCGTACAGCACCTCCTGGGTCCGCCACTGCGCGACCATCAGCGGTTCGGTGTACGGCGCCCCTTCGTCCGCCGGTACCGGGTCGAACATCGGCTTCGTCTCGACGGGCTCGCCGTTCTTCCAGAGCAGCCGGGGCGGGTAGGGGCCGCCGGCCGCACGCATCGCGTCGAGCACGCCGAGGTCGTCGTAGACCTCCTGGGTGCGGGGCTGGATCCCCTTGCCGCGCGAGCCCGGGAACAGCTTCTCGCCCGCCTCCACGACCAGTGCGTCCACCCCGCGCCGGGCGAGGTCGATACCGAGGGCGAGCCCGGTGGGCCCGGCGCCGACGACCAGTACATCTACCGCATCCATCGCATTTCTCCTTAACGTTGTTAAGTTCCGTCGACGACAAGGCTGCACTTAACGCTGTTAAGCTGTCAAGCGTGAGTACGGAACGACGCGCCCCCCTCGACCGCCGCCGGGTCGCCGACACGGCCCTGCGCCTGCTCAACGAGGTCGGCCTGGAGGGACTGACCCTCCGGGCCATCGCCAAGGAGCTGGACGTCAAGGCCCCGGCCCTCTACTGGCACTTCAAGGACAAGCAGGCGCTGCTCGACGAGATGGCGACGGAGATGTACCGCCGCATGGTCGCGGGCACCCGGCTCGACCCCGCCGGCACCTGGCGGGACGGGCTGCGCACGGCGAGCCGGGGGCTGCGCACCACCCTGCTCGGCTACCGCGACGGCGCCAGGGTCTACAGCGGCTCACGCTTCACGGGTATCGACCACGCCCCGGAGCAGGAGGCATACCTGCGCATCATGACGGAGGCCGGCTTCACCCTCGCCCAGGCGGCCCAGGCGGGCATGACGGCGAACGCCTACACCGTCGGCTTCGTGACCGAGGAACAGGGCGTCGAACCCCTCCCGGGCCAACGCCGGGAGGGCTACGACGTGGACGAACGAGCCCGCATCCTGGCCGACTTCCCCTTGTCGGCAGCAGCGGGCCGAGAACTCTTCACCGACTACGACCGCCAGTTCGAGGAGGGCCTGGAACTGCTCATCGACGGAATCGCCGCCCGCTACAAGACCGCCTGACGGCGGCAGACCTCAATGGGGCGGGGGTGCTATCGAATGCGGCCCGCATCAGCGCGCCCCAAAGGGGCGCGGGGAACTGCGCGACCAGCCACAGCGCACCCGCACCCGCCCACCGACCCCCTGCGGCCCCTCGCCACGCGTTACCGCATGGCCCTCCGAAGAGCCCGCGTCAGCACAGGCGGCAGCAGATCCACCGCAACCCTCCGCACCCGGCTCCGCCGACGCGGCACCGACCCCGGCGTGACCGGCGCCGCAGGCGCTGGAGTCGGTTGCGGCGCCTCCGGCGCAACGGCGTAGCGGGACGGCGGGAACTCCGGTGCCCGCATCCCCTTCGACTTCAGCCGTATGATCCGGTGCCCCGCCGCCTCCTGCATGCTCAGGTGGCAGTCGGTCCGCCCCCGCACCATCTCGATCAGCTCCTCCTGCACCGGCCCGGGGTCGCCCCACGTCCCGTACAGCTTCTGGGTGCTGATGCATATCGGATGCAGCTCCCCGTTGAGAACCGCCTCCCACGTCGCGATGGAGACGCCCGGCGTGTGCTCGGAGCGGAAGTCGTCGAGGACCACGATCCCGTCGGGGAGGAGCAGATCCCGGGCCGCCCTTATGTCGCCGTGCACGTGCTCGTACAGATGCGACGCGTCGACATGCACGAACCGGCAGGAGCCCGGCGTCGCTTCGCCCGGCACGACCGAGCTGGGCCCCTGGAGCACCCGGGGCAGAGCGTCGTGGAAGGCGAGGTAGTTCTCCTCGAAGATCTGCCGCGTCAGCTTGCCGTAGGACTTCGTCGACTCCGCGCGGTTCGCGTCGTCGGGCGCGTCCCCCTCGAAGAGGTCGCAGACCGTGAACGACTCTCCGGGCCGCAGGTGCCGGCCGGTGAAGATGGCGCTCTTGCCCATGTAGACCCCGACCTCAAGCAGGTCGCCCCGCGTTCCGGAGGCTTCCTGGCGGCTCAGGAACCAGTCGAAGAGCACCTGGTCGAGCACGGGGAACCAGCCGGGGACGTCGTCGAGACGGTGGGGCGGTCGGATCGTTGCCTGGGTGGTGGTCATAGGGAAGGGGCACTCCCTCGATACGCGGTACGGAAGCCTGTGAGAAACCTGCGGAACGCCTGTGCGCTGCAGGGCTCTACGGTGCCTGCCCGCCCTGCACCTCCGAAACCAACGGAGAGGTGAACGACGGACCAACTTCCCAAAGTGAACGAGAGGTGAATCGGAAACGAATCACGACGTCTTCAGGGCCCTTTTCAGTACTGGCCCGAACGGTGTCTCCACGAACCGGTGGATCAGCCAGGCCAGTCCGAGCATCCCGCACACCGTGATCAATAGCGTCGGCCATGGCGGAATTCCCCACCCCCGGTGCAGCACCCGGATCACGAACCATCCGATGTGTTCGTGGACCAGGTAGAAGGGATAGGTCAGCGCCCCGGCCGTGGTCAGCCAGGGCCAGGCCGCCCGTCGCGTCCAGCCGGCCGCCACCGCCGCGACCGCGGCGAACGCCAGGGTGACGACGAGCATCACGACGTACGGGTTCCGGGGGGCGCCCGGGTGCCACAGCCCCTCGGTGGCGGTGCGCAGCCCGAGGATCCAGGAGAGCGCCACGATGCCCCAGGGCAGCAGCCGGCCGCCGAAGCGGTGGACGAGATAGAGGGCCAGGCCGCCGACGAAGTACGGGGCGTACCGGGGCATCACGACCAGCTCGGCCCATGACCCGTCGCCGGCCGCGGTGGACAGGACCGCGGCCAGGGTCCACACCGAGCAGAACAGCACCACCCTGCGGTAGGTGACGCCCGGCAGGACGACCGTCAGCGCGAACAGGGCGTAGAAGCGGACCTCCACCCAGAGTGTCCAGCAGACGCCGAGGACGCGGGGCGCGCCCATCGGCTGTTGCAGCATCGTCAGGTTGACCAGGAACTCGTCGGGGCGCACGGCGCGGACGACGGCCGGCAGGATCAGGGACGCGCCGGTGACCAGCACCAGGGCGACCCAGTAGGCGGGGTAGAGGCGGGCGACGCGGGAGCGGAAGAAGTCGCCGAGGGGGCGGCCCCAGCTGCTCATGCAGATGACGAAGCCGCTGATGACGAAGAAGAACTCGACGCCGAGGCAGCCGTAGGCGGCCGGCCGGGACAGGGTCGGGAAGACGTGGTCGGGGTTCTGGTGCCAGGACGCGGCGACGACTCCGCCGCGTCCCGCGTAGTGGTAGAGGCAGACCATCAGGGCGGCGGCGAGCCGCAGTCCGTCGAGGGCGAGCAGGCGGGTGCGGGGGTGTCCGGGTGGGGCCGGGACGACCGGGATCTTCGCAGGCGGGGGCGCCAGTGTGGGGGTCGCGAGTGACATGGTCCGGGATGCCTACCCGGGTCCGGGAGGTTAATCATCCGATCTGTTCGTGAAGTCCCCGGCAGGTGGGAAGTCCAATACCGTCACCTGGGGGAATCATAGAAAGTGTGCGGTGAACCTGCTAACCATTCTCTTACCCGTCGGTGTTCGTTAACCATATAGTCGTTTTGGCTTCCTAGTTTCTCCATCCATCCCCCTGGTGCGGGTCACCTCACCACACACAGCCATTACACAAGTTTTGCTTGGCAAAATCAGGAGAGCTATGACGAGGGTCCAGAACAGGCGGGCACCTGCGCGCGGAGGGGAGCTGGACGACTGCCTGCACGCCTGCGCCGTGCACAGCGGCAAGGTGGTCGGCAGCCTCGACCGCCGTCGCGCGGAGCTGGCGGAGCAGCTGCGCAAGCTGCTGGTGGTCGTTGCCACGGAAGGCACCACCACACCCGCGCCCGCCTCGGCCGGCGGTGCGACGGCGCTTCTCAAGCGCGCCGTCAAGGGCGCGGCGAGCCCCTCGGGCGGGATCAACAACGACCTGCTGGACGCTCTGCTCGCGGTCGCCAACAAGGCCCTGGAGTGCGGTTACAACGACGAGCTGAACCTCGCCCTGGTGATCAGCGACACCGTCCTCGCCCAGCGCAAGAACTCCCGCGCCGGCTGGCGGCTGCGCGCCCGCATCCTGGAGGGCCTCGGCGAGGAGCGCGAGGCCGTCGAGGCCTACGAGCGCTACCTCGAACTCACCACCGACGACGGCTTCGGCGTCGCCAACCGGGTCTCGGGCATGCGCCGCGCCGCCGAACGCGAAGGCGAACTGCTCGGCCTCCTGAAGCGTCAGGTCCCCGCCGCCGCGGACCACGTCCGCACGCCCTCGACCGCCACCTGGGCCGAGGGCCTCGCCCTGCAGGCCGCCGGCGACTGGCGGGCCGCCGAGCCCCGCCTGGTCGGCGCGCTGCTCTCGCTCGCCGAGGACGAGGCTCCGGTGAACGACCGCCAGGAGCTGCTCAGCCAGTACCTGGACCTGCGCCTCGCCGAGGGCAACGACGCCGGTCTCGCGGAGGCCGTCGCGCTCTACGCCGAGCAGCGCCGGATCCGGATGCGCGGCCCGGTCGCCAACCCGACCGTCGACGGCGTGCAGTGGATCAGCCTCGGCGAGTTCCGCAACCAGATAGCCGGCAAGTCCGTCTGCCTGATCGCCAACTCGGGCCGGGTGGGCGCCGGCGGCATCGGCAAGCAGATCGACGACTACGACCTGGTCGTGCGCTTCAACTCGTACAAGATCGACCCGAAGCACACCGGCAGCCGCACCGACATCCACGTCAGCATCCACAAGCACGCCTTCAACTGGGAGAAGCCGGTGACCACCCGGCTGATCTTCGGCGGCGTCTCGGGCGACTGGAAGCACTCGCTGCGCAACAAGCTGGTGCCCGGCGCGCAGAAGTACCTCGGCGACGAGTCGCTGCGCTGGCCGATGCGCAACATCGGGCAGATCAGCACCGACACCTGGTCGGGCATCCCGACGTCCGGCTTCAACATGCTGTGGCTGCTGGACTTCCTGGACGTCAGCCCGACCCTGGACCTGATCGGCTTCGACTTCTACGAGAGCGGCGCCTACCGCGTGCAGGAGGCCATGAAGCTGGCCATCACCTCCGTGCACGAATACACCAGCGAGAAGGATTGGGTCATGCAGCGGGCCCAGAGCGTGACCGACATGAGGATCTCCCTGCGATGACGACCACCTTCACCCCGGCGGTGCCGAACACCGACGCGAGCGCCCTCACCAAGAAGCGCCGGATAGCCTTCGCGTCCTACGTGGACGAGAACTACCTGCCCGGCTTCCTGGTCCTGCTGCGCAGCCTCGCCCTGTCCAACCCGGGCGTCTGCGAGGACTTCGTCGTGCTCTACGACGACCTGCGCCCGGCCTCCATCGCCAAGATCCGCGCCCTGCACCCGCGGATCGTGCTGCAGCGGGTCAACGACACGCACTACGACTCGTACGTCAAGGGCGACCAGGACAACTACCTGGTCCGCAAGGCGTACTTCATCCTCGACATCTTCCGGCTGCGCGACTACGACACGGTCATCACCCTGGACACCGACATGGTCGTCCTCGGAGGCCTCGGCGAGCTCCTGGAGCTGCGCGAGGGTCTCGCCGCCGTGCCCCAGTTCTTCTACGGGCAGCACAAGCTGAACTCCGGCCTTCTGGTGATCCAGAAGGAGTACCTGTCCGACGAGTTCTGCGCGAAGATCGACAAGACCGGCCGCAGCGGCGACTACGAGCTGGACAAGCACGACCAGGGCATCCTGAACGCCGTCCTGGACGGCGACTTCGTCCGCCTCGACGCCAAGTACAACTTCGTCAAGCGGCGGCTCTCCGGTGACCTCCCGGTCCCGGAGGAGACGAAGATCCTGCACTTCACCGGGCGTCACAAGCCCTGGCAGGGCGGTGAGTCCGGCTACGCGCAGGCCGAGGACCGCTGGCGCGAGTTCGAGCTGACCGACGCCGAGTTCCACGCGGCCTACTTCGCCGCGTCCGGCGGCCTCCACCACGACCTGGTGGTCCACTTCGGCACCCCGCACGTCAAGCGCACCGGTGACGTCGAGATCGCCCGCAAGGTGGCCGCCGCGCACATCGCGGCCGGTGACTACCAGGACGCCGTCGACGTCATGAGCAGCGTGCACATCCCGCTGGACGAGGCCTGGCCGCACGAGGTGCTCGGCCACGCCCTGATGAGCGTCTCCCGCTACGACGAGGCCAAGACCCAGCTGCTGCTCGCCAGCGCCGCCCCCAACCGGGCCGCGACCGCCTTCGCGCGGCTCGCCCAGATGGCCTGGGTGCACGGCGACAACACCGAGGCCCTCAGGTACGCCACCACCGGCCTCACCGTGGACCCCACGCACCGCTCCAGCCGCCTGTGGGCGCAGCGCGCGGCCGCCGTCCCCTCCCAGGAGCAGGGCAGCGCCGAGGACCAGCTGGCGCACGTCGCGTTCTACATGGACCGGCAGGGCAACGCGGGCGACAAGCTGCTCCCGGAGACCGTCCGGCTCGGCTTCGGCCCGGACACCACCTCCCGGCGCTGGCACTCCGTGCACGCCCACCGCTACTTCGACAAGGCCGCCGTGGAGCGGGTCAACGCCCGCCGCGGTCTGGTCATCGGCGGCGGCGGTCTGTTCATCCCGGACACCATGCCCAACGGCAACAGCGCCTGGCAGTGGAACGTCCCGGACGAGCACCTGCGCGCCATCGACGTCCCGATCATGGTCTACGCGGTCGGCTTCAACGCCTTCGACGGCCAGTCCTACCGGGCCAACCGGTTCAACGAGAGCCTGCGGCTGCTGGTCGAGAAGTCCTCCTTCTTCGGCCTGCGCAACCATGGCTCCATCGCCAAGGTCCGCGGCATGCTCCCGCCGGAGCTCCAGGACAAGGTCGTCTTCCAGCCCTGTCCCACCACGGTCATGCGCCAGCTGGTGGCCGGCTGGACCGACCCGGCGTACCGCGAGGACACGGTCATGCTCAACGCGGCCTACGACCGCGCGGGGCTGCGCTTCGGTCACGACTACGCGCACTTCCTCGCCGAGATGGCCAAGGCCGTCCGCAAGATCGGCGAGCACACCGAGGTCAAGTGCGTCGCGCACTCCCTCGACGACGAGAAGATCGCCTTCGACCTGCGCCGCGAGCACGGCATCTCGCTCCCGGTGATCCCGATGTACGACTTCTCCAACGACGAGATCCGCGAGACGTACGCCAAGACCCGCCTGGTCATCGGCATGCGCGGGCACGCCGGCATGATCCCGTTCGGGGTCGGCACGCCGATCATCTCGCTGATCTCGCACCCGAAGATGGCGTACTTCCTGGGCGACATCGAGCGGCCCGAGTGGGGCGTCTCGGTGCACGAGCGGGACCTCGGCGAGATCCTCACCGAGCGCGCGATCGGCATCCTCGACAACCACAGCCGTACCGTCGCCGACGTGCACGACCGGCAGCAGCAGCTGTGGAAGGTCACCGAGGAGAACGCCGCCACGATCAAGAAGATCCTCGGCCGGTGACGCCGATGGGGCGGGTCCGGAGATCCGGACCCGCCCCATCGAGAAGCGGCACGTCAGCGCCCCGTTAGGGGCGCGGGGAACTGCGCGACCAGCCACAACGGCGCCGTTGACAAAATGACGCGGAACTTCCAGCGGAGCTTACTTCCGCACAACCCGCCGCAGATTACGTGCCTTGCGCGCCATCCGGCGCACCGTCGCGTTGCGCAGCGGGAACGTGAGCTGGGACGGCACCCCGCCGGGCATGCCGAGCGAGGTCAGGCGCTTGCGCTTGAAGTAACGGATGGTCGTGTCGTTCAGGTGCTTGGTCAGGTAGCGCTCGGTCTCCGCGCGCAGCTGCGGGTAGATCTTCGGCTGCATCGCGAAGCCGACCGCGCGGATCAGCTCGCCGAGGGCCTCGACGCTCATCCGCGGGCGCTGCGCCTCGACCGCCTTGCGGTCGGTGAGCTCGGGGATCAGCGCGTCGACGACGGTGACCGGGACGCGGTTGCTGTTCTCGTACGGGGTGAGCTTGTCGAGGAGGGTGTCGGTGCCGATGCAGGCGGTCGGCAGGCCGTACAGCGCGGACGCGGTGAGCAGCGCCGTGGAGAAGCAGCCGACGACCAGGGCGGGACGCATCCGCTGGTAGAGCACCTCGGCGAGGACCGTGGTGTCCAGGACCGTGAGGTCGACCTTGAGCTTCTCGGCCTCCTGCTCCAGGGTGCGGGCGAACCGGGCCGGGGCGGAGGGGTGCGGCTTGAACACGACCTTGGTGTGGCCGAGTTCGACGGCGCCCTTGAGCATCCTGACGTGCAGGTTCTCCTCCTGTTCGGGGGAGAGGATGCCGAGCGCGGAGAGGTACTGGCCGAGCAGCAGGGCCGGTTCCTCGATCTGCGGCAACTCGTCGCCGCTGGGCGCGAGTTCGGCGAGCACCTTGGTGAACGCGGGGGTCGGCACGACCTCGCCGGGGACGCCGAACTCGGTGAGCAGCATCGGCTGCAGGCCGGGCACCAGGTCGAGGTGAAGGACCCGGTCGACGCGGGTGCCGACCAGCGGGTCGATCTTGTTGCGGGTCGGGCCGTAGCTCATCAGGCCGTCGGCGTAGACCGTGACCGGGGCGCCGGTGAAGATCTGGGTGAGGCTGAGCGAGGGGTTGACCTGGATCGACTCGACGGCGAACTCGACGTCGTCGTCGCCCAGGTGCCACTCGTGGCGCAGGAAGCGTTCCCACAGCGGGAAGTCGTCCTGGCGCGGGGCCCAGCCGCCGGGGTGGAACGGGAAGATCGTCTCGTTGTACGAGATCACGTCGTCGAAGCGGTCGCGCAGCCGCTCGAAGCCGGGCGCCTCGTCCAGGCCCGGGGTGGTCTCCGGGGTCGCCGCGTTGTTGCAGACCAGCAGGATGCGCCGGTCGGCCGGGCGGAAGGCGCCGGAGTCCAGGGCGGCGGCCAGGGTGGCGGTGCCGTAGAGGGTGGACGCCTGGAAGATCTGGGTGGTCACGCGGCGGCTCCCGCGGGGGCGGGACGGCGGCGCAGCCGGCGCAGCTTGGTGGCGCGCTGGAGGTCCATGGAGTCCAGGGCCTCGTCCAGCACGTCCTGCGGCATGCGCCGCAGTGCGGCCGCGCTCATGGATTTCAGCTTCTTCGCCACCGCGGGCTCGAACCTTTCGATGGATCCCAGGTGATGGGAAATGATGGCGCAATACGTACGGACGGCCTTCGGCAGGAGTTCTTTCGCGTCGGCGTCCTGTGCCGTTTCCTCGATCACCTGATCGAACGCGCGAATGAAATCGAGCTGACGGACGTCGCCGATCTGTGTGAGTGAAGAGGCTACGCCACGCCGGTAGAAGACACCGAGCAGGTTCACCGCGGCGAAGGACTCGGCCTCCCGGTGCAGCTTCCAGATCCACGGCCGGTCCTCGGCCGTGCGCAGCCCGTCCGTGAAATGCACGAGCCCCTTGTCCACCAGCCGGCGGTGGTAGACGCCCGCCCAGGCGTAGGCGTAGTCGACGGAGGTGGACCGGTCGGCGGGCAGGATGGCGTCCCGCGGGTTCATCACGACGTTACGGCGGCCGACCGGCACCCGGGTCACGGTCCGGGCCCGCGCGGTGCACTGCACATGGTCGGTACGGACGAAGTCGCAGTTCAGCGACTCGATCGCGTCGACCAGCTGCGGGTAGTAGCCCGGTGCCAGCCAGTCGTCGCCGTCCAGGAAGGTCACGTACTCGCCGCGCGCTTTGTCGATGCCGGTGTTGCGCGCGGTGGCCAGCCCCCCGTTCCGCTCGTGTCTGACATGGACCGCGCCTGGGAGCTCGCGCTCGGCTCGCGCGAGAATCTCTGGTGTCCCGTCGGTCGAGCAGTCGTCGACGAGAATGAATTCGAAGTCCTCACGCGCGTTCGCGCGCAGGCTCCTCAGGGTGTCGGGCGCGTATTGCTGCACGTTGTAGAACGGCACGATGACGGAGAGCTTGACCACGTGGAGGACGTTAGGCGGACGCCCGTCATCCGTCTTGGCCGTCTCCTTGATTCGAGGTGAACGACGCGTGGCGAAGCTGTGAACCGGCTGAATTTGAGGGCTTATCCCGAGCTGATTCGCCATCCGGCGATGTGTTGTTAACCTTTTGTTGGATTCGGGTTCGGGAGTTCCTCGGAATGGCTTCCTAGCGTCTTCGACGTGCCAGCAAGTGCAACGAAGTCCCTGCGGGTGGCCGTCCTGGCGGATTCCGATACTCGGTGGAAGTGGGGGGCGCTCACCGCGAAGCGCCTGATTCCCAACGAAAGCGACAATTCGGGCGTCCGGCTCGACGGTTACCTTCTGCGCGGCCGTGCCACCCCCACCGCCCGCCAGCTCCAGGAAGTCGGCGTCCACGCGGACTCGCTCCGCGAAGTGACGGCCGTCGAGTTCCTGAGAGACATGGAACAGCAGCCGTACGACATCCTCGTCCTCTCCCTCGTCGGCGGCGGGACGCAGGCCATGCTGCACGGGCTGCGCAGCGCCTGGGCCGGCCGGGAGAAGCGGCCCGTCGTCGTCACCGGCTACGTCGGCGTCGTCTACGAGAAGCTCGCCGACGGCCTGCTGCTGCGGCACGGCGCGGACCTCGTCCTCGCCAACTCCCGCCAGGACGCCGACCGTTTCCGGGCGGTGTACGACGGGGTCGGCGCCGACTCCTCGTCGGTGACCGAGGTCGCGCTGCCGTTCCTCGGCGGGGCACCCTACGAGGGCGAACACGACCCGTACACCGTGGTCTTCGCCGCCCAGCCCTCGGTCCCCGACAGCCGCAAGGACCGTACCTACCTGCTCAACCGGCTGATCCAGCACGCCCGCAAGCACCCCGAGCGGGAAGTGCTGCTCAAGCTGCGCTCCAAGCCCGGCGAGCACACCACCCACATCGAGGAACTGCCGTACCAGAAGCTGGTCCAGGGCAAGGACGTGCCCGCCAACTTCCGGCTGGTCTACGGCCACATGGGCGAGGTGCTCGACCGCACCGACCTCCTGGTCACGATGAGCTCGACGGCCGCCCTGGAGTCCCTGCACCGGCGGATCCCGACCGTGGTCCTCACCGACCTCGGCATCCGCGAGGCGCTCGGCAACCACCACTTCGTCGGCTCCGGCTGCCTCGCCTCCTGGGACCAGCTCGACGCCGGACACCGCCCGGTGCCCGACGCCGAGTGGGTCTCACGGCAGGGCGTCGCCGCCGACGGCAGCTACGCCACCGCCTTCGACGCGGCCCGCGAACGCATCGCGAAGCTGCTCGGACGGCCCGGGGGGCTGCCGCCCCTCACCCCCTACTACACACCCGAGACCGCGTCCGGTTACCTGCCCGGCATCCTGGCCCGCCACCACCTCGGCCCCGACGGCGCCCCGCTGCCGGGCGCGCCCGCCGCCGACAGGGCCCCGGGTCCCGTCCGCCAGATCGTGCGCCGGGCCGCACGCGGCGCCTACCGCCACGGCGTCCAGCGGGTGGCCCCCGTGATCCGACGAATGGGAGAGCTGTGAGCGACCGGATCCCGCGTCAGACGCCGTCGGCGTCCGACGGACCTGAAGGAACAGAGCCGATGCCCCACCCCGAAGCCGCCGCAGTGCCCCGCGTCCTCGCCGTGATCCCCGCCCGTGGCGGTTCCAAGGGCGTGCCCGCGAAGAACCTCGCCCCGGTCGGCGGCGTCCCGCTGGTCGCCCGCGCGGTCCGCGAGTGCGTCGCCTCCCGCCTGGTCACCGACGTGGTCGTCTCCACCGACGACCAGGCGATCGCCGCGGCCGCCCGGTCCGCCGGCGCCGAGGTCGTGCTGCGCCCCGCCGCCATCGCCGGCGACACCGCCACCTCCGAGGCCGCCGTCCTGCACGCCATGGACGCCCACGAGGCGCTGCACGGCGCCACGGTCGACGTGGTCCTCCTCGTGCAGTGCACCAGCCCGTTCATCGTCCGCGAGGACATCGACGGGGTGGCCGGCGCGATCGTCCAGAACGGCGCCGACACCGCCCTGACCGTGGCCCCCTTCCACGGCTTCGTCTGGCGCGACGAGGTGCACGCCCCGGTGCCGGTGGGCGCCGACGAGGCCTCGGCGAGCGGCGGCTTCGGCGTCAACCACGACAAGTCGTTCCGCCCGCGCCGCCAGGACCGCCCCCAGGACTTCCTGGAGACCGGCGCCGCCTACGCGATGCGCGCCGACGGGTTCCGCGAGCACCAGCACCGCTTCTTCGGCCACACCGAGCTGGTGCGGACCGACCCCGCGCGCGTCCTGGAGATCGACGACCCGCACGAGCTGGCCCGCGCCCGCGCCCTGGCCCCGCTCTTCGACGCGGACCGCCCCGGCGCGCTCCCGACCGCCGACGACGTCGACGCGGTCGTACTGGACTTCGACGGCACCCAGACCGACGACCGGGTGCTGATCGACGCCGATGGAAAGGAGTTCGTCTCCGTGCACCGCGGCGACGGACTCGGCATCGCCGCCCTGCGAAAGAGCGGGCTCAAGATGCTGATCCTCTCCACGGAGCAGAACCCGGTCGTCGCCGCCCGGGCCCGGAAGCTACAGATCCCGGTCCTGCACGGCATCGACCGAAAGGACCTCGCACTCAAGCAGTGGTGCGAGGAGCAGGGCATCGCTCCCGAGCGCGTGCTCTACGTCGGAAACGACGTCAATGACCTCCCGTGCTTCGCCGTCGCCGGCTGGCCCGTGGCGGTCGCGAGCGCCCACGACGTCGTACGCGGCGCCGCACGCGCGGTCACCACCCTCCCCGGTGGCGACGGCGCGATCCGAGAGATCGCCAGCTGGATCCTCGGCCCCTCTCTCGATTCCCTCCCGAAGTAAGGACACCCCACAGTCATGAGCAACTCCCGTCTGCGCACGTTCGGTTCCCGTGAGGTCGGCCCCGGCCAGCCCGTGTACATCTGCGGCGAGATCGGCATCAACCACAACGGTGAGCTGGAGAACGCCTTCAAGCTGATCGACGTCGCCGCCGAGGCCGGCTGCGACGCCGTCAAGTTCCAGAAGCGCACCCCGGAGATCTGCACCCCGCGCGACCAGTGGGACATCGAGCGCGACACCCCCTGGGGCCGCATGACCTACATCGACTACCGCCACCGCGTGGAGTTCGGTGAGGACGAGTACCGCCAGATCGACGAGTACTGCAAGAGCAGGAACATCGCCTGGTTCGCGTCCCCGTGGGACACCGAGGCCGTCGCCTTCCTGGAGAAGTTCGACGTCCCCGCCCACAAGGTCGCCTCCGCGTCCCTCACGGACGACGAGCTGCTCAAGGCCCTGCGCGCCACCGGCCGTTCGGTCATCCTCTCCACCGGCATGTCCACCCCGAAGCAGATCCGCCACGCGGTCGAGGTCCTCGGCTCGGACAACATCCTGCTCTGCCACGCCACGTCGACGTACCCGGCGAAGGCCGAGGAGCTCAACCTCCGCGTGATCAACACGCTGGAGAAGGAGTACCCGAACGTCCCGATCGGCTACTCCGGCCACGAGACGGGCCTGCAGACCACCCTCGCCGCGGTCGCCCTCGGCGCCACCTTCGTCGAGCGCCACATCACCCTCGACCGCGCCATGTGGGGCTCCGACCAGGCCGCCTCCGTCGAGCCGCAGGGCCTGACCCGCCTGGTCCGCGACATCCGCACCATCTCGGCCTCCCTGGGCGACGGCGTCAAGAAGGTCTACGACTCCGAGCTCGGCCCGATGAAGAAGCTGCGCCGCGTCACCGGCGTCGTCGCCGAGGCGGAGATCGCCGCGGCCGCCGGCGAGCCGGTCCAGGTCTGACACCTCTGTTGTTACGACGACGGGACGGTCGTACGTCGATGAGCCCCCGCGCCGGGAACACCGGCCCCCACACACTCGCGTTCGTCGAGAGTCCGGTGCAACTGCTCAACGTGCTGGAGTGGGCGCATGTCCACGCCCTGCGCGGGTCGGCGGACCCGATGCCGGCCGTACCCGTACAGGTACGGCGCACGGCATCCGGCATATCGGCACCCGGCGCGGAACTCACGATCGTCGTCCTGTCCCCGACGGACCCCATGACCCGGGGCCAGCTGCGCCGCATGGCCGACCTGGCCCGGGACGAGGGATACCGGGTCCGCTGGGAGGAAGCACGGGGCGGCACCACCGCCCCCTTCCAGACGATCGGCGGCCTGGCGGGCTCCCTCCGCCGAGCCGACCGCATCGTGATGGGAGACCCGTTCTCCCGCTACGTACAACTGCTTCTGACCATCACCCGTGCCCGCGACCTGGTCGTGGTCGACGACGGCACGGCGACGATGGAGTTCGTCGCCCAGCTGGCGCGCGGCGAACGCCTGGTCCGCTGGCACCGCAAGGGCGGCCGGCCCGGCGCGCGGGACCTGCTCTTCGCCCCGGTCTCCTCCTCCGCCCGCCGCCGCCTCACCCCGAGCGCCCGCCGCCGGGTGGAGGTCTTCTCCTCCATGCCGATGACGGAGACGCCGACGGGGGTGACGGTCACCGCGAACGACTTCGGCTGGACCCGCGCCCGCTTCGGCCCGCCGCGCATCACCAAGGGCGCCGACATGGTCGGCACCTCCCTGGTGGAGACGGGCGTCGTGGACGGCGACCGCTACCTGGAGGCCGTCCAGGCCCTGGCCAAGGCCCACGGCGCGACCCGCTACTTCGCCCACCGCCGCGAGAGCACGGAGAAACTCCACCGCCTGGCGGCCGAGACGGGCCTGGAGATAGTCCGCCCGGACCTCCCCCTGGAACTGATCGCCCGCCGCGGCCCCATCGGCCGCACGATCCTGAGCTTCCCCTCGACCGTCGTCCACACCCTGCCCCTGGCCCTGGCGGGCACCGGCGTCCGCGTCGCCGTCTGCGACATCGACCCGACCTGGCTGACGGAAACCGCCTCCCCCCGCGCCCAGGGCTTCCTGTCCGGCGTCACGGGCACGGCGAAGGACGTCCACCGGCTGGCGGCGGTGGTCGGCCCGGCCTGAGCGGGTCCGTCAAAGTCTGCTGCGGTGTGGCAGCGCCCCGTAAGGGGCGCGGGGCTGTATCCATATGCGGCTCCGCCGCGTGGGCACGACCAGCCACGACGGCGCCGCAGACGGCACATCGCGGCACTTCCAGCGGAGCGCTTCGCTCAGAAGGGGTAGTGGGCATGCTGGGTGGCGATGGTCACCCAGCGGGTGCTGGAGAACGCCTCGATGCCCCAGCGTCCGCCGAAGCGGCCGTAACCGGAGGCCTGTACGCCGCCGAACGGGGCCTGTGGCTCGTCGGCGACGGACTGGTCGTTGATGTGCACGATGCCGGTGCGGACACGCCGGGCCACGGCCAGTCCATGGGTGGCGTTCTCGGTGATGATGCCGCAGGTCAGACCCTGGTCCGTGGCGTTGGCGAGGGCCACGGCCGTGTCGTCGTCGGGGAAGCTCTCGATGACGCAGACCGGGCCGAAGACCTCCGCGTGATAGAGGTCCGCGGCCTCGGGTACGTCGGTGAGCACGGTCGCCGGGTGCAGCGCGCCCACCGGTTCCCCGCCGCCGGCCAGCACCGTGGCCCCCTTCGCCACCGCGTCCCCGACCAGCCTCGCCACCCGGTGCGCGGAACGCGCGCTGACCAGCGGGCCGACCACGGTTCCCGGATCGCCCGGGTCGCCCGCCCGCAGCGAGGCGGCCTTCGCGGTGAACCTGCGGGAGAACGCGTCCGCCAGTGACTCGTGGACCAGGACGCGGTCGCCGGACATGCAGATCTGCCCGGAGTTCATGAACACGCTGAACGCGACCGCGTCGACCGCGTAGTCCACGTCCGCGTCCGCCAGCACGATCACCGCGTTCTTGCCGCCCAGCTCCAGCACGGCGGGCTTGAGATGGCGGGCCGCGTGACCGCCGATGATCCGGCCCACCTCGGTGGAGCCGGTGAAGTTCACCGCCCGCACCCGCGGGTCGGCGATGAGCACCTCGGCGATCTCGGGCGCGTCCTCGCGGGCGTTGGTGACCACGTTGAGCACGCCGTCGGGCAGCCCGGCCGCCCGCAGCACGTCGGCCACCAGCAGTCCGCAGGCGATCGGCGCGTCCTCACTCGGTTTCACCACCACCGTGTTCCCGGCCGCCAGCGGCGCCGCCACCGCCCGGATCCCGAGGATGACCGGCGCGTTCCACGGCGCGAACGCGGCGACCACGCCCAGCGGTTCGCGCACCGCCAGGCCCAGCGCACCCTGCTCCTGGGCGCTCAGCACCTCCCCGCGCGGGGCGGTGACCGCGGCCGCCGCCTCACGCAGGATGTTCGCTCCGAGCGCGACGTTGAAGTAGGCCCAGGGGCGGGTGCCGCCGGCCTCGTCCGCCATCAGTTCGGCCACCTCCTCGGCCCGTGCGTCCAGCAGGTCGGCGGCCCTGAGGAAGATCGCCCGGCGGGCGAAGGGCGCGAGCGCCGCCCACTCGGCGAAGGCCGCGTCGGCGGCGTCCACGGCCCGCCGGACGTCCTCCGGCCCGGCGGCGGCGACGGTCGCGTACACCTCGCCGGTGTACGGGTTGATGTCCTCCTCGGTACGGCCGGACGCGGCAGGCACGTCCTTGCCGCCGATGAACAGGTCACGGGCGATGGTCATGAGAGCTCCTTGGGGGCGAGGCGGGAGTCGGGTGCGAGCGGTCGGTCGGGACGCACGGCCACTTCCAGCAGGAGTGGTTCGGTGCGGTGCGCCAGGTCCGGCAGCAGCGCGTCGAGTTCGGCGAGCAGGGTGGGACCGTCGGTCACCCGGCGGGCCGGGCAGCCCAGTGAGC
>NZ_JAGXJL010000336.1:0-260 GCF_019091475.1 Streptomyces sp. GbtcB6 | reverse complement strand
CAAGATCGTCGCCTTCTTCCCGCCCGCCACCAAGGACGTCTTCATCCAGGATCTGGAATCGGTTTGGCTGAGCAAGGAGACGCCGGAGGAGATGCTGGAGAAAGCCGGCAAGGCCTTCGAGAAAGAATATCGTCGTGGGCTTGTCCCCCAGGTTACCGCGCCGACCTTCTGAGCGCAGTTGCCGCGCGAAACCGCGCGGCAACCTTTCTTTTGGATAGGACCAATGCAGCAACCCGAAAATATCGAGCATCAGATCGAGC
>NZ_JAGXJL010000335.1:0-260 GCF_019091475.1 Streptomyces sp. GbtcB6 | reverse complement strand
AAATTACTGAGATAATAGGCATTAAAGAAGCATTGAGTTGGATTGCAACTCATTCGTGGGATATGTTGGAAACAGATAGCCTTGTGTGTGTTCAAGCGATTCAGAGCGGTATTTTATGCTTTCACAATTTGTGTTTTGTAAAACGATCTGTAAATAAGTTGGCTCATTGATTGGCAAGAGACTCTTGTTTCTCTACAGGTCGTGTGCTTCAGTTGAAAGATTGTTCCTCTGAAATGTGTTCTATTGTTTTAAACGAATTT
>NZ_JAGXJL010000334.1:0-260 GCF_019091475.1 Streptomyces sp. GbtcB6 | reverse complement strand
ACTAGGTCGACTCTAATATCTTAATTTTGTTGAGCCTACACTGCCGGATCAAGATACATAAACGCAAATTAATGGTTGCAGGCACATGTAGCGCTTATAAGTCTATTCAAATCTTTTCTTAATTTCAACATAGCACTAAATTAAGACATTAGAAAAATTGCAACTTCCCACTAATATTTCAAAATTATCATGTTTAAATGGAGTAATGACAGATCAAGTACCTCAATGAAAGAAAATTTAATTTAAACATTGGGCAACTC
>NZ_JAGXJL010000333.1:0-260 GCF_019091475.1 Streptomyces sp. GbtcB6 | reverse complement strand
GACATCTTTCCAGACTCCGATATCCTTTCACTAGCGTACACGAAGTCATTGTGACTACGAGCAGGCGAGACGCACTGACTTTGCAGGCTTGTCCCGTTCCTGCATGCTCGAGGCCAGTCAAGTGAAATGTCACGGAAGTCTCAGGAAAAGCATGCGTCGCAGCCACAGGTTGAGCGGCGAAGTCACGGTGAAGCGCTGGCCGACAAACTGGTTCGCTCAAGCCTCGAGCCTTGAGACAGCCAGCAACTGGTGAGATAAGC
>NZ_JAGXJL010000332.1:0-261 GCF_019091475.1 Streptomyces sp. GbtcB6 | reverse complement strand
AAGTAGATGATCAAAATATATATATATATATAATAGAATTAGACTCAGAGTATTGTCCACTGCAACACTTAGGTACTTGTCATTTGGCAATTACTATTATTTTAAATTATTATTATCATTTCCAGTGTTATATATTGCACATGTACAGACACAGCCCAACATTTAATTTGTTTGATACTGCACACCCAGGAATGAGCCACAGGAGACACCACACACACTCCATCTCTATTACACACACCACGAGCCAGGTCACGACAATAT
>NZ_JAGXJL010000331.1:0-261 GCF_019091475.1 Streptomyces sp. GbtcB6 | reverse complement strand
GCTCAACTGTTTTTCGACCGATCCCTTGCCCAGTGAATATGCATCACTATATATACGACTAGTAAGGTTGGGGAGGAAGAGTTTCCCCTCTCGTTACAATGCGTATAAATAGAAAGATTGTGGGATCAATGCTGAATGCAAGGATCGTGGGATTGAGGTTGAATACACTGATAGTGGGATCATATGTATGCCATATCCACGTAAATTGATCCATGAATTATAGGGATTGTGCTGATGACTCACGATGCGAAAGCTGAATTC
>NZ_JAGXJL010000330.1:0-261 GCF_019091475.1 Streptomyces sp. GbtcB6 | reverse complement strand
AAAGTATTTGGATATCATTGAAAAAAATATTTTTTGTCAGTAAATTAAAAATTATGTAAATTAGTTTAATTTTACAAATAGATTCCCAAAAGTAATTTTGGGAGAAGTTACAAATCTTACCTTCTTCCAATCCAAAAAGACTTTTCATTTTTTATTCAAACACCCCTAAAAGGACTTTTAATTCTAAAAGCTAATAAAAAAGCTTACAGAAACTAAGCCAAATACATAAAATATATATATATATATATATATTTATATATG
>NZ_JAGXJL010000329.1:0-261 GCF_019091475.1 Streptomyces sp. GbtcB6 | reverse complement strand
ATAGAAGGAATAAAGAAGTAATGGTAGTCAATTCGTATAAGGAAGGAGGAGAATAGATATGTTATGGAGCATGAGTAGGCAATAGTCAAGAAGGGAAATTAGAAATCCTTGAATGAATGGGGGTGATTTTGGCCCGGTTTTTGACCAAATTCTGATCCGGTTTTGACCCGTGAAGAAATGAGTAAACGACAAAAGACAAGCTATTACTTTTATTAGTAAGACAAGGTGAACCAAAGGATAGGATATAGGAAGAGACACAAA
>NZ_JAGXJL010000034.1:15611-106001 GCF_019091475.1 Streptomyces sp. GbtcB6 | reverse complement strand
ACGGCGGTGCTGCCGGAGAGGTGCCGCTTGCGGATCTCGGCGGTCAGGGCGCCGATCTCCGTGTTGACGAAGTCCAGCGCCAGTTGAGGCGTCTCCGCAGGTCACAGGGGTACATGGTGGGGCGGGTGGGACTCGAACCCACGGCCGACGGATTATGAGTCCGCTGCTCTAACCGGCTGAGCTACCGCCCCATAGCGGCGTGTCGCGTACATGTGTGCGCGCCGTCTGCCGCAGCATAGCCGCTCATACGATCTCCTGCCTCGGCTGGTCGGCTTCTGCGGCCGTTCACGACCTTGAGGACATCGGCGCAGGCCCGGCGGTTCCCGCGGACATGAAAAAGGACCCCGCAAGGGGTCCTCGTTCAGCATGCTCCCCCGACTGGACTCGAACCAGTAACCTGCCGGTTAACAGCCGGCTGCTCTGCCAATTGAGCTACGGAGGACCGAGCTCCCCCGACTGGACTCGAACCAGTAACCTGCCGGTTAACAGCCGGCTGCTCTGCCAATTGAGCTACGGAGGAATGCCTCGTTGCATCGAACGTACCTACCTGGGTATTCGCCAGGGGGCGCTCGCTCGCTGCGACACATACATTAGCGCAAGCAGGGGGGTGCTCCGCCAATCGGTACTCCCCCACGTCGGAAGGGTGGCCGCCATGCGCTACAAGCTCACGTTCGTCGTCGGGCTCGCTCTCGGTTACGTGCTCGGCACACGGGCCGGACGAGAGCGCTACGAACAGCTGAAGAAGTCCGCCCGCCAGGTCGCCCAGAACCCGGCCGTCCGCAACACCGCCGAGACCGCCGCCCAGCAGGGCCGCGTCTACGCCGGCAAGGCCTTCCACACGGTCAGCGTGAAGGTCGGCGACCACATGCCCGACTCGGTGGCGGCCCGGGTCCGCTCCCTGCGCGAGCGCAACACCAACGGCGTAGCCGAGGACGACTGGGGCACCAGCAACACGTAGGCCCACTTTTCGACGCGCCCGGCTGCAACCCCCTAGGGGCGCGGGGCTGTGTCCGATATGCGGCTCCGCCGCGTGGGCGCGAACGGCCCCGACGGACCCGCACCCGAACCCCGGCCCTCACCCCAACGGCGCCCGTCGGCCGAACCACAGCGGCGCGTGCGGCAGAATTTCGGGTATGGGGATAGTCGCCGGGTTGGACAGCTCACCGGATTTCACTCGCATCGTGGTCTGCGACACGGACACGGGCGCGGTGCTCCGCCAGGGATATGCACCGCACCCGGTCGACACGCCGGACGGCGCCACGCGCCCGAGCGACGTCGACCCGCAGGCCTGGCTGCTCTCCCTCGGCGAGGCCGCCGGCGGCGGGCTCCTGGAGGGCGTGCAGGCCATCGGCGTGTCCGCGCAGCAGAACGCGCTGGTACCGCTGGACGCCCAGGGCAACACCGTCCGCCCCGCGATGGTCGGCGGCGACAAGCGCGCCCAGGTCGCGGCCGCCGATCTCATCGACGCGCTGGGCGGGCGGGAGGCCTGGGCACAGGCGGTGGGATGCGTGCCGCAGGCCGCGCAGCCCGTCACCAAGCTGCGCTGGCTGGCGAAGACCGAGCCGGAGAACGCCCGGCGGACCGCCGTACTGCTGCAGGCCCACGACTGGCTGGTGTGGCAGCTGCTCGGGCGGCCGGTCAGGCGGACGACCGACCGGGGCGGGGCCTCCGGGACCGGCTACTGGTCGGCCGCCGCCGGCGGCTACCGGCCCGACCTCGTCGAACTCGCCCTGGGGCACCAGACGATGCTGCCCGAGGTGATCGGCCCCTCCGACGCGGCCGGTACCACCCCGGAGGGGCTGCTGATCTCCGCGGGTACCGGCGAGACCATGGCCGCCGCCTTCGGGCTGGGGCTCGGGTTCGGGGACGCCGTGGTGTCGCTCGGCGCCTCGGGGTCGGTCATGGCCGTGCACACGGAGGCGCTCGCCGACACCTCCGGGATGATCACCTCGCTCGCCGACGCCACCGGCATGCACCTGCCGGTCGTCACCACGCTCAACGCGGTACGGGCCCTGCGCGGCACCGCCGAGCTGCTCGGGCTGCCCGATCTGGAGGCCCTCTCCGACCTGGCGATGAAGTCGACACCCGGGTCGCACGGGCTGGTCATGCTGCCGTATCTGGAGGGCGAGCGGACGCCGAACCTGCCGCACACCGCCGGGATGCTGGCCGGGCTGCGCCGGGAGTCGATGCGGGCCGAGCATCTCGCGCGGGCGTCCTTCGAGGGCATGCTGTGCGGCCTCGCCGACGCGCTGGACGTGCTGCGCGGCCGGGGCGTGGAGGTACGGCGGATCTTCCTGCTGGGGCAGGCCGCCGAGCTGCCGGCCGTGCAGGCGGCGGCGCCGATGCTGTTCGGCGCACAGGTCGTCGTACCCCAGCCGGCGGACTACGCGGCGATCGGGGCGGCCCGGCAGGCGGCCTGGGCGCTCGGGGTCTCACAGGGCACCCTGGACCCGCGTACCCCGCCCGTGTGGCAGGGCGCGGCGGCGCAGGTGCTGGAGCCCGGGGACGAGCTGGCGGTCGGGCAGGCGGTCCGGCAGCAGTTCATCTCGGTGCGGGAGCAGACCCATCCGGGGGCGTTCCGGTCGTAAACGCCACGAAGCGCACGCCTGTGTGCGCCCGCGTACGTCCGCTGTCGGGTTAATCGGTTGAGGTAACGCGGGTGGAGTGTCGGACGATAGGGGCCTAGGGCAAGCGACCCCGCCTTTCCGGGCCAGCGAACCCGCCCCCACCGCCGACTCCGAGAGACGTAGCGTGCTCATACGACTTCTGCGGACCTATCTCAGGCCCTACAGGAAACCCATCTCCATCCTGGTGCTGCTGCAGTTCCTGCAGACCTGCGCCACCCTCTACCTGCCCACGCTCAACGCACACATCATCGACAACGGCGTCGTGAAGGGTGACACGGATTACATCCTGTCCTTCGGTGCCCTGATGATCGGTATCTCGCTCGCCCAGGTGGTGTGCAACATCGGTGCCGTGTACTACGGCGCCAGGACCGCGTCGGCGCTCGGCCGTGATGTGCGTGCCGCCGTCTTCGACCGGGTGCAGTCCTTCTCGTCACGTGAGGTGGGTCACTTCGGGGCTCCCTCGCTCATCACCCGTACGACGAACGACGTACAGCAGGTCCAGATGCTGGTCCTGATGGCGTTCACGTTGATGGCGTCGGCGCCCATCATGTGTGTCGGCGGCATCGTGCTCGCCCTCGGCCTGGACGTTCCGCTGTCCGGGGTACTGGTCGCCGTGGTACCCGTGCTGGGCATCTCCGTGGCGCTGATCGTGCGCCGGCTGCGGCCGCTGTTCCGGGCCATGCAGGTGCGGCTCGACACGGTGAACCGGGTGCTGCGCGAGCAGATCACCGGCAACCGGGTGATCCGCGCGTTCGTGCGCGACGAGTACGAGCAGGGCCGGTTCGGGAAGGCCAACGGCGATCTGACCGAGATGCAGCTGGCCACCGGCAACATGCTCGCGCTGATGTTCCCGATCGTCATGACGACGGTGAACGTGTCCTCGATCGCGGTGGTGTGGTTCGGTGCCCATCGGATCGACAGCGGCCAGATGGCGATCGGCGATCTGACCGCCTTCCTCGCCTACCTCATGCAGATCGTGATGTCCGTGATGATGGCCACCTTCATGTTCATGATGGTGCCGCGCGCGGAGGTCTGCGCCGAGCGCATCGAGGAGGTCCTGGACACCGAGTCCAGTGTCGTCCCGCCGCTCGTGCCGGTCACCGAGCTGCGCCGGCACGGCCATCTGGAGATCCGGGCCGCGGGCTTCTGCTACCCGGGTGCCGAGGAGCCGGTCCTCAAGGCCGTCGACGTGGCGGCCCGGCCCGGCGAGGTGACCGCCGTGATCGGCTCCACCGGCAGCGGCAAGTCCACCCTGCTCGGCCTGGTGGCGCGCCTCTTCGACGCCACCGACGGCCAGGTCCTCGTGGACGGCGAGGACGTCTCCGGCCTCGACCCGAAGCTGCTCGCGAAGACCGTCGGCCTGGTCCCGCAGAAGCCGTACCTGTTCGCCGGGACCGTGGCGACCAACCTGCGCTACGGCAACCCGGACGCCACCGACGAGGAGCTGTGGCACGCGCTGGAGGTGGCGCAGGCCAAGGGCTTCGTCTCCAAGCTGGAGGGCGGGCTGAACGCGCCCATCGCCCAGGGCGGCACCAACGTCTCGGGCGGCCAGCGCCAGCGCCTCGCCATCGCCCGGACGCTCGTGCAGCGCCCGGAGATCTACCTCTTCGACGACTCCTTCTCCGCCCTCGACTACGCGACCGACGCGGCCCTGCGCGCCGCGCTGGCCGAGGAGACGGCCGAGGCGACCGTCGTCATCGTCGCCCAGCGGGTGGCGACCATCAGAGACGCCGACCGGATCGTCGTCCTCGACGAGGGACGCGTCGTCGGCACCGGCCGCCACCACGAACTCATGGCCGGCAACGAGACCTACCGGGAGATCGTGCTCTCCCAGCTCACGGAAGCGGAGGCTGCCTGATGGCCGGGCCCATGGGACGCATGATGGCCGGGGGCGGCCCCGACCAGCGCTCGATGGACTTCAAGAACTCGGGCAAACGGCTCCTCGCCCGGTTCAAACCCGAACAGTTCACGATCTACCTGCTGCTGGTCTGCGTGGTCGCGAGCGTCACCCTCAACGTGATCGGCCCCAAGATCCTCGGCAAGGCCACCGACCTGGTCTTCGCCGGTGTCATCGGCAAGCAGATGCACACCGGGGCCACCAAGGACCAGGTGCTGGCGGGCATGCGCGAGCGCGGCCAGGGCACCGTCGCCGACATGCTCAAGAGCACCGACTTCACCCCGGGCAAGGGCATCGACTTCGACCAGGTCGGCCATGTCCTGCTCTTCGCGCTCTGTACGTACCTGGCCGCCGGCCTCCTGATGGCGGTGGCGACCCGGATGGTCAACCGGTCCGTCAACCGCACGATGTACCGGCTGCGCGAGGACGTCCAGGCGAAGCTGTCCCGCCTGCCGCTGTCGTACTTCGACAAGCGGCAGCGCGGCGAGGTGCTCTCGCGCGCCACCAACGACATCGACAACATCGGCCAGACCCTCCAGCAGTCGATGGGCCAGCTCATCAACTCGCTGCTCACCATCATCGGCGTGCTCGCGGTGATGTTCTGGGTGTCCTGGATCCTCGCCCTGGTCGCCCTGGCCACCGTGCCGCTGTCGTTCCTGATCGCCACCCGCATCGGCAAGCGCTCGCAGCCGCACTTCGTGCAGCAGTGGCGCTCCACCGGCAAGCTGAACGCCCACGTCGAGGAGATGTACACCGGGCACACCCTGGTGAAGGTGTTCGGCCGGCAGGACGAGTCGGCGCAGCAGTTCGCCGAGCAGAACGACGCGCTGTACGAGGCCGGGTTCAAGGCGCAGTTCAACAGCGGTGTCATGCAGCCGCTGATGATGTTCGTGTCGAACCTGAACTACGTGCTGGTGGCGGTCGTCGGCGGTCTGCGGGTGGCTTCGGGCGCCCTGTCGATCGGTGACGTCCAGGCCTTCATCCAGTACTCCCGGCAGTTCTCGATGCCGCTGACCCAGGTCGCCTCCATGGCCAACCTGGTGCAGTCCGGGGTCGCCTCCGCCGAGCGGATCTTCGAACTCCTCGACGCGGAGGAGCAGACGGCCGACCCGGTCCCGGGCGAGCGTCCGGCGGAGCTGCGCGGGCGGGTGGCCCTGGAGCACGTGTCCTTCCGCTACGACCCGGAGAAGCCCCTCATCGAGGATCTCTCCCTCACGGTGGAACCGGGCCACACGGTGGCGATCGTCGGCCCGACCGGCGCCGGCAAGACGACGCTCGTGAACCTGCTGATGCGGTTCTACGACGTCTCCGGCGGCCGGATCACCCTCGACGGCGTCGACATCACCCGCATGTCCCGGGACGAACTCCGCGCCGGGATCGGCATGGTGCTCCAGGACACCTGGCTGTTCGGCGGCTCGATCGCGGAGAACATCGCGTACGGTGCCTCCCGCGAGGTCACCCGGGGCGAGATCGAGGAGGCGGCGCGGGCGGCCCACGCGGACCGGTTCGTCCGTACCCTCCCCGACGGCTACGACACGGTCATCGACGACGAGGGCACGGGCGTCAGCGCCGGTGAGAAGCAGCTCATCACCATCGCGCGGGCGTTCCTGTCCGACCCGACGATCCTCGTCCTCGACGAGGCGACGTCGTCCGTGGACACCCGTACCGAGGTGCTGATCCAGAAGGCGATGGCCAAACTGGCGGACGGCCGGACGTCGTTCGTCATCGCCCACCGTCTGTCGACGATCCGCGACGCCGACACCATCCTGGTGATGGAGAACGGGTCGATCGTGGAGCAGGGCGCGCACGCGGAGCTGCTGGCGGCGGACGGGGCGTACGCGCGGCTGTACAAGGCGCAGTTCGCGCAGGCGGTGGCCGAGGTGGACTGAGCGGGTGCGGTACGGGTGGGGACGCTTACCGGCGCTTGCAGGGTGCCGCTGCGCCCACCCGTGCCGCCCTGCGGCACGCCTGCCCGCAGCTAGGACGTGCCCCGTAAGGGGCGCGGGGAACTGCGCGAGCAACCCCCACCGACCCGCACCCGGCGTCAGTCCAGATAACCCCTCAGCTGGTCCGCAAAGGCATGATCCCGCAGCTTGTTGAGCGTCTTGGACTCGATCTGCCGGATCCGCTCCCGCGTCACACCGAAGATCCGCCCTATCTCCTCCAGCGTCCGAGGGCGCCCGTCGGCCAGCCCGTACCGCAGCTGGACGACCTTCCGCTCCCGCTCCCCGAGCGTGGACAGCACCGCCTCCAGGTGCTCCCGCAGCAGCAGGAACGCCGCCGATTCGACCGGGCTCGCCGCATCGCCGTCCTCGATGAGATCGCCGAGCGCGACGTCGTCCTCCTCGCCCACCGGGGCGTGCAGGGACACCGGCTCCTGCGCCAGCCGCAGCACCTCACCCACCCGCTCCGGCGGCAGATCCAGATGCGCGGCGACCTCGTCGGGCGTCGGCTCGTAGCCCCGCTCCTGGAGCATCCGGCGCTGGACGCGGACGACCCGGTTGATCAGCTCCACCACGTGCACGGGGACCCGGATGGTGCGGGCCTGGTCGGCCAGGGCGCGGGACATGGCCTGGCGGATCCACCAGGTGGCGTACGTCGAGAACTTGTAGCCGCGGGCGTAGTCGAACTTCTCGACGGCGCGGATCAGGCCGAGGTTGCCCTCCTGGACCAGGTCGAGCATGGTCAGGCCACGGCCGACGTACCGCTTCGCGACCGACACCACCAGCCGCAGGTTCGCCTCGATGAGGCGGCGCTTGGCCATGCGGCCCATGACGACCAGCCGGTCCAGGTCCAGCGCCAGCTCGCTGTCGAGGTCGGAGGCGCCGGCCAGCTTCTCCTCGGCGAACAGGCCGGCCTCGACGCGGCGGGCGAGTTCGACCTCCTCGGCGGCGGTGAGCAGCTGGATACGGCCGATCTCGCGCAGGTACTGGCGGAACAGGTCCGAGGATGGGCCGGCGGTGTCGGCGCGGGCGGTGGCGCGCGACTCGGCGGGCTCGGGCTCGGACTCCGCGTCGGGGGTCTCGGCCGCGAGCTCCTCCGCGGGTGGGCCCTCCGGCTCGGTCTCGGGGTGCAGCACGGCCCGGCTCTGCGGCGGTACGCCGGGACAGCCGCCGCTGTCGGCTTCCGGCTCGTCCGTGAGCGTGCTGCTGCCGTCTGTCTGGGTCAGGGTCTGGGTCTGCACGGGGGCGACCTCCAGGATGATCGCTGCCAGGGAGTACGGCAGCGGTACTTCGGGAGCGGAGACGACGGCCTCGCCGCTGTCCGTCCCGTACGCGATGAGTGGAACGGCGGGGGTGTGGGACCCGTCCGGGACGGGCCGGCCGCGCTCCGAGGACTCAGGCACCGCACCCCAGTGTGGGGTAAGACACATCGCCGCCACGAGGGGCGTGCGGTGACTTTTTGCGTCCGGTCCGTGACCGCGCGGTTATCCTGCCGGCCGACCGGGGCTCAGAGAGCGGCCGGGCCCTGCTCGCGCAGTGCCTGTCCGTACTGCTGGAGCACCCACAACTCGTTCTGCACGGAGGTGAGTTGGGCCGGGTCGCCGCCGCTGCCGAGGCGGGTCAGGGTGATCTGGATCTCGTGGATACGGCGGTCGACGGCCCGGCGGCGGACGGTCACGAGTTGTTCGCCCGCGTAGTTCTCGTCGACCGTGCGGCGCATGATCGCCTCGACGGCGAGTTCGGTGACCATCGCGCGGACCACGTCGTCGGCGGCCGCCTCACGGACCCGGACCAGGTACTCCTGCGGATCCTGCACGCCGTACGCGGCGCCGCCCGCCTCCATGATGGTCTGGCGTACGGCCGCGTAGGGCTCGGCGGTGAACTCGTCGATGCCGTACGCGTCGAAGGCCGGGGAGACCAGCTCGGGGCGCTGCAGGGCGAGCTTCAGCAGCTCGCGCTCGGTGGCGAAGACGGCGTTGCGGAGGTTGAGGGCGGGGCCGGAGACGGCGGGGCGGGCCGCACCGGTGTCGTACGACGACTGCTGCGCGCCGCGGGCCGGGCCGGCCCCCCTGCCGTTGCCGCCCTTCTCGCGGGCCCAACGGGCCAGCTGGGCCACTCTCTTCACCACGAACTGGGTGTCGAGGATGCCGAGCATGCCGGCCAGCTGGACGGCGACCTCGTGCTGGGCACCGCTGTTCTTGATCCGGGCGACGATCGGCGCCGCCTCGTCCAGCGCGGCCGCGCGGCCCGCCGGGGTGTCCAGGTCGTAGCGGGCCACGATCTGGCGGAGCGCGAACTCGAAGAGCGGGGTACGGGGTTCGACCAGGTCGGCGACCGCCTCGTCGCCCTTGGCCAGGCGCAGCTCGCAGGGGTCCATGCCGTCGGGGGCGATGGCGATGTACGTCTCGGCGGCGAACTTCTGGTCGTCCTCGAAGGCGCGCAGGGCCGCCTTCTGCCCGGCCGCGTCGCCGTCGAAGGTGAAGATCACGCGGGCCGATCCGTTGTCCATCAGCAGGCGCCGCAGGATCTTGATGTGCTCGCCGCCGAACGCCGTACCGCAGGTTGCGATCGCGGTCGTCACCCCGGCCAGGTGGCAGGCCATGACGTCGGTGTACCCCTCGACCACGACCGCGCGGCTGGCCTTCGCGATGTGCTGCTTGGCGAGGTCGATGCCGTACAGGACCTGGGACTTCTTGTAGATCGCGGTGTCGGGCGTGTTGAGGTACTTGGGCCCGTTGTCCGCCTCGTACAGCTTGCGGGCGCCGAAGCCGACGACCTCGCCGCCGATGTCCCGGATCGGCCACATCAGGCGGCCCCGGAAGCGGTCGATGGGCCCGCGCCTGCCCTCCTGCGAGAGCCCGGACAGCAGCAGCTCCTTGTCGGTGAAGCCCTGGCCGCGCAGATAGCGGGTGAGGTGGTCCCAGCCCTGCGGGCTGTAGCCGACGCCGAAGTGGACGGCGGCGGCCTGGTCGAAGCCGCGCTCGGCGAGGAAGAGGCGGCCGGTCTCGGCCTCGGGGCTGGTGGCGAGCTGCTCCGCGTACCAGACGGCGGCGGTCTTGTGCGCCTCGACCAGCCGGATCCGCTCCCCGCGCTGGTGGGACGGGTTGTACCCGCCCTCCTCGTAGCGCAGGGTGATGCCGGCCTGGGCGGCCAGCCGCTCGACCGCCTCCGAGAAGGAGAGGTGGTCCACCTTCATCACGAAGGTGAGGGTGTCGCCGCCCTCCTGGCAGCCGAAGCAGTGGAAGAGTCCCTTGCTCGGGCTGACCTGGAAGGACGGCGACTTCTCGTCGTGGAACGGGCACAGTCCCTTGAGGTTCCCGCCGCCCGCGTTGCGCAGCTGGAGGTACTCGGACACGACGGCGTCGATCGGGACCGCGTCCCGTACCGCCTTCACATCCTCGTCATTGATCCGTCCAGCCACGGATGAATTCTACGGGGGTCCGGTGACAACTCCGGCGAGCTGAAGCGCCCCTTCAGGGGCGCGGGGAACTGCGCGACCAGCCCCGTGCGGCCCGCACCCGCCCGACGACGAACAGCGGCACCCCCTCAGGCGCCCAGGCTGTCCAACGGCACATGCGGATCCGCCAGCGCTTCGGTGTCCACCACGGCCCGCGAAGTGATCAGCTTCTGGATCGGCTCTGTGACATCCCACACGTTCACGTTCATCCCGGCCAGCACCCGCCCCTCCTTCACCCAGAACGCGATGAACTCCCGCTTGCCCGCGTCCCCGCGGATCACCACCTGGTCGTACGACCCCGGCGGCGCCCACCCGCTGTACTCCATGCCCAGGTCGTACTGGTCGGTGAAGAAGTAGGGCACCCGGTCGTACGTGACGTCCTGCCCCAGCATCGAGCGCGCCGCCGCCGGGCCGCCGTTCAGCGCGTTGGCCCAGTGCTCCACGCGGAGCGTCGTGTCGAACAGCGCGTGCGGGAAGGCGGCCACGTCGCCGGCCGCGTAGATGTCCGGGTCGGAGGTCCGCAGCCGTTCGTCGACGACGATGCCCCCGCCGTGCGCCCGGTCGGCGAGCTCCAGCCCCGCCGCCTCGGCCAGCCCGACCCGCGGCGCCGCACCGATCGCCGCGAGGACGTCGTGCGCCGGGTGCTCCTCGCCGTCGTCGGTGCGCGCGGCGAGCACCATGCCGTCCTGGCCGACGATCTCGGTGAGCCGCACCCCGAAGCGGAACCGGACCCCGTGCTCCTCGTGCAGCTGGGCGAAGACGTTGCCCAGTTCGGGCCCGAGCACGCTGTGCAGCGGGGTCTGCCCGTGCTCGATGACGGTGACCTCGGCGCCGTACGTCCGGGCCGCCGCCGCGACCTCCAGGCCGATCCAGCCGGCGCCCGCGATGACGATGTGCCCGTTGTCCCGGCCGAGCGCGGCGAGGACGCCCTTGAGGCGCTCGGCGTGCGCGAGGCGGCGCAGGTGGTGGACGCCGGCCAGGTCGGTGCCGGGGATGTCGAGGCGGCGGGGCTCCGCTCCCGTGGCGAGCAGCAGCTTGTCGTAGCGAACGAGCGTGCCGTCGTCACCGAACCGGACGGTCTTCGCGGCGCGGTCGATGCGGTCCACGGTCTGGCCGAGGTGCAGTTCGATGTCGTGCTGCGCGTACCAGGCGGGCTCGTGCACGAAGACGCTGTCGCGTTCCGCCTTGCCGAGCAGGTATCCCTTGGAGAGCGGCGGCCGCTCGTAAGGGTGGTCGCGTTCGTCGCAGATCAGTATCACCCGGCCGCTGAAGCCCTCGGCTCGGAGCGTCTCGGCCGCCTTCGCGCCGGCGAGTCCGCCTCCGACGATGACGAAAGTCTGGTCCGCGTCGACCACTTGATGCCTCCTCGTAAGGGTGCCGCCACATATGCCGCCCACATGCGCCGCACTGTGAGCCTCCCGCACGCAGCGTGATGCGGGAAGAGGGAGTGACCCCCGCTGACGCGATCATGACCCGATCAGGCCACAGAAGGTCGCGGAGAGTCACAAACTGTTCACATACGTCCCGTCAGTCGCACATGCAGCGACCGCGCGGAGGTGTCGGTGAGCGACGCGATCTGATCGACGATCACCCGCTTGCGGGCGTGGTCGTCGCCGGCCGCGTCGAACAGCGCCCGGAACTGCGGGTCGAGTCCGTCCGGCGCGCGGGCGGTGAGCGCCTCGGCGAGTTCGGCGACGACGACCCGCTGGTCGGCACGGAGCCGCTCCTGTTCGGCGCGCTGCATGACGTACCGGTGGGCGATGGCTTTGAGTACCGCGCACTCCATTCTGGCCTCGTGCGGTACGACGAGTTCCGCGCTGTACCGGGTGAGCCGCCCGCCGCCGTACGCCTCGCGGGTGGCGCCCTCCGCGGCCAGGCAGAACCGGCCGATGAGCTGGCTGGTGGTGTCCTTGAGGCGGGCCTGGGCGACCGCGGTGCCGTCGTAGCCGTGCGGCCACCACTCCTCGTCCTGGAGCCGGTCGAGGGCGGCGGCGAGTTCGGCGGGGTCGGTGCCGGCGGGCACGTACAGGCCCACGGCGACGGCGAACACCGCCTGCCGTTCCGGCTCCGCGTGCAGGCAGTTGGGGTCGATGTGACCGGCGTGCAGGCCGTCCTCGACGTCGTGCACGGAGTAGGCGACGTCGTCCGACCAGTCCATGACCTGGGCCTCGAAGCAGGTGCGGGTGCCGGGGGCCTCCTTGCGGACCCAGTCGAAGACCGGCCGGTCGTCCTCGTACACACCGAACTTGGGGGACGCCGGGTCGGTGGGGTGCGCGCCGCGCGGCCACGGGTACTTGGTGGCGGCGTCCAGGGCGGCGCGGGTGAGGTTGAGGCCGACGGAGCCCTCGGGGGTGAACCGCTTGGGTTCGATGCGGGTGAGGAGCCGCAGGGACTGGGCGTTGCCCTCGAAGCCGCCGCAGTCGTCCGCGAACTCGTTCAGCGCGTGTTCGCCGTTGTGGCCGAAGGGCGGGTGGCCGAGGTCGTGGGAGAGGCAGGCGGCCTCCACGAGGTCGGGGTCGCAGCCGAGGGCGGCGCCCAGTTCCCGGCCGACCTGGGCGCATTCGAGGGAGTGGGTGAGGCGGGTGCGGGGGCTGGCGTCCCATGCCTGGGTGGGGGTGCCGGGGGTGACGACCTGGGTCTTGCCGGCGAGCCTTCTGAGGGCGGCGGAGTGGAGGATGCGGGCGCGGTCGCGCTGGAAGGCGGTGCGGCCGGGGCGTTTGTCGGGTTCGGGGGCCCAGCGGTCGACTGACGTCGGGTCGTAGGCCGAAGAAGGCGCGGGTGCGGGGACTGCCATGGTTCGACAGTACGGGTTGGTGGTGACAAAACGGGGGTTGTGGGGTGCCTACTCGTCTGCCGGGTTGGGGTGCGTTTGCGGCCGCGGATGCGTTGTGGGTGATCGCGCCCCTTTTAGGTCGGCCCAGTGGACCCACCTTCTTGGGGGCGCGGGGAACTGCGCGACAAGCCCCCACGCACCCGCAGCGATCCACGCACCCCTAGGCGGCTACGGTCACCGGCGTTCCCAGTGCCCGTTCGTATCGGTAGAGGATCAGCTCGGCCATCGCGTCGTGGGCTCCCAGGGGGGCCGACGCGATCCCCGAGGCCTGTGCCGCGCACTCCGTCGCGAAGCGGCCCGGGGCCGTGAAGTAGGAGGCAATGGCGATGTGACGGCGGCCCTTCGCCCGCAGGGTGGTGATCGCCTCCTGGACCGTCGGCGCTGCCGCGGAGGCGTAGGCCGGGAGGACCGGGACGCCCAGGCGGGCGGCGAGGAGGTCGGCCATGCGGCCGGTGTCGACCCTGGCGTCGGGGTCGCGGGAGCCGGCCGCCGCCAGGACCACGGCGCTCGCGGGGCGGCGGCGCCAGCCGGCCTCCAGCAGGCGGGCGTGCAGGGTGTCGGCCAGGAGGGGGTGCGGGCCCAGCGGGGCGGCGATACGCGTCCGGGCGGTGGCGGCGGCCGCCATCTCCGGGATGTCCTGCTTGACGTGGTAGCCGCGGCCGAGGAGGAGCGGGACGAGGACGGCCTCGGTGTCCCCGAGGGCGGCGAGGGTGTCCGGGAGCAGCGGCTCGTTCAGCTCGATGTGACCGAGGTGCACGGACAGGTCGGGGCGCAGCGCGCGCACCCGGTCCATGAGCGCCCGCACGGTGCTGAGCGCGCGCGGGTCGCGGCTGCCGTGGGCCACCAGGACCAGGGCGGGCGGGCCGGGGCGCGGGGAGAGGTCGGTCACCGTCATGCGAGGATCCTCGCCGGGCGAGGTTGCACGCCCGTTGCCTGACCGTCACGAGTCTTTTCCGGCGCTTCACGGTACGAACCCGCACGCTGTGAGCGAACCGGAACGTCCCGCGCTGCGTCCTCCATGGTCGAAGCCCACAGGGGGGAACAAGCGTATGAAGATCCGCCGACCGCGGCTGCCGCGGACCCGGGCCGGCCGGCGGCGCCTGGTGCAGGGCGTGATGGCCGGATGCGTGCTGGCGCTGCTGCCGGCCACCTGGCTGTACGTCTCGACGGCCGGCCGGCTGCGCACGGTGGCGGACGTGCCGCGCACCGACGTCGCGGTCGTCTTCGGCGCGGGCCTGTGGGACGGGGAGCCGTCGCCGTACCTCGCGAACCGGCTGAACGCGGCGGCGACGCTGTACAAGGAGGGCCGCATCAAGGTGGTCCTCGTCACCGGCGACAACAGCCGCAAGGACTACGACGAGCCGGACGCCATGCGCACCTACCTGACCGGGCACGGCGTCCCCGCCAAGCGCATCGTCAGCGACTACGCCGGCTTCGACACCTGGGACTCCTGCGTCCGCGCGAAGAAGATCTTCGGCGTGGACCGGGCCGTGCTGATCAGCCAGGGGTTCCACATCCGGCGGGCGGTGGCGCTGTGCGAGGCGGCCGGGGTGACGTCGTACGGGATCGGGGTCGACGCCAAGCACGACGCCACCTGGTACTACGGCGGGACGCGGGAGGTCTTCGCGGCGGGGAAGGCGGCCCTGGACGCGATCTTCGAGCCGAACCCCCAGTTCCTGGGGAAGAAGGAACCAGGGGTCGCCCACGCCCTGGCGGCGGCGCCGCGCTAAGCGGGTCCGTCGAAGTCCGCTGCCGTTTGGCAGCGCCCCGTAAGGGGCGCGGGGAACTGCGCGACCAGCCACGACGGCGCCGCAGACGGCAGACGGCAGATCGCGGCACTTCCAGCGGAACGCTCAGGAGCGCCGCGCCGTCGTCCTCATCGGGTGGCCGTCACCGTGCCCGCCGTGCGTTCCCCGGCGAGCCGCAGCAGTGCCCGTGTGTCGGGCACCCCGGGCCGCTCGGCGGCGCGGCCCAGGTGTTCGAGGCCGCCGTCGGGGGTCCAGCGGCCGAGGCCGCGGGTGCGGAACATGGTGCGGCCCTCGCCGAGGAACGGGTCGGGGGCGAAGCGCTCGGCGTTCAGGGCGTCGTCTCCGAGGTAACCGGCCGAGACGCAGTCGCCGCCCGCCCACACCTCGCCGGCCTCGCCCATGGGCAGCGGGCGGCGGTCGGCACCGAGGACGTACACCGTGCTGTTGGGGGTGGGACGGCCGGTGGCCGGGCGTCCGGCGACCGGGTTGTGGCGGCCCGTGGTGGTGACGACGGTCGTCTCGGCCGACCCGCGGCAGTGGAAGAAGGCGGCCCGGCCCGACCAGCGGTCGGCGAGCGGGCGCGGGCAGGGTCCCCCGGCGACGGCGACCGTGCGGACGCGCGGGCAGCCGTCGGGGTCGATGCCGGACAGCAGGGCCGGGGTGGCGATCAGGACGGTCGCGGTGCGGGCCGCGGCGTCGGTGTCCTTGCCGCCGATGGCCAGGGTGGCGCCGTGGGTGAGGCAGCCGAGGATCTCCCAGGCGGCCAGGTCGGAGGCGATGCCGAGGAGTTGGGCGACCCGGTCGCCGGGGCGGATGCCCAGCCCGCCGGGTTCGGTGAGCAGCAGGTTGGCGATGTTGCGGTGGGTGAGCTTGACGCCGTGGCGGCGGCCGGTGGCGCCGGGGACGAAGAGGACGCAGCAGCCGTCGTCGGGGTGCGGCGGCACCAGCGGCACGGGCCCGGGATCGTACGGCGCCGGGTCGTCGAGGGCGATCAGCCGGTGGCCGCCGGGGAGGGGGACGCGCGGGGCGTGTTCCTTCTGGGTGAGGATCACCCGGGTGCGGGCGGTGCGGATGACGTGGGCGAGCTGGGCCGGGGGTGTGCGGCCGATGTCCTGGGGGACGTAGGCGGCGCCCGCCTTGAGGACGGCGAGCAGGCCGACCAGCATCGGGATGGAGCGGCGGGCGAACAGGCCGACGTGGTCGCCGGGGCGGACGCCCTCGCGGACCAGGCGCGCGGCGAGGGCACCGGCGTAGCGGTCGAGTTCGCCGTAGGTGAGGGTCGCGCCGTGGTGTTCGGCGGCGACGGCGTGGGGGTGGACGATCGCATGCCGTTCGACGGCACGGTGGACGAGCGGTTCGTGGACGGGTACGTCGGCGCCGCGGCCGTACTGCCAGAAGAGGTGCTGGTCGCGGGGGGTGAGGTGACGCAGAGGCATGGCTCGGAGACCTCCTGGCTGGCTCTTTCGAGTGGGGGAGGCCGAGTCCGGGTGCGGCGGGGGCCCGGTCAGGGCGGTGTGTCGAGCGGCGTGCGGGGTCTGACGGGGTCCTGCGGGGGTGTTGACGGGGTCCTGCGGAGGTGTTGACAGGGTTCTTCTGCGAGGTTCTGCGGTCCTGCGGGGCGGCGGTGGCAGACGACGACTGTAGTCGGGCCCCTTGAAGTCTCAAACGGGGCGGGACCGGCCAACGGGGGTGGGGAATGAGCCACCCGCGGGGGCGCTGTGCCACAGGGGCCGCGGCAGACCGGCCGTTGGGGGCGGAGGCGGGCCGACGTTCGCGGAGGCGGGCCGACGTGGGCGGACGTGGGCGGACGTGTGTCGGCGCGGCCCGGGACGGGGTCCCGTGCCGGCCCGGCGTGGGGCTCGTGCCGACCCGGTTTCGGCACGGATCGGCCACGCGTGGGCCCCGTATCGGGGGGCGCCGGTCCGGCATCGGTTCTCACGATGGCTGGGATACGGCTGGGAGTTGGCCGTTTCGGCCGCGCAACAAGGGCCGGTCACGGGACGTAACACACCCGCAGCACGCTGGGTGACGTGGAGACCGCCTCGACGCCCACCCACACCCGTACCGCGCCCCGCGGTGCGGGATGGTCCTGTCGCCCCTGCCCACTGGGGGGCGTCGAGGTCTCCGGCACGTACGGCGGGCCGTGAGCCGGTGAGGCCCCGGCCCCGCCCCGCCTCCGTCGGTCAGCGGTGGGCCAGCCAGTCGCCGCCGTCGATGCGCCGGCCGTCGGCGCGCAGTTTCCCGGCCACCACGGGCCCGGCGACGTACACCCAGGCCCGGACCGCGGCCCCGTCCCGCAGCCGTACGACGTCCCGCGCGACGCGTACGTACAGGCTCGCCGGGTCCTCGGGCACACACTCCTCCAACTCGTCGAGTTCCAGGAGGAGTCGGTCGTACGACTCGGGGCGCGCGGTGACGAGTTCGCCGAGCACGGCGGCCGGCCCGGGCTCCTCGACGACGTAGGGATAGCCGGGCCCGTCGTAGAGCAGCGCGCCGTCGAGGCGGCCGGGTTCCTCGGTCCGGGTCCGTCCCCGCAGGAACGCGTCGTGGTTGATCTCGCCGGGGCGGAGCGTGCCGTAGACGAAGAACGGGAGGTGGTGGGGGTTGCGGGTGGTCACAGGAAGGATTCTGCACCCCCTCCACCTCCACACACATCTCCATGAAGGCGCTATGGACATGACATGTCATGGCCTCTTAAATCTCAGTCGTCATCAGCGCCACCCCCACGCCTTCGAGGCGCATCTCCAAGGAGACCGATGAGCCGGACCCGGAACACCCGAGTTTCCCGTCTCGCCACCGCCGGCGTCGCCGCCACCACCGCGACCCTGCTGGCCGCCGCGCTCTCCCCCGCCGCCCACGCCGACGCCAGGCCGACCCGGGCCACCGCGATCCAGAACGCGGCGCAGGCGCTCGTCCAGCACGCCACCGCCCTGGGCCTCACGTCCACCGAGAGCACCTCGGTCCGCGACGTGATCGTGGACAAGAACGGTACCCAGCACGTCCGTTACGACCGCACCTACCGCGAACTCCCGGTCCTGGGCGGCGACTTCGTCGTCCACCTCAAGGCGGACGGCGCGTACCGCAGCGCCGACCGGGCGACGCGGAGCAAGATATCCCTCGCCTCGATCGTCCCGAACGTCTCCGCCCCGAAGGCCGCCGACCTCGCGGTGAACGCGCTGCGGGCGGCGAACCTCGGCGACGCGCTGAAGCAGGTGCAGGCCAGGCCGCAGCTGGTCGTCGACGCCCTGCACGGCACCCCGAAGCTGGCCTGGCGCACCAACGCCGTCGGCAAGGACTCGCTCGGCAACCCGGTCGCCCGCACGGTGCTGACGGACGCCCGCACCGGCGCCCAGATCGACGCCTGGGACAGCATCGAGACGGCGACCGGCGACGGCAAGTCGCTGTACAGCGGCACGGTCCCGCTGGAGACGACGCTCTCCGGGTCGTCGTACAACCTCACGGACCCGACGCGCGGGAACACGTACACGGGTGACGCGGCGAACAAGACGGACCTGTGCATCTTCGGCATCTGCATCAGCCGGGCGCCGTCGACGGTGTTCACGGACGCCGACAACCACTGGGGCACGGGGGCGACGGCCGACCGCTCCTCGGCGGCCGTCGACGCCCAGTACGGCACCAACGAGACCTGGGACTACTACAAGAACGTCCAAGGCCGCAACGGCATCGCGGGCGACGGCAAGGGCTCGTACAACCGCGTCCACTACGGCAACAGCTACAACAACGCCTTCTGGGACGACAGTTGCTTCTGCATGACATACGGCGACGGTGACGGGACGACCTTCGGCCCGCTGGTGGCCCTCGACGTGGCCGGCCACGAGATGACGCACGGGGTCACCTCCAAGACGGCCGCGCTGACGTACTCGGGCGAGTCCGGCGGCCTCAACGAGGCGACCTCCGACATCCTCGGCACGCTGGTGGAGTGGTACGCGAACAACCCCTCCGATCCCGGCGACTACCTGATCGGCGAGAAGATCGTCCGCTCCGGCTTCGGCAAGGCGGCGCTGCGGTTCATGGACCAGCCGTCGAAGGACGGGAGTTCGGCGGACTACTGGAGTTCGTCGGTGGGCAATCTGGACGTCCACTACTCCTCCGGCGTCGCGAACCACTTCGCCTACCTGCTCGCTGAAGGCAGCGGCGCGAAGACCATCAACGGCGTGAGCTACAACTCCCCGACGTACAACGGCTCGACGGTCACCGGCATCGGCCGCGACAAGCTGGGCGCGATCTGGTACCGCGCGCTGACGGTCTACATGACGTCCTCGACGAACTACGCGGGCGCCCGGACGGCGACCCTCAACGCGGCGAAGGACCTGTACGGCAACGGCAGCACGGAGTACAACGCGGTGGCGGCGGCGTGGAGCGCGGTGAACGTGAACTGAGCGGCGTGGCTTCGGACTCGTGACAGCGGCCGCCCCGGTGAACGAACCGGGGCGGCCGTCACATACGCCCCAGACAACGGGGAATAGCGCAATTCAAGGAAACACGGAATCCGGGAATTCCGAGCACTTCCTGAGTGGATCCCATGGCGATGATGTGCAGCTTCGGTGACGGTATACGGAATTCCCGAACTCCTTTGTCCTGACCGCCACTTGCAGCAATTCCCCGAGTCGACTAACTAGATAAATCATGAACTTGTTCAGCCGCCCCCACACGTCCCGCCGTACCCCCACGATCCCCGCACGTCCGACGGGAGCGCCGGCCTCCCCCACCTCGGCCCCCGTCCTCCTCGACCCCGCCCTCGCCGCCCTCACCGGCGAGTGGGTCATCGACCCGGCCCACAGCAGGATCGGCTTCTCGGTCCGGCACGCGATGGTGACGACGGTCCGCGGGGCCTTCACCGAGTACAAGAGCCGCCTCTACTTCGACGGCCGCGACCCGTCCCGCTCCCAGGCGGAGATCATCCTGTCCACGGGCAGCGTCGACACGGGCGTGGAACAGCGGGACGCCCACCTGATCGGCCGCGACTTCCTGGACGCCGCGACCCACCCGCGCATGCGCTTCCAGAGCACGGCGGTACACCTCAAAGCCCCCGACGTCTACGTCATGACCGGCGACCTGACCATCAAGAGCACGACGCGTCCGGTGGACCTGGAACTCACCTACATAGGCAACGTCACGGACCCCTTCGGCTACCAGCGCGCCGGCTTCGACGGCACCACCACCATCAACCGCATGGACTGGGGGCTGGCGTACAACTCCCGCCTGGCGGAGGGCGGGGCGATGGTGAGCGAGACGGTGCGGCTGCAGTTCGACATCGCGGCGATCCGGACGGTGCCGGAAGGAGGCTGAGGCCACGGGCCGCCGCCCTGGAGCCGTTTCAAAGCGAGGGAATGAGCCTGACCACCGTCACGGTCAGGACGGATCCGGAGACGTAGTAGAGCACGATGACACCCAGCACCGTGGCCTCGCGGCGGTCACGCTCGCCTCTCGGCCTCGTCCGCCGCCAGGCGCCGAAGCAGCGCCTCCGCCTCCGGGTCGGGAACGGCTTCGAGCATCCAGTGCCGCATGGGCGTGGATGTCCTGCACACCGGCCTCGCTGATGGCCCGGTCGAACTCCTCGCGCCGCACCTCGGTGAGAGCCGTACGGATGCCGGGGACGCTGTTGGGAACCTCGGCCTACGATGCCCGGATGCAGCCACGCTTCACCTGCACCGCCCTGATCGCCGATGATGTTCCGGCCCTCGCCGCCTTCCATGCCGCGATTCTGGATGCAGATGTGGAAGGGGGCGCCCCCTTCGCCCGGGTGACGGTCCCCGGCGCCGTCCTGTCGTTCTTCTCCACCCAGGGAGCTTCTTCGAGCCGGCCACCGATCAGGTGACGGTTCCGGAGCGCAACGAGCGAGGCCCCCGAGCTGTTGATCGAGATGTCTGACGTCTCAACCACGCTGCTCGGGGGCCTCGTCGGTCATCTGTCCTGCCGCACTCGACCTGCCCGAGCGCTCGCGTGCGATGGTGGCACTGGTGTACCTGCGCGAGCACACGACCCTGGCGAAGATCGCTGCCGGGTACGGGATCAGCGAGTCCACCGCCCGTGCCTACACCAGCACGGTCATCCACCTGCTCGCCGAACGTGCGACCGGGTCGGAGACGGGCGGGCCGACCACTCCCACGAGCACCGTCGGCTCGGCGTGAACGTGCAGGTGGTCATCGATCCGGACGGCCTGCTGCTGTGGCTGTCACCCGCGTTGCCGGGCCGGACTCATGACCTGACTGCGGCCCGCACCCATCGGATCATCCGCATCTGCGAGCGCCAGGGCGTCCCCCTCCTGGCCGACCTCGCCTACCAGGGCGGCGGCCCCTGGGTGACCACGGGCATCAAACGCAGACCCCTGCAGGAACTCACCCTCACCGAGAAGACCCTCAACCGTGCCCTGGCCGCAGCACCGGCACCGGCACCGGTCGAACGCGGCGTCGCGCGCCTGAAAGCCTGGCGGATCTTCCGCAGATCCCGATGCAGCCCGAACCGCATGACGTCAATCGCCCAAGCCGTCCTCACCCTGGAGCGGCAACGCTGAAGAAGCTCACCGCAGCAAAGGATCTGGAAAACTTCACCAGGTGAGGTCGCTCTTGTAGAAGATGGTCGACCGGAACTGGACGGGATCATCGCTGTCGTACTTGCTGGAGAAGCCGAACGCGAGTTGGGGCCCGACCGAAGAGCGGTAGACCGCGATTCCCTGCGGCTCACGGCCGGGGAGCGTGGTGTCACCCGCGTGGGTCTGGAAGATCTCCTTGACCGACTTCCCGCTGTCGTTCATGTCGAGCGTGACCAGGTAGGACGGCTTGGCCGGGTCCGTGGTCTTCTTCGGAGGGCCTCCGTAGAGGAGATAGGCGTACTGGCCGTAGGCGGTCACGCCCTGGAAATCGTCGTCCGCGGTGAGGCCGATATCGCTGTTGCTCGGGAGTTCGCGGGCGGCGAGGCGGGGGAGCGGGGTGTCGTCGACGAAGCCCTTGCTGAGGACGCTGGGGAGGTCGAAGAGCGCGAGGCGCCATGGGGTGGTGGTCCCCATGTACCGGAGGAGAATCCGGTTGTTGTAGGGATCGATGGCCGGTCTCGGGCAGTCGACGAAATCGGAGAGGTGGATGATGAATTTCCTGACCGCCGAGTCCGCGTAGCTGAGGTCGCCCCCGTCGACGTATTTGAAACGGGCGATGGTGTGGCTGTTGGGCTTGCTGTCGGGGTCCTCGGGATGCAGATTTCTCCAGTCGCCCGGGACCCACATATACGGGGATCCGTACGTGTCCGGCTCGATGGCTATGTTCGAGCCGTGGTCGAACCCGTGGATCGCCATGGCGCCCAGGATCTGACCGGTCATGTCGGTCCTGGTCACCCAGAGATCCCCGTTCGCGCTGCCGACCTTCGTCTGCACATAGTAGATGTGGCCGAAGACGTGGTCGAAGGCAAAGGACTGCATCGCCCAGTAGGGCTGGTGGAGCGGGGCGTTCACAAAGAAGTTCCCGCCGCCCCCGCCGAGAACGAAGCGCTGCGACGTCCCCACGACAGCGGACGCCGGCTGAGCCGCGAACACGGAAAGGCCGCCGCTCACAGCGGCGGCCGCTATGCCTGTACCGGTTCGGAGGAGAGTGCGACGACTGACGGCGGATGCCCCGCTGTCCTCGGTTCTCTCGCGCAACTGCATCACCCTCTACTGATCATTCAGCTGATGTGGTGGTTCGTGATCACGCTAGCCCGCGGAACGATAGATGTCCACGAGGTGAACTCCCGTGTAGATGTGGGCACTTCATATATTGAAAGGCCATCGCTGGGGTCAATCCCCGAGCCCCGCAGGGCCGTTTGCGCGGCGGGGTGGGCTCGCGGGTCAGCCGCCGTTCGTGTTGCGACCGGCCGTCACCCATCCGCCGCCCTTTGGGCGCAGCACGGCCGGCACCACCTCCACGGCCCGCTCCCGCCACCGACGCCCGCGAGGTCCGCCGGGATCGCCCCCGTCGACGCGTTCACCGCTGCCGGCCCAGCCGGACCGCTCCGAAAATCGAGCCCGTCGCCCCGCCCGAGTGCTCACAGACCCGGAGGCCGTCGCCGGACACGACGATCTCGCCGACGAGCACACCCGGGCCGACATGACGGCGCAGGGGTGAGGGCGCGCCGGGAGGCGAGGTTCCGGTACCTGCCGGAGGTGGTCCTGGACGACCGCCCGCTGCGGCCGCCGCGGGCGCAGGGAGCCGCCCCGGCCGGGAGGTCACCCGTTCGTTCCCCCCGGGACCCGCCGTTCGTGTGTTCTTCATACCGGTACCTGTGCAACCCCCTTGACCTGCCCGTATTCCCCTTCAACGGGCCTCGCCGTCGTCCGCCGTGACACCCGTTCATCCCAAAACTGACGGTGCCTCAGAGAGCGGGGTCTGGCGGTTGGCTTTTACCTCGGTAGAGCAAGGGAGTGGACGACCTCGACCGAGGGAGCACCATGCGACGCACCGCCCGTCTGCTGACCGGGACCGCGCTGGCCGTGGCCACGGCCGGACTCGCCGTCGCGCCGGCATACGGCGGCGGCACCGGCAGCCTCGACGTGTACCCGTCGACCGCGGCGGCCGGCGGCCAGGTCACCGTGAACACGGCGGTGTGCGGCGAGAAGGGAACGGCGGTCGGGGACGCCACTTCGGTCGGCGCCGGCACGTTCACCCTTGCGCCCAGTACGCACGAGGGCGAGGCGATCGGGCAGTTCCAGGTGCCGCCGAGCGCACAACCGGGGACGTACGAGATCGTCGCGAAGTGCGCCGAGGGGAACCGGCAGGTGACCGGGGACCTGGTGGTGGCACTGACGCCGGCCGCGGGGCAGCTGCAGCCCCACGGCAGTGTGAAGACGGGGGTCGGTGGTGCCTTCGGCTCCGACCCCGTGCAGACCGCGGCGGGCGTGACGGCTCTGGCCGTCGCCACCGCGGGCGGTACCTGGCTCCTGCATCGCCGGGCGAGAGGCGATGTGATCTGACGGACACCCTCCGCTGTCCGTCCGCCGGTACCGCACATCCCACCCCCTCCGGGTCCGACGCCCCTCGCGGCCCGGAGGGGGTAGGGGGTCACGTTCGTTAGAGGCTCTCACCATCTCTGGCGCCCTACCCCCTCGTTAGAAGCTCTGACCTCTGGGAGAGGGGTTCACATGCGCAAGATCGGGGACACCGCGATAGCCGCCGTGACCGTCATAGCCCTCGGCTCCGGCGTGTGGCTGCTCGGCCCCGGCATCGGACCGCACACCGCGCCGCCCCAGCCGTCCGCCGCCGAGGGCCGCCCCGACCCCGGCGAGGAACGCCTCGAAGCCCCCGCGCTGCCGCCTTCCCCGCCCACTCGCATCCGCATCCCCGCCATCCACGTGAACGCCCCTCTCATGGGCCTGGCCCTCACCCCCGCCGGCAGCCTCGACGTCCCGCCCGCCGCGAAGAAGAACCTCGCCGGCTGGTACGAGGCCGGCACCACCCCCGGCGAGACCGGCACCGCGATCGTCGCCGGGCACGTCGACAACACCGAGGGCCCCGCCGTCTTCTACGACCTCGGCGCCCTCAAACGCGGCGCGACCATCGAGGTGGACCGGCAGGACAGGGGCGTCGCCGTGTTCAGCGTCGACGCGGTGGAGGTCTACCAGGCCCGCGACTTCCCCGACGAGAAGGTGTACGGAGCCGCGAAACGCCCCGAGCTCCGCGTCATCACCTGCGGCGGCGGCTACTCGCGCACGACCGGCTACCAGGGGAACGTCGTCGTCTTCGCGCACCTGACCGGAAGCCGCTGACCGGAAGCCACTCACCGCAAGCCGCTGGCCGCAAGCCCCCTCCCCCGCGTCTCCCCCACCTCACAGACCCCACCGTCCCTCCCCAGGGACCCCTCACACGCACCCCCCACCCCCGAAGAGGGCAGCGTTCCTCGTGGGAAACAGCGGTGATGCGGCCGGGTAACGTCGGCCCCGCACGCTCCTGGACATGACCTCGAATACGCGTGTGGTGGTGATGGGCGCCGGCCCCGCGGGCGCCCGTCCCGGCCGGCGGCCCGTCGGCCCGGTGACCGCGTCGGCACCCCCGTGACGCGCGAGACGCCCGGGGCAGCCGTCGGCGACGACGAGCACCGCACGTACGGCCGGGTGCCGCTCACCGAGGGGCCGACCGCCGAGGGGCCGCTCACCGCGGTGCCGACCGGCCGTCACCCCGCCGCCGAGGTGACCGCCCGCCCCACGCGCTCCGGCCGCGCGGACGGCAGCACGGCGATCGCATACGACACGCCGGACCACGTGCCCGCAGAGTACGGCCGCCCCCTGCGCCGCCCCCTGCTCTGCCCGCCGCTCCACCCCCCGCTCCACCTGCTCACCCACGACGGAGGCTCCTGATGACCACCACCCCCGGGGCCACCCCCACGATCGTGCTCGTCGGTCACGGCATGGTCGGCCAGCGCTTCCTCGAGGCACTCGCCGAGCGCGGCCTGACCGCCACGCACCGCGTGGTCGTGCTGTGCGAGGAGCCGCGCCCCGCGTACGACCGCGTCGCCCTCACCTCGTACTTCTCGGGCCGGACCCCGGACGAACTCTCCATGACCGACCTGGAGTTCATCGACACGCACGGCATCGAGCTGTACGTCGGCGACCCGGCGGAGACGGTCGACCGCGCGGCGAGGACGGTAACAGCCCGGTCCGGCAAGGTGTTCGCGTACGACACGCTCGTGCTGGCCACCGGCTCCTACCCGTTCGTGCCTCCGGTCCCCCACAAGGACGCGACCGGCTGCTTCGTCTACCGCACGATCGAGGACCTGCTCGCGATCGAGGAGTACGCGGGGTCGAGGGCGACCGTGGGCGCGGTGGTCGGCGGCGGACTGCTCGGGCTGGAGGCGGCCGGCGCGCTGAAGGGGCTCGGCCTCACCTCCCACATCGTGGAGTTCGCACCGAGGCTGATGCCGGTGCAGGTGGACGAGGGCGGCGGCGCGGCCCTGCTGCGCACCATCGAGGAGATGGGCCTGACGGTCCACACCGGCGTCGGCACGCAGGAGATCGTGGTCGACTCCGAGGGTGCCGTGACGGGCATGAAGCTGTCCGACGGTTCCGAACTCGCCACCGACATGGTGGTGTTCAGCGCCGGTGTACGGCCGCGGGACCAGCTCGCCCGCGACTGCGGTCTGACGGTCGGCGAGCGCGGTGGCATCACGGTCGACGAGCAGTGCCGTACCGTCTCCGACCCGCACGTGTTCGCGATCGGCGAGTGCGCGCTGGCGGCGGACGGCCGGGTGTACGGCTTGGTGGCGCCGGGCTACGAGCAGGCCGAGACGGCCGCGGCGACGATCGCCTCCGACGAGGCCGCCTTCACCGGCGCGGACCTGTCCACCAAGCTGAAGCTGCTCGGCGTGGACGTGGCCTCCTTCGGGGACGCGCACGGTACCAGCGGGGACTGCCTGGACGTCGTCTACTCCGACGCCCGTTCGGGCCTGTACAAGAAGCTGGTCATCGGCCGGGACGGCACCCTGCTCGGCGGCATCCTGGTCGGCGACGCGGACGCGTACGGCACGCTGAAGGCCTTCACCGGTTCGGTCCCGCCGGTCGCCCCCGAGTCGCTGGTGCTGCCGGCCGGCGCGAGCGGCGGCGCCCAGCTCGGCCCGTCCGCGCTCCCGGACGACGCGGTCATCTGCTCCTGCCACAACGTCAGCAAGGGCACGATCCGCGGCGCGGTGACCGAGCACTCCTGCACCACCGTGCCGGAGGTGAAGAAGTGCACCAAGGCCGGTACCGGCTGCGGCAGTTGCGTGAAGGTGCTCGGGCAGCTGGTCACGGCGGAGCTGGAGGCGTCCGGCGTCGAGGTCGACAAGGGCCTGTGCGGCTGCTTCGCGCAGACCCGTGAGGAGCTGTACGAGATCGTCCTCGCACTGCGCGTCAACACCTACCGGGACCTGCTCGACCGCTACGGCCGGGAGGGCGCCCGGGGCGGCGACGGCTGCGAGGTCTGCAAGCCGGCGGTGGCGTCGATCATCGCCTCCCTCGCCCCGACGATCGGCGCGAGCGGTTACGTCCTGGACGGCGAACAGGCGGCCCTTCAGGACAGCAACGACCACTTCCTCGCCAACCTCCAGAAGAACGGCTCGTATTCGGTCGTCCCGCGCATCCCCGGCGGTGAGATCACCCCGGAGGGTCTGATCACGATCGGCGAGATCGCCCGCGACTTCGGCCTCTACACGAAGATCACCGGCGGCCAGCGGATCGACATGTTCGGCGCGCGCGTCGAGCAACTCCCGCTGATCTGGACGCGGTTGGTGGACGCCGGCTTCGAGTCCGGGCACGCCTACGGAAAGTCCCTGCGGACCGTCAAGTCCTGCGTGGGGTCCACCTGGTGCCGTTACGGCGTCCAGGACTCGGTCCGGATGGCGATCGACCTGGAGCTGCGCTACCGGGGGCTCAGGTCCCCCCACAAGCTCAAGTCGGCGGTGTCGGGCTGCGCCCGCGAGTGCGCGGAGGCCCAGTCGAAGGACTTCGGCGTCATCGCCACCGCGGCCGGCTGGAACCTGTACGTCGGCGGCAACGGCGGCGCCACCCCGCGCCACGCGGACCTGCTCGCCCAGGACCTCTCCGACGCCGAACTGGTCCGTCTGATCGACCGTTTCCTGATGTTCTACATCCGTACGGCCGACCGCCTGGAGCGCACGTCGACCTGGCTGGAGCGGATCCCGGGCGGCCTGGACCACGTCCGTGACGTGGTGGTCGAGGACTCCCTCGGCATCTGCGAGGAACTGGAGTCCCTGATGGCGGCGCACGTCGCCAACTACGCCGACGAGTGGGCGTCGACCGTCGACGACCCGGAGAAGCTCGCCCGGTTCGTGTCCTTCGTCAACGCCCCGGACACCCCCGACCCGGTCGTCGGCTTCGTGCCCGAACGCGGCCAGACGAAGCCCGACCTGCCTCTGCTGTCCATCGGCATGCGCCGCCCCGCGGAAGACCCGGCAGACGTTCTGGAAGGAAGCGCCCAGCGATGACCCTGGCACCCGAGAACACCGGCCTGAAGGTCCAACTCCAGCTTGCGGAAAGCTGGTTCACGGTCTGCGACCTGAGCCTGCTCACCCCCGGCCGGGGCGTGGCCGCGCTCCTCCCGGACGGCGGCCAGGTCGCCGTCTTCCGCGACCGCGCCGACCGCCTCTACGCCATCGACAACCGCGACCCGTTCGGCGGCGCGGCGGTCCTCTCCCGCGGCCTGACCGGCACCCACCAGGGCCGTCCCTTCGTCGCCTCGCCTCTGCTGAAGCAGCGCTTCGACCTGGAGACCGGCGAGTGCCTGGACGACGAGACGGTACGGGTGACCGTGTACGAGGTGCGGACGGCCCCGGCGCACGACATGAGCCTGCTTGACTGAACGTTCCAGAAAAACCTAGGCTCTGCCCCATGGCCAGGACCAAGGAGTTCGACCCGGACGCCGCACTGCTGTCAGCCATGGAGCTGTTCTGGCGGCGCGGCTACGAGGCGACCTCCATGGCCGACCTGGTCGAGCACCTGGGCATCGGCCGGGCCAGTCTCTACGCGACCTTCGGCAGCAAGCACGACCTGTACCTGAAGGCGCTCGACCGCTACCGGCAGGACCGCCTCCCGCCCCTCCTCCGGGCCCTGACCCGGCCGGGCCCGGTCCTGCCGGCCGTACGCGCGCTGGTACGGCAGTACGCCGGCGAGTCCGCGGCCGACGACCTGCGCCTGCGTGGCTGCCTGGTCACGAACACGGCGGCGGAACTGGCCCCGCACGACCCGGCGGCGGCCCGCATCGTCGAGCGGGACTGGGACCGCGTGGAGACGGTCCTGCACACCGCCCTCGACCGGGCCCGGGCCCAGGGCGAACTGCCCGCCGACCGCGACCCCCTGGCCCTCGCCCGCACCCTGCTGGTCCTGCTCCAGGGCCTGCGGCTGGTGGGCAAGGCGTCGACGGACCCGGCCCGGGTCCGGGACGCGGCGGAGCAGGCGCTGCGACTGCTGGACTGACGGACGCTCCCTGCCACGGGGGGGCGTTCTTTTCATGCCTTGATACTGAACCGATCGTTCAAGAAAACGTTCAAGAAAAGGGGAGATCGCTCATGACTGCCACTGGGGAACGTTTCCGGGGTCGTACGGCGCTGGTCACCGGCGCCGGCAGCGGGATCGGCCGGGCCGTCGCCCTGGCGTTCGCGGCGGAGGGCGCGCGGGTGGTCGTGGCGGGCCGTCGGGAGGCGCCTCTGAAGGAGACGGTCGTGCTGATCGAGGAGCGGGGCGGCGAGGCGCTGGCGGTGCCGGCCGACGTGTCGCGGGCGGGGGACGCGGAGGCGCTGGTGGCGGCCGCCGTGCAGCACTTCGGCTCGCTGGACGTGGCGGTGAACAACGCGGGCGTCTTCCGGGGCGGCGCGCCGCTGGCCGACCTTCCGGAGGCCGACTGGCACGAGCAGCTGGCGGTCAACGTCACCGGCGTGCACCTGGCTCTGCAGGCGGAGATCCGCCGGATGCGCACCCAGCCGACGGGCGGCGCGATCGTCACCGTCTCCTCCAGCTTCGGCATCCACACCACCTCCCCCGGTGCCGCCGCATACTCGGCGACGAAGGCCGCGGTGACGGCCCTGAGCCGGGGCGCGGCGCTGGACCACGTCCGGGACGGTGTCCGTATCAACGTCGTCAGCCCCGGGGCGACGGCCACACCGATGTCCCTGCGCACGGGCGAGACGGAACGGGACCGCGACGAGCGGGTGCGGACCGACCTCCCCCTCGGCCGTGTCTCGTCGACGGAGGAGATCGCGGCGGCCGTGCTGTACCTGGCGTCCGACGCCGCGGCGTCGGTGGTGGGAACGGACCTGGTGGTGGACAGCGGCGGCTCGCTCTAGCCGTTCACGGCCGGGTTCCGTCCCGGCCGCGCGGGCCGAACCCGAGCTCCGCATGCGGCACTTCGGCGGCCGTCCGGTTCCGCCCTCGTGCCCGGTCGGCGCGTAGGGTGCCAGGATGATCGGCATTCCGGAGGCGCTGGTGCGGGGCACGATCGACCGGGAGGGTGACCGCGGAGCGAGATGGATCACCGAACTCCCGTCGATCGTCGAAGACTTGCTGCAACGCTGGGACTGCGTACCCGACGGCGAGGTGACACACGGCGGTGTCGGGGTGGTCGTCCCCGTCCGACAGCGGACCCACGCCCGCCCCTGCGTCGTCAAGGTGTCCTTCCCCCACCCCGGCAACGTCCACGAGCCGGACGCGTTCGAGGCGTGGGCGGGCCGTGGCGCGGTCCGCCTCCACCGGCGCGACGACGCCCGCTTCGCCCTCCTCCTGGAGCGGGCCCGCACATCGACGCTGGCGGCGCTGGAGTCCGACGACGAGACGGTGATGACGATCGCGGGCCGCCTGAACCACCGCCTGGCCGTCCCGGCACCGCCTGGCCTGCCCCGGCTCCGGGACCGCGCCGACGCATGGGCGGCGGAGCTGGGCGAGAACACCGCCGGCCTGTCCCACCCACTGCCGCCCCGCGCCGTGGACGCGGCCGTCGCCACGGCCCGCGAGCTGGGCCGGGCCCAGCCGGACACCCTCATCCACGGCGACCTGCACGCACGCAACATCCTGCGGGCGGACCGGGAGCCGTGGCTGGCGGTCGACCCGAAGGGCTACGCGGGAGACCCGGCGTACGACGCCGGCACACTCCTCAAGTCCCGCGCGCTGAACCTCATGCAGGTCGACGACCTCCCGCAGGTCGCCCGCCGCCTCCTGGACGTCTTCGCCGAAGCAGCCCAGCTCGACCGCGAACGTGTCCGCCGCTGGGCCCAGTTCCACGCCGTCCAGGCGGCGTTCTGGGGCCGCCGACACGGCTTCCGCATCGCACGCAACGGCCCCCGACGCGACCGCATCACGGAATTCGCCGACAGACTGGCGGAGTCACTGGTCGGGTAGGCACAGAGGGTACGACCGGCGGGCGCCCCCGGAGCACCCGCCCCGTCCCCCCTGTCACCGGCGCCCGCCGAACTCCCATTCCTGCACCTCGACGCCCGCGTACCGGACCGGATCCAGCACGCCCAGCGCCCGCTCCCGATCCGAGGCCCGGACCAGCGCCGCCGTGCCGAGCCAGGTGGCTCCGTCGTCGGACAGCAGCGGGCCGAAGGCGATCAGGTCGTCGTGGTCGATGCCGGGCGGCAGGCCGGGACCGGTGACGGCGCCGTCGGCGGCGGGCACCGGCCCCAGGCCCAGCACCAGGTACCGGTCGCCGCCGGTCCGGCCGCCGGGGAACTCCCACATGGTGCGGCCCAGCAGGTTGCGCCACCGCCGCAGCAGCACGTCGCGGTAGACCCCGGCCTGGTAGTTGGGCTCGTCGAAGGCGAACGCGCGGGCAGCGGCGGGGCCGGGGAGGTCGGCGATGTGCACACTCCCGGTCGGCACCTCACCGCCCACACCGAACGTCGGCCCCCGGGCGATCAACTCGGCCGCGTAGCCGTCCATGTAGGCCCAGTGGTCCTCCACCAGCTCCGCACGCAACGCCGCGGAGCCGGCACGGTCACGGTGGTAACAGAAGAACTCCATGACCAAGGAGCCTTCCGCAGGACGGCACACCCCTCAACACGGTTTCCGCGAGCCGCCGTACCGGAGCAGAGCCGGGACACCGAAAGGGGACGGCACCCCCACCACGGCTCCGCTCCTCTCCGTCCCTCCGTCAGTCCCGCCGGATCAACTCCGGGTCGATCCGCCGCCCGAGGAGCGGCAGCGCCCCCACCCGAGCGTGCCGTCGCCCGGGTACCAGGTGAATCCGGGGAGGCCGACCCGTGAGAAGAGCTGGTTCAGGATCCAGTACTCGCCCAGTCCGATGAGTGCACCCACGCCTGCCGCTGCCACGGTCTCGGCGGCGTTCACCCGCTGTACCTCCTTGGCGCTCATCCCCAGCAGACGGAGCGCGGCCAGTCGGCGGGCCCGCTCCGCAGCCGAGAGGCGGGCGCACACGGAGAGGAACACGGCGAGAGGCAGCAGAACGATGCCGACCATCGTGAAGCGCAGGATGTCGAGCGTCGACGGGTCCACCGTGGGGATCGGTGCCTCCCGCTTGCCGAACCGGGTGACCGGCAGGCCCCCGGAGAGCTCACCGCGGCTCATGCCCACGTAGGCGACGAGTTCTTCGGGACGTGCCAGCCCCCGGGGCCCGATCAGGCCCTTCTCCCGGCCTGGCAGGCGCTGGGCCAACCCGGGTTCGGTGCGCAGCAGTTCATGCAGCCGCGGAGACACGAAGACTTCTCCGCGATCCGGCATGTCCTTCAGCCCCGGCGGGGGCGCCACGGCTTCGGTGCCCCTGGCCAGGAAGATTCGGACCAGGGGCGTTGAGCCGTACGGGTCGGTGCGCTCCAGCCACAGGGGCAGCCCGCTCACACCGGTGGCGGATTGGCCTGGGGGGACGGGTTGGCGGGCCGCGACACGGCCGTCCTGTGCCGCGAGGATTCCGGGAATCGTGAGTACGACCGCGAGACAGCAGACCCCGATCGACCCGCCGAGTGTCATGAGCGCGAACCGCGCACGGTTGCCGCGCCCACTGCCGAAGAGCAGCCGCAGCCCCAGAAGGAGTTCGTTCACCGTGCCGGCCGCCCCTGCGGGGTGAGTACACCGTCGCCCATGGTGTACCTGGTGTCCGCCCGCGCCGCGACGTCCGCGTCGTGCGTGACGAGTACGACGGCAGCGCCCTGCGAGCGCGCCAGCGTGAGGAACTCTTGCAGTACGGCCTGCGCGTTGACGCTGTCGAGCGAGCCGGTCGGCTCGTCTGCGAAGACCACCGCCGGCCGGTGCACGAGGGCACGCGCGACGGCCACCCGCTGGCCCTGCCCGCCCGACACCTGGGAGGGGCGCCGTTCCCGCAGTTCCCGGAGCCCCAGTCGGCCGAGCACCTCCCCGGCGGCAGCCAGCGCCTGCGCCTTGCGCTGCCCGGCCAGCCGCAGGGGCAGCGCGGTGTTCTCCTCCACGGTGAGTTCCGGAAGGAGTTCGCCGTACTGGAAGACGAAACCGAACCGGTCGCGCCGCAGGGCGCTCAGCTCGGCGTCGCTCAGGCCGCCCAACGTGCGCCCCTCGAAACGGACTTCTCCGCTGCTGACCGGCAACACGTCGGCCAGGCAGTACAGCAGGGACGACTTCCCCGATCCGCTGGGGCCGCTGATGGCCGCGATCTCCCCGCGTCGGAGTGCGATGTTCGCCCCCCGCACAGCTCGCGACGAGCCGTAGGAGAGGTCGATTCCCTGGGCAGCAAGGACTTCGGACACTGTGAGATCCGCTCAGACCTAGCGCGGTTGGTAGTGCCGCGCGGAGGAGCAGTTGTCCGGCCGGAGTGTCCCCTTGTCGAGACAGACCCGGAAGTACGCGTCGTCCGTGTACCGCTGCGCACCGTCCCAGCTGGAATGGTGCAGATAGACCCGCTGGCGCTGCTTTCCGTAGCAGCGGTCCCAGTCGTGGCCTTCGACTCGGACCTGAACATATCCGTTGTGGTTGTCTTCAGGTTCGGTGTCGATCAGGTACCCGCTCCATTCGAACGAGCCATGGCTGCGCTCGGCTGGATTGAACCGGAAGAAGCCCTGCTCGAAAGCCGCGCCCCGGGTCTTCAGATCGGGCAGCCTGTGCCAGGACGAGGCGAACGCCGTTCCCGCTCCCGCGAGAAAGACCCCCGCCGCCACCACACCCGCCAGCGCCTTCTTCACACGCCACCCCTCCCATGACTCCGGCGGCCCCGCCGACACCGCAGTCGCAGAAAGTAGCGTGTCGATCACCTGACGAATCCTTCGCTCACCCAACCACCACCGCATCAGGTGACCCAGAACAAGACAGCGGCCGAAACGCGCCGAAACGTCCCGTGCGGATTCGGTCGGGTGTGGTGATGTGGTTCAGCGGTGCAGGCCCTACGGCCGCAGCGCGACCGCGACCGCCACGCCCAGCTTGGTCACGAACTCCGTGCGGTCAACGGCACGGTGTTTCCAGCCCTCGCCGGCCGCCTGCAGGACCTCGGCGATCTGGCGGGGCGTGACGTCGCCGGTCGGCGGCCGCCCGGAGTCGGTGATCGCCGCCGCGAGCGTGTCGAGGAAGGCGTCCCGGTAGTCGTCGTACATGTCGTGGAGCTGCGCGGTCCCGTGCTCCAGCAGTTCGTCGACGCCCTCGTTGAGGTGCGTGCCGACGTACCGGCCGAGGTTCGCGTCGAGTGCGGCCACCAGGCGTGCGCCGAGGTCCGCGCCGGGCGCGGCCAGTGCCGTACGGACGTCCGCCAGCGCCCGGTCCAGCTCCTGCCGCATGGTCTCGCGGAACAGCTCCTCCTTGCCGGAGAAGAGGAAGTACAGGCCGGGGCGGGAGATGTCGGCGGCCCGGGCCACCGCGTCCATCGACGTCTTGCGATAGCCGAACGTGGCGAAAACGGTGAGCGCCGCCGCGAGCACCTGCTCGCGGCGGTGGGTGTCCCCTCGGGTGACGGTCATAGGCACACCATACCGACTGGGCGTGCTATACATGTTTTGTCGATTCTGTTTAGCGGGGGGCCGCGGCACACGAGTGCACGAGAGCACGAGAACACGAGAGAGAGCATCATGAGCAAGACCGTTCTGATCACCGGCGCCTCCACCGGCATGGGAGAGGCACTCACCTTCGAGTACGCCGCACGCGGCTGGAACGTGGCGGCCACCATGCGTGACACCGCCAAGGCCAACCCGGCCTTCGCCGGCCTCGGCAACGTCCTGGTCACCCGCCTCGACGTCACCGACACCGCGAGCGTCGAGCAGGCCGTCAAGGCGACCGTCGACCGTTTCGGCGCCGTCGACGCCCTGGTCAACGCGGCCGGCTACGGCCAGGTCGGCGCCGTCGAGGAGATCAGCCCCGACCAGCTGCGCGACCAGCTGGAGACCAACGTGGTGGGCCTGGTCCAGGTGATCCAGGCCGTCCTCCCGCACATGCGGGAGCGCCGCTCGGGCCACATCCTCAACATCGGCTCCATGGGCGGCCACGTCAGCCTGCCCACGATGGCCGTGTACTGCGCCTCCAAGAGCGCCGTGCAGAACCTGACGGAGGGCCTGGCCCTGGAGCTCGCCCCGCTCGGTATCCACGTCACCCTGGTCGAACCGGCGGGCTTCGACACCGGCTTCGAGGGCAACGCGAAGCTCCCCGCCACCTCCATCCCGGACTACGCGCCCGCCTACGCCACCATGGCCGAGTTCTCCGAGCAGGCGGTGCGCGGCAACCTGGTGAAGTCCATGGCGGCCGTCGCCGACGTGACCGGCACCGACGCGCCCCCGCTGCACCTGGCGGTGGCCACCGCCGGCCTGGAGATGGTGCGCGGCCGCTTCGCCGAGCTGATGGACGAGTACGCCCGCTGGGAGCAGGTCACGGCCGGCACCGACTGACCGGCCGACCGACCGACAGCACGGCCGTTCCGGTCAGAGGACCCGCCGGAGCGCCTCCGGGGTGAGGTCGGCGAGCGTCGGGTAGCCGTCGACGGCCATGATCAGGTCGGCCTCGGCGAGCAGCGCCCGCAGGATGTGGACGAGGCCGGCCTCACCGCCGTGGGCGAGACCGTACGCGTAAGGACGGCCGACGCCCACGGCGGTGGCGCCCAGTGCGACCGCCTTGACGATGTCGGCTCCCGTCCGGACACCGGAGTCGAACAGGACGGGCAGGCCGTCGGCGGCCTCGACCACCTCCGGCAGCGCGTCGAGGGCGGGCAGGCCGCCGTTGGCCTGGCGGCCGCCGTGGTTGGAGCAGTAGACGCCGTCCACCCCGGCGTCCTTGGCACGGCGTACGTCCTCGGGGTGGCAGACGCCCTTGAGGATCAGCGGCAGGTCGGTGATCGACCGCAGCCAGGGCAGGTCGTTCCAGGTGAGCGGGTTGCCGAAGATCCCCGCCCAGAGCGCGACGGTGGCCTGCGGGTCGTCCTCCGGGTTCTTGCCGAGACGGGCGCGGAAGACGGGGTCGCTGGTGTAGTTGGCCAGGCAGTTCCCGCGCAGCTGCGGGAAGTTGCTGACGCTCAGGTCGCGCGGCCGCCAGCCGGTGATCCAGGTGTCCAGGGTGACCACGATCCCCTTGAACCCTGCCTTCTCGGCCCGGTGCACCAGGCTCTCGGCCAGCTCCCGGTCGGTGGGGGTGTAGAGCTGGAAGAACCCCGGGGTGGCGCCGAACTCGCCGGCCACCTGCTCCAGCGGATCCACGGTCAGCGTGGAGGCGACCATCGGTACGCCGGTACGGGCGGCGGCGCGGGCGACGGCGAGGTCACCGTGCCCGTCCTGCGCGCACAGCCCGATCACCCCGACCGGGGCCATGAACAGCGGCGAGGGCAGCCGCATCCCGAACAGGTCGACGGACAGATCCCGCTCCGTGGCCCCCACCAGCATGCGCGGCACCAGCCCCCAGCGCTCGAACGCGCCGACATTGGCCCGCTGCGTCCGCTCGTCGCCGGCGCCGCCCGCGACGTACGAGCGCACCGATGCGGGCATCGCGGCCTGGGCCAGCGGCTCCAGATCGTCGTACGTCATCGGGAACCGCGGCACCACGCCGCGCAGCCCGTCGAGGTAGATCTCGTTCTGGTAGTCGGCGAACGCCATGATCCGGCCCTTCCTCACGACTGCGCCCGCGGGGTGCGGGCCCCTCGAAGTACACAATGGGAGAGTGGCGCACGACGGCTCCGAAACGCAGGATTCCGGCTCTGAGAGCGGGAAGACGCAGGATGCTGCCGCCGTTCCGGCCGTACCGGCTCTGCTGAGCGAGGACGAGCTGGCGCTGGTCAACGCGCTGCAGCTCAGCCCGCGGGCCTCCTGGACCGAGCTCGGCCGCGCCCTGGGCGTCGACCCGGTCACGGTGGCCCGCCGCTTCCACCGCCTCTCCGCGCAGGGCACGGCCTGGGTCGGCTTCTCCCCCGGCCCGCGCCTGCTGGAGCAGATCTGCGTGGCGTACGTCGTGATCGACTGCGCTCCGGGAAGCACGGCCCGGGTCGCCGGGGCCCTGGGCGCCCACCCCCACATGGTGACGATCGAGCGGACGGCCTCGGGCCACGACATCCTCGCCACCGTCGCCACCCGCGACCTGCCGGCCCTGTCCCGCTACACCCTCGACCTGCTCCCCCACCTGCCGGGCATCACCGCCGTACGGTCCCGGATCGTCACCCACATGTTCACCGAGGGCGGCCGCTGGCGCATCGCCGCCCTGGCCCCGGCCCAACGCGCCCGGCTGACGGCCCCGCCCCCGGCCCGGACGACGGCCGCCGCCGCCCGGCGGACCGCCCAGCGGCAGCTCACCGCCTTCGACCGCGCCCTCGCCGTCCGCCTCGCCCACGACGGCCGGGCGCCCTACCAGACCCTGGCACGGGACCTCGACGTCAGCCTGTCCACCGCCAAACGCCGCGTCGAGGCCCTCACCCGCCACGGCCTCCTCCGCTTCCGCTGCGACTTCGCCCGCCCCCTCGGCGGCTGGCCGGTCGCCGTCACCTTCTGGGCCAGGGTGCCGCCCGCCGACCTCCCCGAGGTCGGCCAGTCCCTCATCCGCCTGCCCGAAACCCGCAACTGCGCCGCCATCAGCGGCCCCCAGAACCTCATCCTCCAGGCCAGCCTGCACTCGGTCAGCGACATCCTGCGCCTGGAGACCCACCTGGCGACGACCCACCCGACCCTCGACATCGCGGACCGGGTCGTCACCCTGCGCCAGGACAAACTCCTCGGCCGCCTGCTCGACGAGCACGGCCGCTCCGTCGGCGTCGTACCGGCGGACCTGTGGGCGGAACCGGCCCGGTGGCCGCGTGACAGCACCCCGGGTCCTCTCACCGGGCTGCCGTAGAGTGCGCCGTGGTGGGGACGCGACATCCGTTCGAGGGGGAGCCTGCCATGGATGCGCCGAAAAGGAACCGGACCGGCCTGGTACCGATGAGTCCCGAGCAGATGATCGCGGAGGCGCGGAAGGCGTTCTTCGTGATGTTCGGCCTGCTCGCGGTCGTCTGGCTCGTGCAACTGGCCAACTGGGCCGACCACTACGCCCTCGCACGGGACTACGCGGTGGTCTCCGGCGACGTCGGCACACTGCCCGACATCCTGGTCGCGCCGCTGCTGCACTGGAGCTGGGCGCACATCGAGAGCAACTCGGGCCCCCTGTTCGTCTTCGGGTTCCTCGCCGCCTACCGAGGGGTGGTGCGGTTCCTCGGACTGACCCTGCTGATCGCGCTGAGCAGCGGCCTGGTGGTCTGGTTCTTCGAGCACGGCAACGTCGCGACGGTCGGCGCCAGCGGCCTGATCTTCGGATACTTCGGCTACGTCGTCGTACGAGGACTCTTCGACCGGCACCTGATCGACACGCTGGTCGGGATCGTCATGGGCGCGTCCTTCGCCTACCTCCTCACCGTGGCCGTACCCGGCACACCGGGCGTGAGCTGGCTCGGCCACCTCGGCGGGCTGCTCGGGGGCCTGGCCGGAGCCTGGCTCTTCCGCGACCGCCGCGCACCACGACCGGCCACCGCCGCCATCACCCCCCGAACCCCGGCCGGCGACAACACCCCACAGCCCGGCCCCGGTTCCGGCTCCGGCTCCGGCTCCGGCCCGGGTTCCGATTCCGCACGCGCCGACCTGTACAAGGAACTCGGCGACCTGGGACTGCTCTGACGGGCCCGTCCTCACCGGCACGGCCGCGACGGCGAGCCCGGTGGCGGTACCCCCGCTCGCCTGGACACACCGTGCCGCGTCGGTGGCCGCGTGGACCAGCCGGCCGGACATGCGGGCCCCGATGCCTCCCGGCGCCGGGGCCCACGCAGCGCGCTGTTGTCAGCAGCTGGACGCCGTCTGGATCTCGATGCCGGTCACCGTGAAGGAAGAGGAGAAGTAGACCCCTTCGTTCGGCGCCAGGCAGGTGTAGTACGTGTCTCCGCCGTACAGGTACCGCAGGTAGGCCCGGTCGTCGTTGCGGGTGTTATACACGTAGTTGGCGCCCTTGCTCTTCGAGCCGAGGGTTTGGTAGTAGCTGGTGACGTCCTGATAGGCGGCGGTGGGCGAGCCCGCGTTCCAGTCGCTGTCGGTGAGGTAGAAGCAGACGCGGGGGTACACGCATCCGTTGTAGGTACTGGCGCTGGCGGGCGTGGCAGAGAAGACGGCCGCGCCGGCAGCCATGGCGAACGCCATGGCGAGAGTCCGCTTGAGGAACGGCATGCGCATGTCTCCCTCTTTCTGTTGAAGAGATGTCACGGTGGGGTGGGACAGGCAGTGGGCCGGAGGCCCGACTCGTCCCGTGCCCGCGGACACCGAGTTCGCCGATGGCTCCGCTCAGCGGCGTTCCGCGTGGCACACCAGACGGTGTGCCACGGACCTTGTGAAAACCTTGCGCCCCGGTGCTCCGGCCGAGCCGCACGGCTCCGTGCGGAGGCCGCCGTGCTGCTGCGCTGAACTGCGCCGGCAAACCTGCTCGGTTCCGCCACAGGGCGTGACGGGGCCCAGCCGCACCCGGAGGGCACGACGAGGGCACAGCGGCGTCACGCGGGTTCAACGGCAATGCACGGAGGGGCGGCACCCCCGCACAGGGTGCCGCCCCTCTTCTTGCGTGCCGGGGCCGCCGTCCATCGGTCTTGAGGGTCGGGGACGGACGGCGGACCCGGGGTTCGAAGGCAGCGCCTCAAGCGCCTCAGCGGTGGTCGCTGCCCGTCGACTGGGTCGCCGCCCGGCCCGCTTCCAGGCGGGCCACCGGGATGCGGAACGGGCTGCAGGAGACGTAGTCCAGGCCTACCTCGTGGAAGAAGTGGACCGACTCCGGGTCGCCGCCGTGTTCGCCGCAGACGCCCAGTTTCAGGTCGGGGCGGGTGGCGCGGCCGGCCTTCGCCGCTGCCGCCACCAGGGAGCCGACGCCGTCCCGGTCGATCGTCTCGAAGGGGGAGACCCCGAAGATGCCCTTCTCCAGGTAGGCCGTGAAGAAGGAGGCTTCGACGTCGTCGCGGCTGAAGCCCCAGACCGTCTGGGTCAGGTCGTTCGTGCCGAAGGAGAAGAACTCCGCCGCTTCGGCGATCTGGCCGGCCGTCAGGGCCGCCCGCGGGAGCTCGATCATCGTGCCGATCGAGAGTTTGAGGCTGGTGCCCGTCGCCGCTTCCACCTCGGCGATGACCTGGTCGGCCTCCTCGCGGACGATCTCCAGCTCCTGGACCGTGCCGACCAGCGGGATCATGATCTCCGCACGGGGGTCGCCCTTCGCGTTCTTGCGTTCCGCGGCGGCCTCGGCGATGGCGCGGACCTGCATCGTGAACAGGCCGGGGATGACCAGGCCCAGGCGTACGCCGCGCAGGCCCAGCATCGGGTTCTGCTCGTGCAGGCGGTGGACGGCCTGGAGGAGGCGGAGTTCGTTCTCGTGGGGTTCCTGGCGGGACTCGGCGAGGGCCACGCGGACGGAGAGTTCCGTGATGTCCGGGAGGAACTCGTGGAGCGGGGGGTCTAGGAGGCGGACCGTGACCGGGAGGCCGTCCATCGCCGAGAGGAGTTCGACGAAGTCCTTCTTCTGGAGGGGGAGGAGGGCCCGCAAGGACTCCTCTCGGTCTTCCTCCGTGTCGGCCAGGATCAGGCGTTCCACCAGTTCGCGGCGGTCGCCGAGGAACATGTGCTCGGTGCGGCACAGGCCGATGCCCTGGGCGCCGAAGCGGCGGGCGCGCAGGGCGTCCTCGGCGTTGTCGGCGTTGGCGCGCACCCGCAGGCGGCGCTTGCGGTCCGCGAACGCCATGATGCGGTGGACCGCCTCGACCAGTTCGCCGGCGTCCTGGGCGCCCGCGTGCATGCGGCCCTCGAAGTACTCGACGACCGGGGAGGGTACGACGGGTACCTCGCCCAGGTAGACCTTGCCCGACGAGCCGTCGATGGAGATGACGTCGCCCTCCTCGACCACGTGGCCGCCGGGGACCGTCATGCGGCGGCGCTTCGTGTCGACCTCGAGCTCCTCCGCGCCGCACACGCACGTCTTGCCCATGCCGCGGGCGACGACGGCCGCGTGGGAGGTCTTGCCGCCCCGGGAGGTCAGGATGCCCTCGGCGGCGATCATGCCGTCCAGGTCGTCCGGGTTCGTCTCGCGGCGGACCAGGATGACCTTCTCGCCGGAGCGGGACCACTTGACGGCCGTGTACGAGTCGAAGACCGCCTTGCCCACCGCCGCGCCGGGCGAGGCCGCGATGCCGCGGCCGACCTGCTGGGCCTTCGCCTGCTCGTCGAAGCGGGGGAACATCAGCTGGGCGAGCTGGGCGCCGGTGACGCGCTGGAGGGCCTCGGTCTCGTCGATCAGGCCCTGGTCGACCAGCTGGGTCGCGATACGGAAGGCCGCGCCCGCCGTGCGCTTGCCGACGCGGGTCTGGAGCATCCACAGCTGGCCGCGCTCGATCGTGAACTCGATGTCGCAGAGGTCCTTGTAGTGGTTCTCCAGCGTCTCCATGATCTGCATCAGCTGGTCGTACGACTTCTTGTCGATGTTCTCCAGCTCCGCCAGCGGGACCGTGTTGCGGATGCCCGCGACCACGTCCTCGCCCTGGGCGTTCTGGAGGTAGTCGCCGTAGACGCCCTGGTGACCGGAGGCGGGGTCGCGGGTGAAGGCGACGCCGGTGCCGGAGTCGGGGCCGAGGTTGCCGAAGACCATCGAGCAGACGTTGACCGCGGTGCCGAGGTCGCCGGGGATGCGCTCCTGGCGGCGGTAGAGCTTGGCGCGGTCGGTGTTCCAGGACTCGAAGACCGCCTTGATGGCGAGGTCCATCTGCTCGCGCGGGTCCTGCGGGAAGTCCCGGCCGGCCTCGGTCTTGACGATCTTCTTGAACCTGGTGACCAGCTTCTTGAGGTCGGCGGCCTCCAGGTCGGTGTCGACGGTGACCTTCTTGGCCTCCTTCGCCGCGTCCAGCGCCTCCTCGAAGAGCTCGCCGTCCACGCCGAGGACCGTCTTGCCGAACATCTGGATGAGGCGGCGGTAGGAGTCCCAGGCGAAGCGGTCGTCGCCGGCCTGCTTGGCGAGGCCCTGCACCGACTTGTCGGAGAGGCCGATGTTCAGGACCGTGTCCATCATGCCGGGCATGGAGAACTTGGCGCCGGAGCGGACCGAGACCAGGAGCGGGTCGTCGGCCTGGCCGAGCTTCTTGCCCATCCGCTGCTCCAGCGCGTCGAGGTGCGCACTCACCTCGTCACGCAGTGCCACCGGTTCCTCGCCGCTGTCGAGGTAGACCTTGCAGGCTTCCGTCGTGATGGTGAAGCCCGGGGGAACGGGGAGACCCAGGTTGGTCATCTCGGCGAGGTTCGCGCCCTTGCCACCCAGGAGGTCCTTGAGGTCCTTGTTTCCCTCGGTGAAGTCGTAAACGAACTTCACCTCGTGGGGATCTTTGTTTTCCGACACGGGTCTCGACTCCCTCGAGGACTCGGTGGCTGCCCTGACGGCCAGGAACATACCCAGATCGAAGGCGCCTGGGTACGTCTACTTGCGTGTCATGCGCCCGTAACCAGTCGTCCGCCACCGGATCGAAAGTCAAAGCTTGGCAAGCGAAGACCGGCCAGTGTTTTCACTTCTTGAACGCAAGACCGCTCAACACCACACCTTTCCGCTCAGGTGAGCAGACATCATGCACGTCTGATTTCGATCGATGAACGATCAAGGGGTGGCACCCAGTGCCACCCCTTGGAGAAGTGCAGTCGCCCATGATCCGCTCATCTGAGCGCAACCCTTATCAAGGGTGGCGAGAATCACGCTGCCACAGACCGCCGGAGTTCACCATGCGGACACGGCCGCGGACACCAGAACCCGCTGGAAACGCGCCGGTCACACGCCCAGCGCCAGCAACCGCTCCTCCGCCCGCTCCGGCGCGTACAGGTGCTCCACGACCAGCGCGCCGGCCCCGATCAGCCCGGCCCGCTCCCCCAGTCGTGACGTCACGACGTCCAGATGAGCGGTGGAGCGGGGCAGCGCCCGCTGGTAGAGCAGTTCGCGGACGCCGGTGAGGAACGGGGTGCCCGCCAGGTCGCCCGCGATCATCAGGACGCCCGGGTTGAGCAGGGTCACGACCGTCGCCAGCACGTCGCCGACCAGCCGGCCGGCCTCCCGCGCCAGGGCGGCCGCCTCCGGGTGGCCCGAGGCGAGCAGGTCGCGCACGTCCGACCCCGACGCCGCCGGCACCCCGGCCTCCGCCAGCCGCCGGGCCACGGCGCCGCCGCTCGCGACGGCGGCGAGGCAGCCGTACGAACCGCACCGGCACTGCGCCTCCGCGCCCACCCGTATGTGGCCGATGTCCCCGGCACCGCCGTCGATGCCCCGGTAGATGGAGCCGTCCACCACGACCCCGGCGCCGATACCCGTCGAGACCTTGACCAGGACGAACGCCGAGCAGTCCGGGTATCCCGTGCGCTGCTCGCCGTACGCCAGCAGGTTCGCGTCGTTGTCCACCAGGACCGGGACGGCCGGCCCGCCCGTGTGCTCGGTGAACGCCCTGGCCAGCCGGCCCCTTATGTCGTAGCCGTCCCAGCCCGGCATGATCGGCGGCTGGACCACCCGGCCGGTGTCCATGTCGACCGGGCCCGGCACCGCGAGGCCGATCCCGCACACCTCCGTCGCGCGGTGGCCCGCCTTCTCCAGCAACTCGGCGAACCAGCGGCCGAGTTCGGCCAGCACGGCGTCCGGGCCGTCCTGGATGACCAGCGTGCCCGAGTGCTCGGCGAGGAGCTCGCCGGTGAGCGAGAGCACGGCGGCGCGGGCGTGGCGGGTCTCCAGGTCGGCGGCGAGGACGACCGCGTGGGAGTCGTCGAACTCGAGGGTGATGGAGGGGCGTCCGCCCAGCGGGGAGTCGACCGGGCCGCCGGCGCCCTCGCGCAGCCAGCCCGCGCGGAACAGGCGGTCCAGGCGGTGGCCGACGGTCGCGCGGGAGAGTCCGGTGGCCTGCTGGAGTGCTCCGCGCGTCACGGCCCGTCCGTTGCGCACCAGTTCGAGCAGATCGCCGGCGCTCGCCTGCCCGCCGCCCTTGCCGGTCCTCCCGGGACGTCCGGTCATGCGCACCCCCTTGTGTTTCTCAAGCTTGCATTACATATTGAGTTTTGCGTGTTAAATAGACGTAACCCTACGGTAGCCACTGCCAAACCCGGCCGGCCGGACGTCTTCGGGGAGTCCCGAGTGGATCGCACTGCCCAGCTCACCACCCATGCGCTCGATCGCGGTATTGCATACGATCCGCCGTCCGCTCGCGCCACCGGCTCCGGCCCCGCCGCCGCCACGGGCGCGGCCGGAGGAAGGTCCCTGCACGTCAGAGCCGCACGGGTGCTCGAAGACAACTGGACCGGCAGCTCCACCGTGCCCTCCCGGGGCCTGTATCCGCACCAGTGGTCGTGGGACTCGGCATTCATCGCGATCGGCCTCAGGCACCTCTCGCCCCTGCGGGCGCAGACGGAGCTGGAGACCCTGCTGGCCGCCCAGTGGGGCGACGGGCGGATCCCGCACATCGTGTTCAACCCCTCCGTGCCCCTCGACGCGTACTTCCCGAGCCCCGACTTCTGGCGCTCCTCGACCGCGGGGCGCGCTGCGGGCGCCCCGCGCACCGTACAGACCTCCGGGATCGTGCAGCCACCGGTGCATGCGCTGGCGGCCTGGCTGGTGCACCTCGCCGACCCGGGGCTGTCGCGGGCGCGCGGCTTCCTGGCCGGTGTCTACCCGCGGCTCGCCGCCTGGCACCGCTATCTGCTGCACCGGCGCGACCTTGGCGGCGGCGGTCTGGCGTCCGTCGTCCACCCCTGGGAGCAGGGCATGGACAACAGCCCCTGCTGGGACGCCCCCCTGGCCCGGGTCACCCCGGCCCCGGCGCGTTCCTTCCGCCGGGCCGACCTGGACCACGGCGCCGCCGAGGACCGGCCGACGGACCTGGACTACGGGCGGTACGTGCGGCTGGCAGCCGACTACCGGGACGCCGGATACACCGACCGGACCAGGGACTTCGCCGTCGAGGACCCTTCCTTCAACGCGCTGCTCATCGCCTCCGAGCACGCCCTCGCCCGGATCGCGGAAGAGCTGGGCGCGACCGGCACCGCCCGGCACACCCGGGCGGAGCGGCTCACGGCGGCGCTGGTGGACCGGCTGTGGGACCCGGAGAGGGAGATCTTCCTCTGCCGGGACCTGCGGGGCGGCGCGGACGGCCAGGGCGGCGCGGGCGGCGCGGGCGGCGCGCTGATCCCCGAGCGCGGGGTCTCCGGGCTGGTCCCGCTGCTCCTGCCCGAGCTGCCGCGGGAGATCACGGCCGCGCTCGTCCGCACGCTGGACGGCCCGCACTTCGGCACCGGCACCCGCCTGGTGCCCAGTTACGACCTGCTCGGCGAGGCCTTCGACCCGCACCGCTACTGGCGCGGGCCCGCCTGGTTCAACACCGGCTGGCTGCTGGAGCGGGGGCTGCGCGAGCACGGCGAGCGGGAGCGGGCCGACGCGCTCGCCGAGGCGGTCGTACGGACGGCCGACGCGAGCGATTTCGCCGAGTACGTCGACCCGTTCACCGGGGCGGCGTGCGGCGCGACCGGGTTCGGCTGGACCGCGGCGCTCGCGCTGGACCTGCACCACCAGCGGAACGCCGCAGCGCACGGCGCACTGCGCGAAGAGCTACACAACGAACGTCAAAATCTGGACAAGAGCTGACAAAACCAGGTGTCTTCGGTGGACACCTCACGTTCGACCCGATGGACAAAGGAGGGGACCGGGGATGACGGACCGGCATCATCTGCTCGTGCACGGCGCGACGTTCGCGGCCGTGGACGACCGTGGCGACATCAGCGGCGTAAGGGGCGGCGGTTCCCCGGACGGGTTATTCGTACGGGACGCCCGGCACCTCAGCCGCTGGCAGCTGACGGTCGACGGGGCGCTGCCCGAGGCACTCACCCCGGTCGGCGACGGGGACGGCACGCGCTGTGTGCTGGTCCCGCGCGGCGGCCGCCAGGAACCGCCCGCACACACGCTCTTCCGTGAACAGGCCGTCGGCGACGGCTCGTTCGTCGAGTCCCTGCGGGTCACCAGCAACCGCCCGGTGCCGACCACGATCCGGCTCGCGATCACCGCCGACGCCGACTTCACCGACCAGTTCGAACTCCGCGCCGACCACCGCACCTACACCAAGGCCGGCGCCGTCCGCTCCCGCCAGGTCCTCGACGACGGGCTGGAGTTCGGCTACCGCCGGGGCGAGTGGCGGTCCTTTACGACGATCACCGCCGAGCCCGCCCCCGACGGCGTGGAGGAGACCGGGACCGGCGCCCGGCGGATGGTGTGGACGCTGGAACTCGAACCGCACGGCACCACCGAACTGCTGGTACGGGTGATGGCACGCCCGCACGGCGACCGGCGGGCGCTGCGGGTGCCCCGCGACCCGGCCGCGCTGAACGAACAACTCCTCTCGCTGGAGGGTGAGTTCGTGGAGGGCGTGGCCTTTCCGACGGGCTGGCCGGAGCTGGCGGCGGCCTGCGCCCGCGGTCTCTCCGACCTTGCCACCCTCCAGGTGCCGGCCACCGGCCCGGACGGCGAGGAGCTCAAGGTCCCGGCGGCCGGGGCCCCTTGGTTCCTCACCCTGCTCGGCCGCGACGCCCTCCTCACCTCCCTCTTCGCCCTGCCCTACCGCCCGCACCTGGCCGCCGCCACCCTCCCCGCCCTCGCCGCCACCCAGGCCACCGAGACCGGCGCGCACTCCGTGGCCCAGCCGGGGAAGATCGTCCACGAGGTACGGCACGGCGAGCTGGCCCACTTCGGGCAGGTGCCGTACGGGCGTTACTACGGGTCGGTCGACGCGACACCTCTGTTCCTGATCCTGCTGGGCGCGTATGTCGATCAGACCGGGGACGCGGCGATGGCCCGGCGGCTGGAGCGCAACGCGCGCGCGGCCGTCGGCTGGATGCTCGACCACGGCGGGCTGACCTCGCGCGGCTACCTCGTCTACCGCGCGGACAAGGGCGGCCTCGCCAACCAGAACTGGAAGGACTCCCCCGGCGCGATCTGCTCCGCCGACGGCAGCCGGCCGCTGGGGACCGTGATGGCCGCGGGGGCGCAGGGGTACGCGTACGACGCGCTGCGCCGGACGGCGTGGCTGGCGCGGACGGTGTGGGCCGACGAGACGTACGCGGCGCTGCTCGAACAGGCCGCCGGTGATCTGCGGGACCGGTTCCAGCAGGACTTCTGGATGCGGGAGGCCGCTTTCCCCGCGCTGGCCCTTGACGGGGAGGGGCGGCAGGTCGACGCGCTCGCCTCGGACGCCGGGCATCTGCTGTGGTCCGGGCTGCTGGACAAGGAGTACGGGGAGGTGGTCGGGCGGCGGTTGCTGGAGCCGGACTTCTTCTCGGGGTGGGGGGTGCGGACGCTGGCCGCGGGGCAGGCGGCGTACCACCCGCTGTCGTACCACCGCGGGTCGGTGTGGCCGCACGACAACGCGCTGATCGCGCTGGGGCTGGCCCGGTACGGGCTGCACGACGAGGCCCGGGCCGTGGCGCACGGGCTGGTGGACGCGGCGACGGCGGGCGGCCACCGGCTGCCGGAGGTGCTGGCCGGGTACGGCAGGGACTCACATCCGGAGCCGGTGCCGTATCCGCATGCGTGCGTGCGGGAGTCGCGGTCGGCGGCGGCTCCGCTGGCGCTGCTCACTGCGGTGGGGGGTGCGTAGGGGGTCGCGTTTCGGGTGCGGGCCGGTGGGGGCTGGTCGCGCCCACGCGGCGGAGCCGCAAATTGACACAGCCCCGCGCCCCTGACGGAGCGCTTGTCCGCGCTCCCCGAAGGGGCGATGTGTTTGCCCGGTGTTTGCCGAATGGCCTGAGCACGGGCCTAAAGAGAGCCGTACGGAATTGTGGCGGGTTCGGCCTCCGAGCGCCGGCCCGCCCTCCGTTTCACGGGTCTCGCACGGAAGGACCTCCGGGTTGTCTCAGCACACGAGCATTCGCCAGCCATCGGACACGCCGTCCGGGCCGACCGAACGCGAAATCCCGCCGGAGGAGTCCGAAGTCCCGACGTCCGAGCGGGAGGAAGGGGCTTCCGAGGCGCCCGGCGCTCCTGAGCCTGCTGCCGACGAAGCCGCACCCGTCATCGAGCCGAGCGACGCCGCACCCGAAGCCGCCACCGAGACCGAAGCCGAGCCCATAGCCGCCGAGGCCGCCAACGAGGCCGAGTCCATAGCCGCCGACGAAGCCGACCCCGGACCCGCGCCCGAAGCCCCCGCCGAGACCGAAGCCGCCGCCGAGGCCGCCGCCGGACCGAAGCCCGAGGCCATCGCCGAGACCGAAGCCGCCGCCGAAGCCGATTCTGGACCGGAGACCGACCCCGGACCCGAGACCGAAGCCACCGCCGAGGCCGAGGCCGATCCCGGGCCCGCGCCCGAAGCCGCCGCCGCAGACGACTCCCGGCCCGGCCCCGATTCCGAAAGCGCTCCCGAGGTCGCCCCCGTCCCGGAGGGCGCCCCCCGCCCCCGTCGTCGCGGCTGGGCCGCCTGGAGTGGGCGGGTTCGGGAGCGGCGGGAGGGCTGGCGGGACGCGCATCCCACCGCTGCCAACGTGCTGTCGATCGGCGTCACCGTGCTGTGTGCGGCGCTCGTGATCGCGGCGCTGGTGATGCCGAACACCGTCGTCGACCTGGGGCCCGCGAAGTTCGTGCGGCTGCCGTCCGAGGGGATCATCGCGGCCGCCGTCGCGCTGGCGCTGCCCCGGCGGCCCCGGATCGTGCTGGCCTCGGTGTTCGGCGTCGTGCTCGGCGCGCTGACCCTGGTCAACGCCCTCGACATGGGGTTCAAGCAGTACCTGGGCCGGAGCTTCAACGCCATCCTGGACTGGAGCCTGCTCGGCGACGCGGAGTCGTATCTGGAGGACACGCTGGGCCGGACGGCCACCCTCGCCGTCAGCGTCGGTGCCGTCGTCCTCGTGCTGCTGCTGTTCGTGCTGCTCGCGCTGGCGACGGTCCGGCTGAGCAATCTGCTGGCCCGGCATCCGGGGCGGGCCACCCGCGGCACGCTGATCGCCGGTGTCGTCTGGATCACCTGCTCCTCCTTCGGTGTCCAGCTCGCCGGCGGCGTGCCGCTGGCCGCCGACAGCACCGCGAACACGCTGGAGATCAAGGCACGTCAGGTGAAGGACACCCTGCACGACGAGGCGGAGTTCCAGAAGGTCGCCAAGGTGGACGCCTTCGGGAACACCCCGCCCGACCAGCTGCTGACCAGCCTGCGCGGCAAGGACGTGGTCTTCACGTTCATCGAGAGCTACGGCCGCAGCGCCATCGAGGACCCGATCGAGGCACCCGGCGTCGACAACACGCTCGCCGTCCGGACCCAGGCGCTCGCGAAGGCCGGCTTCCACGCGAAGAGCGGCTGGCTGACGTCGGCGACCTACGGCGGCAGCAGCTGGCTCGGGCACTCCACGACCATGTCGGGTCTGTGGGTCAGCAATCAGCAGCGCTACCGGACCGTCATGGCCAGCGACCACCTCAGCATCACCAAGGCGTTCCAGAAGACCGGTGACTTCGACACGGTCGGTGTGATGCCGGGTATCCAGAAGGGCTGGCCGGAGCAGAGCTACTACGGCCTCGACAAGGTCTACAACGCCTTCCAGCTCGGCTACAAGGGACCGAAGTTCAGCTGGTCGACGATGCCCGACCAGTACGCGCTCCAGCAGTTCCAGGACCGGGTGCACAGCAAGAAGCCGGCCGACGGCAAGTCCCGGATGTCGTTCGTGATCCTGACCTCCAGCCACCAGCCGTGGGCGCCGATCCCGAAGATGGTGCCGTGGGACCAGCTGGGCGACGGCTCGATCTTCAACGCCATCCAGAAGGCCGGCAACAAGGCCTCCGACGTCATCGCCGACACCACCAAGTCCCGCCAGGAGTACGGCAAGTCCGTCCAGTACTCGGTGACCGCGCTCACCGAGTGGCTGGAGCGCTACGGCAACGACAACACGGTGCTCGTCTTCCTCGGCGACCACCAGCCGATCGCCCGGGTCAGCGGCAACCACGCCAGCCGTGACGTGCCGATCTCGATAGTTGCCAAGGACCCGAAGGTCCTTGACGCGATCGACTCCTGGAACTGGACCGACGGTCTGCGCCCGGCGCACAACGCCCCGGTGTGGAAGATGAGCGCCTTCCGCGACAAGTTCCTGACGGCGTACGGCTCCACCCCGCACCCGAAGACCAACTAGCCCCACCGGCCGCCGCGGGTGTCGGCTCAGCCGCCGGACGAATCCAGTTCGGCGTCCTCGCCGATACCCGCGCAGTCGTACGGGTCCTTCAGCCAGCCGTCCGGCAGCACCACCCGGTTGTTGCCGGACGTACGGCCGCGGGGCCCGTCGGCGCCGGCCGGCCAGGCCTGGTCGAGGTCCAGTTCGTCCAGGCCGGCGCGGAGTTCGGCGAGCGAGGACGTGATGGCGAGGCGCTTGCGCATCTCGCTGCCGACCGCGAAGCCCTTGAGGTACCAGGCGACGTGCTTGCGGAAGTCGACCACTCCCTTGGACTCGTCGCCGAGCCACTCGCCGAGCAGGCCGGCGTGCCGGACCATGATGTCGGCGACCTCGCGGAGCGAGGGCTTCAGGACGTCTTCCGTACGGCCCTCGAAGGCGGCGACCAGGTCGGCGAAGAGCCACGGCCGCCCCAGGCAGCCGCGGCCTACGACCACTCCGTCGCAGCCCGTCTCCCGCACCATCCTGAGCGCGTCCTCCGCCGACCAGATGTCGCCGTTGCCGAGGACGGGGATCTCCGGGACGTGCTCCTTCAGGCGGGCGATGGCCTCCCAGTCGGCGGTGCCGCCGTAGTGCTGGGCGGCGGTGCGGCCGTGCAGGGCGATCGAGGTCACGCCCTCCTCGACGGCGATCCGGCCGGCGTCGAGGTAGGTGATGTGGTCGTCGTCGATGCCCTTGCGCATCTTCATGGTGACCGGGAGGTCACCGGCGCCGCTCACCGCCTCGCGCAGGATGGCGCGCAGCAGGTTCCGCTTGTACGGGAGGGCGGATCCGCCGCCCTTCCTGGTGACCTTCGGGACCGGGCAGCCGAAGTTCAGGTCGATGTGGTCGGCCAGGCCCTCCTCCGCGATCATGCGGACGGCCTTGCCGACGGTGGCCGGGTCGACGCCGTACAGCTGGATGGACCGGGGCTGCTCGCTCTCGTCGAAGCGGATCAGCTGCATGGTCTTCTCGTTGCGCTCGACCAGCGCCCGGGTCGTGATCATCTCGCTGACGAACAGCCCCTTGCCCCCGCTGGCCCCAACCTTTGCTTCGCCTCCGGCGAAGGCTTCGCCTTCGGCGAAGTGCCGGCACAGGGTCCGGAAGGGCGCGTTGGTGATCCCCGCCATGGGGGCGAGGACGACCGGCGGGCGGACGGTGTGCGGGCCGATCTGGAGGGGCGACGTGGGCTCGGGCATTCCCCCATTGTCCCGTACGCGGCGCGGTGCTCGTCCGGCGCTGGTCGTACCTGTGGACAACCGCCCCTCCCGCACCGCCCGTCACGATCATGTATCACTCATTAGTTAGACGCACTATCGAAGTGGGCGTACGATGGGGGCCATGCCCGAGCTGAGCCCCCGCCGACGCATGCTCGTCCTTGCCATCTGCTGCATGAGCCTGCTGATCGTGAGCCTCGACACGACCGCCCTCAACGTCGGACTGCCGTCCATGCAGCGCGAGCTGCACGCCTCGACGGCGGGTCTGCAGTGGACCATCGACGCGTACACACTGGTCCTGGCCTCGCTGCTGATGCTCGCGGGGTCGACGGGCGACCGGGTCGGCCGCAAGAAGGTCTTCATGACGGGCCTGGTCGTCTTCTCGGTCGGCTCGCTGCTCTGCTCCCTGGCGCCGAACCTCGACTCGCTGATCGCGTTCCGCATGGTCCAGGCGGTGGGCGGTTCGATGCTCAACCCCGTCGCCATGTCGATCATCACCAACACCTTCACCGACCCGCGTGAGCGGGCCCGGGCGATCGGGGTGTGGGGTGCGGTGGTCGGCATATCCATGGCCGCCGGCCCGCTGGTCGGCGGCCTGCTGGTGGAGTCGGTGGGCTGGCGGGCGATCTTCTGGGTCAACATCCCGGTGGGCCTCGCGGCCGTGCTGCTGACGCTGCGCTTCGTGCCGGAGTCCCGGGCGCCGAAGGCCCGCCGCCCCGACCCGGTCGGCCAGGTCCTGGTCATCGCCCTGTTCGGGTCCCTCACATACGCGATCATCGAGGCGCCGACGGCGGGCGCGGGCACAGTCCTCCCCTTCGCTGCGATCGCCCTCGCCGCTCTGCTGGGCCTCCTCTGGTACGAGCCGAGGCGCGATGAACCCCTGATCGACCTGCGCTTCTTCCGCTCGGCGCCGTTCAGCGGCGCGACCGTGACCGCGATCAGCGCGTTCGCCTCGCTCGGCGGCTTCCTGTTCCTGTCCACGCTCTACCTGCAGAACGTGCGCGGACTGGACGCCCTGCACGCGGGCCTGTGGATGCTGCCGATGGCGGTCCCGATGTTCCTGTGCGCCCCGCTGGCGGGCCGCCTGGTCGGCAGCCGGGGACCGCGCCTGCCGCTGGTGATCGCCGGGGCCGCGATGACCGCCAGCGCGGTCCTGTTCGCCGCGTTCCAGGCGGAGACCTCGGACACCACCCTCTTCCTCGGCTACGTCCTGTTCGGCATCGGCTTCGGCTTCGTGAACGCCCCGATCACCAACACGGCGGTGTCGGGCATGCCCAGGACCCAGGCGGGTGTGGCCGCCGCGGTCGCCTCCACCAGCCGCCAGCTGGGCCAGACCCTGGGCGTCGCGGTGATCGGCGCGGTGCTGGCCTCCGGGATCGGCTCGTCGTCGTACGCCGGCACGTTCGTGTCCGCGGCCCGCCCCGGCTGGTGGATCCTCGCGGGCTGCGGCCTCGCGGTCCTGCTCCTCGGCGCCGTCACGAACGGCCGCTGGGCCCGCGCGACCGCCGAGCGCGCCGCGGAGCGGCTGGAGTCACCGGAGATCCGCTCGGCCGTGGGGACCGCGGAGCGCGTCTAGAGGTGTTGCCCTGAAGCGGTGTCAGGGCCGTGCTGGAAGATAGGGGGGTGCCACTCCCCTACGTCTACCGCGTGACCAAGTACGACCCCGCCGACCGCGACGAACACGGGCACTACACCGGCGCCGAGGACACCGTCAGCGATCACGGCGAGATCGAGGCGGCCTGTCTCCGGGCAGTCGAGGCGTTCGCCGTGGAGGCCGGCGTCGACCGGCTGCGCGTACGCGAGCCGCAGGTCCCGTCCCTCACGCACTTCGGTGCCGAGCGGCCTCCGGAGGACTTCGGGCTTGACGGGCTCTTTCCGACCGGCCTCAAGGTCTGGCGCACCCTGCGGGAGTCGGCCGTGTTCGGCGCGGACGCGCAGAACCTCATCATCCGCGCCCGCCTGGCCCTCGACCTCACCTGACACGCGGGAAGGGCGCTCACAGGCCCTTGCCCGGGTTGAGGATTCCGTGGGGGTCGAAGGCCCTCTTCAGGCGGCGTTGCAACGCGTGGGCGGCCGGGCCGAGTTCGTCGGCTACCCACTGGCGCTTGAGGACGCCGACGCCGTGTTCCCCGGTGAGGGTGCCGCCCAGGCGCAGGGCCAGGGCGAAGATCTCGCCCGCCGTCTCCCAGGCCGCGTCCGGCAGCCGGTCCAGGGCCGGGTCGACCACGATGATCGGGTGCAGGTTGCCGTCGGCCGCGTGGGCGATGGTGAAGACCGGTGTCCTGTGGCGGGCCGAGATCGCGCGGATCTCGGCGGCCGCCTCGGCGAGCCGGGAGCGGGGTACCGCGATGTCCTCGATGAGGGGGCGGCCGAGGCGTTCCAGGGCGGGGAGGGCCTGGCGGCGGGCGGACAGCAGGGCTTCCGCCTCGGCGGGATCGGTGGTGGTCCGCACGCTCGTGGCCAGGGGGGTCAGGACGTCCGCCACGGTCCTCGCCTCGGCGGCCGCCCCGGCGCCGTCGCACTGCACGATCAGCAGGGCGGCACCGCGCTCGCGCAGGGCCGGGTCGACGGCCGCCAGGACCGGTCCGTCGAGCAGTTCCGCGAGGGCCGGGACCACCCCGGCCCGCGCGATCGCGTACGACGCCTGGGCCGCCGCCTCGAAGGTGTCGAAGTACGCGGCCAGTGTCGCCGTGGCCGCGGGCAGCGGGCGCAGCCGCAGCGTCGCCGAGGTGATCACCGCGAGGGTGCCCTCCGAACCGGTCAGCAGCCCGGTGAGGTCGTAGCCGGTGACGCCCTTGACGGTACGGCGGCCGGTGGCGACCACCGTGCCGTCCGCGAGGACCGCCTCCAGGCCCAGCACGCTGTCCCTCGTCACGCCGTACTTGGCGCAGCGCAGGCCGCCCGCGTTGGTGGCGATGTTCCCGCCGATCGTGGACAGGGCGGCACTGGCCGGGTCGGGTGCGTAGCGCAGTCCGCGGGCGGCCGCCGCTCGGTCCAGCTCCGCGGTGATCACGCCCGGTTCGACGACCGCGAGCTGGTCCTCCGGGGACAGTTCGAGGATGCGGTTCATCCCGGACAGGTCCAGGACCAGGGAGCCCTCACCGGCCGTCGCCCCGCCCGACAGGCCGGTGCCCGCGCCCCGGGGAACCACCGGCACCCGCAGCGCGTGCGCGTGCCGCAGGGTCACCGTCACGTCCTCGGTGCGCCGGGCGTGTACGACGGCGAGCGGCAGCCCTTCGGGGTGGGTGCCGGAGCGGTCGGTGGCGTGTGCGGCCAGCGTGCGGGGGTCGGTGGCCAGCCGGTCGGGCGGCAGGTCGCGGGCGAGCAGGCCGAGCAGCCGGGCGGGGGCGGTCGTGGTCGTGGTGGTGGTGTCTGCGGTGGTCACGGGGTCAGGGCCTTCGTTCCGATCGCCAGCAAGGTGATGTCCTCCTGGGGTGCGTGCACCGGCGCGCACTGGATGTCGCGGAAGTGCCGCTCCAGGGGGTTGCCGCGGGCCAGGCCGGGGTTGCCGAGCAGGCGTACGGCCAGTTCGACCGCCCGTACCGCGTGCCGGTCGGCCAGCACGCGCGCGCCGAGGGCCTGTTCGGGGGTGTACGACGGCTCGGCCGCGTCGACCCGGGCGGCCCCGTCGAACACCAGCTGGTCGGCGGCCGTCAGCAGGACCTCGATCTCGCCGGCCGTCCTGCGGAAGCGTTCTGTGCGGGCCACCGGGTGGCCGAGGTTGGCGGGCACGCGCGTGTGCGCGAACGTGTGGAAGAAGGCCTGCGCCGCCCTGGCCACGCCCAGGTACAGCGCGGCGAGGGGGAGGTGCAGGGCGGCGCCCGCGCGGTTGTCCTGCTCGGCGGCGGGGCCGTGCGGGCCGATGCCGATGACGTGCTCGTACGCCACCTCGACGGCCCGGAACGTCACGTCGTGGCTGCCGCTCGCCCGCAGGCCCAGCTGGTCCCAGCGGCCGGTGACCTCGATGCCGGGTGAGTCGCCCGGCACCAGGAAGGTGCCCACCCTCGGCTCCGGTTCGTCGGTCGTCGCCCACACCAGGAACCAGTCCAGGCCCTCCGCACCGGTCACGAACCTCTTCGTGCCGCTGATCGACCAGCCGTCCGGGGTGCGGCGGGCGAGGGTGGCCGGGAGGCCGCCCCGGGCCGGGGAGCCCAGTTCGGGCTCCACGCGCGCGTGGTTGACGAGAACCGGGCGCTCCGCGGACTCCTTCAGCACGCGCGCGTACAGCGCCTCCGGCCAGTGCGGGCGGGCCGCCTGGCGGGCGTGGGTGGCCAGGGTCATCGCCGTGATGAGGGCGACGGACGGGTCGCCCCGGCCGATGGTGTGCAGGATGCGGGCCGTCTCCTCGACGCCGGCGCCCCGGCCGTCGTACTGCCGGCCGATGGTCGCGGTGAGCCAGCCCGCCTCGTGGACCAGTTTCAGGGACTCGGCGGGGAAGGCGGCGGAGTGGTCGTAGCCGGCGGCCAGTTCGGCTATGCGGTCCACGGTCTCGACGGTCACAGGGCCTTCCTCAGGTCGGCGTTGAGGGCGGTGGTCCAGAACGACTTCACGTCCAGGTGGGAGGGAAGGGCGCCGAGTTCGGTGAAGGCGTCGGCCACCTTCTGCTGGGAGGCGATCGCCGTGTCGTCGACCGTGCGGGCCTGGGTGGGGCGTTGCTTCTGCTGGGCGGTCAGGTCCTGTTCGGCCTGGGCGACCGGCTGGTGGGTGTTCTGGGCGACGACCTTGGCGAAGTCGGCTTCGCGGCCGTCGCGGACGTATGCGTACGCCTTGGTGATCCGGGCGATCAGGTCGGCGGCCGCGGCCTTCTCGGCGGAGTTCTTCAGGACGCTGTCGCGGGCGGACCAGAGGAAGTTGCCGGACAGGATGTCGGCGCCGGAGCCGACGGTGGTGGCGCCCTGCTGGTGTGCGGTGATGACCGAGGTGCCGTAGGAGGCGAAGGCGTCGATGGAACCGCCGTTGAGGGCGGCCAGGCCGTCGTTGGGGAGGAGGGGCTTGGCGTCGACGTCGGACCAGGTCAGGCCCGCCTGCTTCAGCAGTTCGTAGAGGAAGTAGTGGGCGGTGGTGTTCTTGACGTAGCCGACCTTCTTGCCCTTCAGGCCCGCGATGTCGGTCACCTTCGAGCCCTTGGGTACGACGACCTCCTGGTTGAGGGTCGAGCCCCGCTGGACGGCGACGACCTTGAAGTTCGGTCTGCCGTCGGCGGCCGAGAAGACCGGCGGGATCTCGCTGGAGGAGGCGAGGTCGAGGGCGTTCGCGCGGACGGCCTGGAGCTGCTGGTCTCCGCCCTGGAACACGCTCCACTTCACCTTGTAGGGGGTGTCGTCGAGGTGGGCGAACTTCAGGACCGCCTCCTCGACCTTCCAGCCGGTGGCGCCGACCCGGAGGGTGACGTCGTGCTCGGAGTCGGCCTGGGCGCTGCCGCCGCAGGCTGCGGCGAAGGGCAGCAGGAGGGCGGTGAGCAGGGCGGCGGGCGCGCGCAGGGCGCGGGGCAACAACACGGGGTCTCCATGGGGTACTCGCAGAGTCGACGGGGGGATTCAGGCGGCGGGGGCGGTGGCGGCGCGGTGGGCCAGTTCCTGGCGGACCAGGGGGAGGATGTGCCGGGCGTAGTCGATGGCGTCGTTGAGCGGGTCGTAGCCGCGGATCGACAGCAGGTCGCAGCCGATGTCGACGTAGTCGAGGAGCGCCTGGGCGACCGTCTCGGGGGTGCCGACGAGGGCGGTGGAGGCGCCGGCCGCGTTGGTGGCGACGGCGGGGGCGGTCCACAGGCAGCGGTCGTGGACCTCACCGCGCTCGGCGATGTCGAGCAGCCGCTGGGAGCCGACGTTCGCCGGGCGGCCGGCGGTGCGGTAGTGGCGCAGCAGCTCGGTGTTGCGGGCCTGGTCCTTGAGGACGCCGAGGGTGCGGTGCGCCTTCTCCCAGGCGAGTTCCTCGGTGGGCGCGATGATCGGGCGGAAGGAGACCCAGATCCGGGGGTGCGGGCGGGCGGCCGCGTCGGCGATCGCGTTGACGGCGGCGATCTGCTCCGCCGTCTCCTTCAGCGGCTCGCCCCACAGCCCGAAGATGTCGCCCTGCTGGCCGCCGACCCGGTAGGCGTCCTGGGAGGAGCCGCCGACGGAGATCGGGACCAGCCCGTGCACCGGCTTCACGTCCGAGTAGTAGCCCTCGAAGGTGAAGTACTTGCCGTGGTGCGAGACCGGGCCGTCGGCCTGCCAGACCTTCCGGAGGATCTGGATGTACTCGTCGGAACGCTCGTACCGTTCCGCCTTGTCGAGGTAGTCGCCCTCGCGGCGCTGCTCCTCGTCGTTGCCGCCGGAGATGATGTGGAGGGTGAGGCGGCCGTTGCTGATCTGGTCGAGGGTGGCGAGGGCGCGGGCCGCGTGGGTCGGGAAGATCACGCCGGGGCGGTGGGCGAGGATCGGGCGGACGCGCTCGGTGTGGGTGGCGACGAACTGGGCGACCTGGAAGGCGTCCGGGGAGGCCGAGTGGTAGGCGACCAGGGTGTGGTCGAAGCCGCCGTCGTCCAGGGCGCGGGCGTACCTGCGCAGGTGGTCGACGTCCAGGCCGGTACGGCTGGAGGCGGCGGGTCCTGAGGCTCCGGCGTCGGTGTGGACGGCGCTGATGAACTCGACAGGCATGAAGACTCCCGTGACTGCTCGGGGCTGCTTGAGAAGACTCGTGGCTACTTGAGGAGAGAGGTGTCGGCGGACTTCGCCACGTCGACGTTCGGGTCGAGGACGCCGATGCCGTTCATGAGGTCGGCGACGCCCTGGACGGTCGTGTTCACGTCGGAGGTGATCGGCAGCACCTGGCTGTACGCGGCGGAGGCCAGGGTCCTGGCGACGGTCGCGTCGGCGCCGTTGCGCTGCTCGATGGCCTTGGCGTACGCGTCCTGGTGGGTGCTGGTCCACTTCAGGGCCGTACCGAGGCGCTTGAGGAAGTCGGACAGCGCGGCCTTCTTCGAGGTGTCCGCGAGGGCCTTGTCGGAGGCGTTGACGAAGCCGATGCCGCTGACCCGGCCGTCCGCGCCGTCGACGAGCAGCCGGCCGCCCTGCTCCAGGCCGACGGCCTGGTAGACGCCGAAGGTCGCCCAGATATTGATCTTCCCGGAGGCGAAGGCGGCCTGTGCGTCGGTCGGCAGCAGGTACTGCACCTTGACGTCCTTGTAGCTGAGCCCGTTCTGCTTCAGCACGTTGGCCAGCAGGTACTCCGAGACGCTGCCCTTGGCCGAGGAGACGACGACCTTCTGGCCCTTGAGGTCCTTGACGCTGTCGATGCCGGAGTCCTTGCGGACGACGATGCCGACGTGCGTGCCGTCGTTCTTGAGCGCGGCGATGTTCTTCAGCTTCACCCCGCCGCTGAGCGCCTGGAGGGCGGGCAGGTCGGCGGAGTAGCCGGTGTCGGCGGCGCCCGCCTGCACGGCCTGGTAGAGCGGGGCGGCGCCCTCGAACTCGGCCCACTTCACCTTGTACTTGGCGCCCTTGAGGGCGTCGGAGGCGGCGACGATCGTCTGCAGGGTCTTGGCCTGGTCGCCGATGGTGAGGGTGACCTGCCCCTTGGAGGAGGCGTCGGCCGAGGAGTCCGCGCCGCAGGCGGTCAGCGCCAGGAGGGCGAGGGCGCTCAGCGCGGCGGTGGCGGCGATTCTGCGGGTTCCGCGTGTCACGAGGGGGTTCCTTCCAGGGTGCGGGTGACGCCGAGCCAGCCGAGCAGCCGGGCGCGCAGGGAGACGAAGTCGGGGGTGGTCAGGTCGCGGGGGCGGGGCAGGTCGACGGTGAGCTCGTGGGCGATCCGGCCGCCGTCCATCACCAGCACCCGGTCGGCGAGCAGCAGTGCCTCCTCCACGTCGTGGGTGACGAGGAGGACCGCGCAGCCGTGCGACTGCCAGAGTTCGGCGACGAGTTGCTGGACCTTGCCGCGGGTGAGGGCGTCGAGGGCGCCGAACGGCTCGTCGAGGAGCAGCAGTTCGGGCTCCCGGACCAGGGCGCGGGCCAGCGAGACGCGTTGTGCCTGGCCGCCGGAGAGGGTCTTCGGCCACACCCCGGCGCGGTCGGCGATGCCCACCTCGTCCAGGGCCTTCGCGGCGAGCGCGCGGTCGGGGCGGCCGGGCAGGCCGAGGACGACGTTGCGCCACACCTTCAGCCAGGGCAGCAGCCGCGGCGACTGGAACGCGGCGCTGCGGCGCACCGGCACGGTCACCTCGCCGCCGATCTCGTCGTCGAGGCCGGCGAGGATCCTGAGCAGCGTCGACTTGCCGCAGCCGCTGTGCCCGAGCAGGGCCACGAACTCGCCCTCACGCAGGTCGAGATCGAGGTCGTGCAGGACGGTGTTGCCGTCGAAGGCCCGGGAAAGCCCGCGTATCTCCACGCTGTTGGCCATGACGCTCACGCCTCGCCCTCGAAGTTGGCCCGCCAGGTCAGCAGGCGGCGGGACAGGATCCGTACGGCGAAGTCGCAGGCCAGGCCGAGCAGGGCGTAGACGACCAGGCAGAGCACGATGACATCCGTGCGGAAGTACTGCTGGGCGTTGCTCATCAGGTAGCCGAGGCCCGCGTCCGCGTTGATCTGCTCGGCGAAGACCAGGGCCAGCCAGGCCGTCGAGAGGGCGTACCGGAGTCCCACGAGGGCACCGGGCAGCGCGCTCGGCAGGATCACGTACGTGACGAGGCCGAGCCGGCCGAGGCCCATCATGCGGGCGGCCTCGACGAGCTGGGCGTCCGTGGAGCGGATGCCGCCGTAGATGTTGAAGTACAGGGGGTAGGTGACGCCGAGTGCGACCAGGGCGATCTTCGGGGTCTCCTCGATGCCGAACCAGACGATGAACAGCGGGATCAGACCGACCCAGGGGATCGCCCGGAACATGCCCATCGAGGAGTCGATGACGTCCTCGCCGAGCCGGAACAGCCCGGCGAGGAGGGAGAGGACGAGGGCGACCGCGGCGCCGATGAGGAAGCCGATGGCGGCCCGGCGGCCCGACGCGGCGATGGCGCGGGGCAGTTCGCCGTCCTTGGTGAGGTCGACGGCCTGTCGGAGCACGTCCACCGGGGAGGCCAGCACGGACTCCGGCAGGATGCCGGTGGCGGAGGCCAGGAACCAGAGCAGGACCAGGCCGACCGGTCCGGCGGCGCGGCGCACGGAACGGGGCACGGTCGGCCGACGGCCCTGCCGGACGGTGCCGCGGATCGTGACACGCCCGGCCGTGGGGGCGGCCTGCGGCGCGGGAACGGCGGCCTTCAGCGATTCGGTGGTCATGAGGAACCCCCCACGGCGGAACCCCTCACGGCGGAACCCCTCACCACGGAGAGCGGTCCGGCCGGCAGCGGTCCCGTCGCGGCCGGGCGGTCGGGATCCGCGGACCACGCCGACCAGGAGCCGGGGAACAGGACCGCCTCGAACCCGGCGATCTCCAGGGCCGCGATCTGGTGGGCGGCGGGGACCCCGGGGCCGCAGTAGACGCCGATCCGGGTGGCCGCGCCCGCGCCCGCCTTCTCGAACCGCTCGCGCAGCGCGTCGGCCGCCAGGAAGGTGCCGTCGGCGGCGAGGTTCTCGCCGGTCGGTGCGGAGACCGCGCCCGGGATGTGCCCGGCCCTCGGGTCCACCGGCTCGGCCTCGCCCCGGTACCGTTCACCGGCCCGCGCGTCCAGCAGCAGCCCCTGCACGGCGAGTTCGGCGGCGCCGTCGGCATCCGTCACGGGCAGCGCACCCGCCCGGAGTACGACGTCTCCGGGCGCCGGAGCGGCCGGGATCCCGGTCTCCAGCGGCAGCCCGGCCGCCCGCCAGGCGCCCAGCGCCCCGTCGAGGAGCGTGACGTCGGTGAGGCCCGCGTACCGCAGCAGCCACCAGGCCCGTGCGGCCGCCGTGTTGCCCAGGTCGTCGTGGACCACGACGACCTGCCCCTCGCGGACGCCCCAGCGCCGTACCGCCGACCGGAAGGCGTCGGGGTCGGGCAGTGGATGGCGGCCGTCCCGCGGCGAGGGCGGCGCGGCCAGTTCGGTGTCGAGGTCGACGTAGACCGCGCCCGGGATGTGCCCGTCGGCGTAGTGGTCGCGGCCGTGCGGGTCGCCCAGTGCCCAGCGGACGTCGAGGACGGCGGGCGGCCGGTCGGAGCCGAGCAGGTCGTGCAGCTCGGCGGCGGTGGTCAGGACCCGGCGGCTCATGCGAGGCCCTCCGCGATCAGGGGCAGCTCGGGCGAGAGACGCAGGCGCTCCAGGAACAGCACGACGGTGGCGGCGGCCGTGCGGTGCAGGGCGTCGTTGAGGACGTCGTGGCGGCCGCCGGTGAACTCCACCAGGTGGGCCGGGGAACCCGCGTAGGCCGCTCGGGCCGCCGCCAGGGGGCTGACCGTGTCGTCCTTGCCGTGCAGGGCCAGTACCGGCACCCGAACCCGGTCGAGGCGGAGTTCCGGCAGGTCGGGTGTGGTGTCGAGGGCTCCGCGCCGGAACGCGGGGTCGCCGGTCAGCCGGGCCTGGTGGGTGGGGCAGGCGGTGCGCGCCTCGATCTCGGCCTCCCAGCCGCCGGCCGTCCAGGGGCCGGTGGGCAGTCCGGCCAGGATCAGCGCGTCGGCGCCGGAGGCCGGCTCGGCGGCCAGCTCCACGGCGTACCGGGCGCCGGTGTCCGAGCCGACCAGGACCCTGGGGCCGGGCACCGACTCGTCGGCGAGGAGTTTGGCGGCCTCGTCGAGGACCGCCGGGTCGGCGGCCGGGTCGCCGAGGGCGCGGACGCGGTAGGCGTCGAAGGCCAGCCGGCGGCCGAACCGCTCGTACACACCGCCGTGTTCACCGCGGCCGGCCAGCACGATCAGCGTGCCGCGCGCGGCGAGGCCTTCGGGTTCGTCCCAGGAGAAGGGCATGAGGGGGCAACTCCGTTCCGGAGCAGGGGGGAAGAGAAAAAAGGGGGAGGAGAGGCGGCCGTCACCGGCACGTGTCAGCCACGGGGCGGGTTCGGTGGAGGCAGCGGAAGGGCGCGGGTACGCGCGGAGGAATCAGCGACAGCGGGCGCTGCACGCCACGCCGAAGTCGATGACTCGGCGCTGCGTCAGAAGGGCAGCCGTGGCGGTCGCGAACATGCGTCCATCATGAGCGGCGGTGACCGAACGCGTCCAACGATGATTCCGCATCGAAATCGATCAGGGATCGCGATCGGTCGGGGGAACGGCTACCGTCACCGCTATGTCCCGACCCGTCCTCGACATCGTGGCCCTGCGCAGCCTGACCGCGGTCGCCGACTGCGGCGGCTTCCACCGGGCCGCCCGCGCGCTCGCCCTCAGCCAGTCGGCGGTGAGCCAGCACGTGCGCAAACTGGAGAAGGCGCTGGGGCGCCCCGTGGTCGAACGCGAGGGCCGCGGCACCCGGTTCACCCCCGAGGGCCGCCTGCTGCTCGAACAGGCCCGGCGCATCCTCGCCGTCCACGACGAGGCCGTGCGGGTGCTGCTGGACGCGGACGGCGACACCGTCACCATCGGCTCCACCGAGCACGCGGCCGACCAGTTCCTGCCCCGGCTCACCGCCGCCGTCCAGGAGGTACGGCCCGGCTGCCGGGTCCGGTACCGCATCGACCGCTCCGCACGGCTGGTGGAGGCGGTCGAGCGGGGCAGCGTGGATGTGGCGGTGTACGTCACCGAGGCCGCCGCCACCGAGGGCACGCCCGTCGGCGGTCTTCCGCTCTCCTGGCACGCGACCCCCGGCTGGCGGCGGCCCGACGCCCCCTCCCCCGTGCCGCTGGTCGCCATCGAGGAGCCCTGTGCGATCCGCCGCCGGGCCATCGCCACCCTCGCCGCGCAGGGCGTGCCGGCCACGGTCGTCGGCGACGCCGGCTATCTCGCGGGGGTCCTCGACATCGCCCGCACCGGGCAGGGCGTCGCCCTCATCGCCGCGGTCGGCGGGGCCCCGGACGGCCTGACCCGGTACGACGGCCTGCCCGCCGTCACCCCCATCCCGATGAGCGCCCTCGCCCGCCCCGGCGCCGACCCCACGACGGTACGGGCCGCGTTCGCCGCCGTCCGGGAGCTGCTCGGCGGAGCGGCGACGGACGGGATCTGACGGCCGCCCTGTCGCAGAGACAGCGGGCCGCGGTCAGCAGGAGGCGATCGAGCGGCGGTGCCGGGCCAGGACGGCCTGCCGCAGGGCGCCCAGGACCAGCGACTGGAGCAGCGCCGAGACGACGACCGTGCCGATGAAGAACCAGTTCGGGGTGTCCGTACGCCAGGCCGTCCGGCCGAGCGCCGAGAGCAGCGGGAACACCGGGAACGTGACCAGGGGCGGCCAGAGCCAGGCGTAGTCGGAACCGTGGTCGTCCGCGTGGTCGGAGTCGACGGTGGCCTTGGCGATGACGACGGCGACCAGGACGAGGTAGGCCACCGAGAGGCGGTTGGTGAGCATCAGCCGGACAACGGTGCGGGCCGGGCCGGTTTCCATCGTCGTCTCCCCCGTGGCCGGTCGTCGTTTCCTCTCGCTTACTGCATCGTCGGGGCAGGACTGCGTCCCGGTCCTGAGTACGCGTACTCAGTTGTGCGAACGAATTCCCGTGAACCGGTCAGGAGTTCGGCGCCGCTGCCCCCACCAGCGCCAGGTCGTGCAGCCGCTCCAGGCGCTCCCGCGTGTCGTCGTCCGCCGGGACGTAGGTGACCATCCGCGCCCCGGACGCCGGGTTCAGGAACAGGTCCGTGTGTTCCAGGGTGAGGAGGCCGACGTACGGGTTGAGGAACTGCTTGGTCCTGGCGCGCAGGTCCACCACCTCGTAGCGCTCCCAGTTCTCGCGGAACTCCGCGGACTCCGCCGCCAGCCGCTTGACCAGCATCTTCCAGGCCGGCTCGGCGAGATGGCCGGCCATGGACCCGCGGAGTTTCGCGGCCATCAGGCGGCGGGTCTCCTCCAGGTGCACGATCGAGCGGCGCCACTCGGGGTTGGTGTAGACGAGGATCATGCAGTTGCGGTCCTCGGGCGGCACCGCGTCGAGGTCGCCCATCAGGCGGGCGTAGGTGCGGTTGTAGGCGAGGATGTCGTAACGGCTGTTCTGGACGGAGGCCGGGAGGGGTTCCAGGGCGCGGAGCATCTCGTGCAGGGCCGGGGTGACGCCCGTGCAGCTCGCGGCCGGGGTCGGGTCGACGGCCTCGGCCAGCTGGAAGAGGTGGGCGCGCTCGGTGCCGTCGAGCCGCAGGGTGCGGGCGAGGGCGTCCAGGACCTGGACGGAGACCTGGATGTCCCGGGCCTGTTCGAGCCAGGTGTACCAGGTGACGCCGACCGCGGAGAGCTGGGCGACCTCCTCGCGGCGCAGGCCGGGCGTGCGGCGGCGGGTGCCGCGCGGCAGGCCCACCTCCTCCGGGGTGATCCGCTCACGGCGGCTGCGCAGGAACGCGGCCAGCTCGTGCCGCCGGATGTCGGCACCCCGGCCCGGGGCGGGGGCCGCCGGCTGCCGAAGGGGCGTCGTCTCTTGCGCCGTGGTCGTCATGTGTCCAGCCTGCCGCGTCGCCGATCCTGTTGCCAGGTACTTCTACTACCAGGAGAAGGAGACTCTGGTACCAGTCTCAGGGAGGCCGCAGGCTCGGTGCATGACCGAAACCGTCACCACCGCGAACGTACGGTCCCCGGCCGCGCCACCGGCGCTCGGCGGCCCCGGACTGTTCACCGTCCTGCTGGCCGCCGCCCTTCCCCTCATCGACTTCTTCATCGTCAACGTCGCCCTGCCCACCATCGGCGCCGACCTGCACGCGGGCGAGGCGGTCCTGGAACTCGTCGTCGCCGGGTACGGCGTCGCCTACGCCGTGCTGCTGGTGCTCGGCGGCCGGCTCGGCGACCTGTTCGGGCGCCGCCGGCTCTTCCTCGGCGGCATGGCCGCGTTCGGACTGACCTCGCTGGCCTGCGGACTCGCGCCCAGCGCCTGGACGCTGGTGGCGGCCCGGGTCGCCCAGGGCGCCGCGTCCGCCGCGATGCTCCCGCAGGTCCTCGCCACCATCCAGGCCGCCACCGGCGGCGGCCGCCGCGCCCGGGCCATGAGCCTGTACGGCGCCACCGCCGGCCTCTCCATGGTGGCCGGGCAGATACTCGGCGGAGTGCTGGTCGCCGCCGACATCTGGGGCACCGGCTGGCGCTCGGTGTTCCTCGTCAACGTGCCGGTCGTGGTCGTCGGGCTGGTGCTCGGCGCCCGGTTCGTACCGGAGACGAAGTCGCAGCAGCCCCAGCCCGTCGACGGCCCCGGAACCGTGCTCCTCGCCGCCTCTCTCCTCGCCCTGCTCGCCCCGCTCACCGAGGGCCGGGCGGCGGGCTGGCCGCTGTGGACCTGGCTGTCGCTGGCCGCGTTCCCGGGCGTGGCCGTCGCCTTCTACGCCGTGGAGCGCCGCGCAGACCGGGCGGGCCGTACGCCGCTGGTGCCGCCGAGCCTGTTCGAACTCGCCTCGCTGCGCCGGGGTCTGGTGCTGATGCTGCCGTTCTCGATCGGGTTCAGCGGGTTCATGTTCGTGATCGCCGTGGCCCTGCAGAGCGGCGAGCACCTGGGTCCGGTCCCGGCCGGGATGGCGCTCGCCCCGATGGCGGTCGTCTTCCTGTTCGTCTCGCTCGCCGGGCCGCGGCTGATCGCCCGGTACGGCAGCCGGGTGGTGACCGCCGGGTCCGTGATCCAGGCGGTCGGCATCGTGCTCATCGTGCTCGCCGCCCGGCGGGACTGGCCGCACCTGGACTTCGCCGGGCTGCTGCCCGGGGTCGCGATCGCCGGTGCCGGTCAGGCCCTGCAACTCCCCAACGTACTACGGCTGGTGATGTCGGAGGTGCCGCCCGCGCGGGCCGGGGTGGGCAGCGGCGTGATGGTCACCACCCAGCAGTCCGCGCTCGCCCTCGGCGTGGCCACCCTGGGCACCCTGTTCCTCTCCCTGGTCCCGCACCAGGGCGTGCGGGACGCCCTGATCATCACCCTGCTGGTCCAGCTGGGCCTGACGGTGGTGACCGGCCTGCTCAGCCTGCGCCTGCCCCGCACCGTGAACTGACCGCCCCGCAAAGCGCCCCGTAAGGGGCGCGGGGCCGTATCCGATATGCGGCTACCGCCGCGTGGGCGCGACCAGCCACAACGGCGCCGCAGCCGCCGGACGGCATATCGCGGCACCCCCAGCGGCGCACTCAGCCGCCACTGCCGCCCAGTTCGAACCACACGATCTTGCCGGTGCCCAGCCGGGTCGTACCCCAGCGCCGCGCCAGCCGGTGCACCAGGTAAAGCCCGCGGCCGTGTTCGTCGGTGGCCTTGGCCTGGCGCAGCCTCGGCAGCTGCGGCACGTCGTCGCCGACCTCGCAGCGCAGCACGTCCGTGCGCAGCAGCCGCAGGCTGATCGGGCGGGAGGCGTGCCGTACGGCGTTGGTGACGATCTCGCTGACCAGCAGTTCGGCGGTGTCGGTGAGGTCCTCCAGGCCCCAGCCCGCCAGGGCCTGCCGGGTGAGCCGGCGGGCCCGGCCGGGCGCGCCGACCTCCGGCTCCAGGGTCCAGTACGCCACGTCGCTCGGCGCGATGCCGTCGAAGCGGGCGGCGAGCAGCGCGATGTCGTCGTCGCGGTCACCCGGCCCGAGCATGTCGAGCACCTCGTCGCACAGGGCTTCCAGCGGCGGGGGCCGGTCGGGCCCGGTCAGCTGGGCGGTGGCGGCGATCCGTTCGCGCAGTTGCTCGATGCCGGTCCACACGTCGCGCAGCCGGGACTCGACCAGGCCGTCGGTGTAGAGGAGCAGGGTGGCCCCGGTGGGCGCGTCCAGCTCGACCGCCTCGAAGTCGATGCCGCCGACGCCGATCGGGGCGCCCGGCGGCACCGTGAGGACCTCCGTCTTGCCGCCCGGGTAGAGCAGGATCGGCGGCGGATGGCCGGCGTTGGCGATGGTCATGCGGTGCGAGACGGGGTCGTAGACGACGTACAGGCAGGTGGCCATGCGGTCGGTGCCGAGCCGCTGGGCCTGTTCGTCGAGGTGGTGCAGCACCTCCTGCGGGGGCAGGTCGAGGCCGGCCAGGGTCAGCGCGGTGGTGCGCAGCTGGCCCATGACGGCGGCCGAGGTCATGGAGTGGCCCATGACGTCGCCGACGACCAGCGCCACCCGGCTGCCGGGCAGCGGGATCGCGTCGTACCAGTCGCCGCCGACGCGGGCGGTCTCGGCGGCGGGCAGGTAGCGCACCGCCAGCCGGACGCCGGTGGGCCGGGGCAGGGAGTGCGGCAGCATCGCGCGCTGCAACCGGTCGGCGATGAAGGCCTCCCTGCTGTACAGGACGGCCTTGTCGACGCCGAGCGCGGTGTGGGTGGCGAGCTGGGCGGCGACCAGGAGGTCGGCGGGCTCGAACGCCGGGCGCTCGGGCCGGCGCAGGAAGACGACCGCGCCGGTGACCCGGCGGCGGCCGCGCAGCGGGGCGAGGATCGCGTGGGAGCCGACCCAGTCGTTCAGCGCGCTGTCCGCGCCGACGAGTTCGCCCAGTGCGGCGCGGGTCGGCGGGGTGTCGGCGAACACCGGCCGGACCCCGCGGAGCACCTCGGCGAGGGCGCCGCCGGGCACCACCTCGCTCCAGTCGGAGGCGTCCAGGTCGTCCTGCTCGTCGTCCACCGTCTCCGCGGGCCAGACCAGGCCCTCGGCGCCGGGGCCCTTGAGGCGGTCGGTGCGGCGCAGCCGCAGCACGGCCGGGCCGGCGGGCCGTTCGTCGCCGACCGGCAGCGGGTCGCGCAGGTAGACGAGGGCCGCGTCGGAGTACGTCGGTACGGCGGCCCGGCACAGGCCGAGCACGATCTCGTCGGTGTCGAAGCCGCGGGCGATCCGCCGGGTGGCCGCGCCGACGTAGCGCAGGCGGTCCTCGTCCGGGGCCTTGGGCGCGGCGGGCGGCCCGGACCCGAGGGTGTCCTCGCGCACGCCGAGCGCGGTCTGCGCCGACAGTGCGTCGGCCAGGGCGATGTCGTCCTCCACGAAGTCCTCTCGGTCCGGGCGCCGCAGGAACACCGCCACACCCACGACGGCGTCGGGGGCGCGCAGCGGGGCGAGCAGGACCCGGTTCCCCTGCGGGAGCCGGACCCCCGTCCCGAGGAGTTCACCGAGGGCCTCGTCCACGCCGTCCGGGCCCCGGCCGCGCGCCCTGCCGCACCGCAGGAGCGCGGCGAGCGCACCGTCGGGCGCCACCGGTGCCGACGGCGGGGGCGTTCCGCCCATGGTGCCGCCGAGTTCGGGGGGCACCCCGTCCAACTGAAGGCGCTCCGGCTCGGACCGGCCCGGCGGGCGGTCGCCGAGGTAGACGAACATCCCGTCCGCCAGGTCCGGGACCGTCACGCGGTACAGCTCATGGACGGCCTGCTCCGCGCCCTCGGCGCGGGCGATCCGGCGGCCGGCAACGGCCAGGAAACGTTGAGGATCCGGCAGCATCGCCTCTCCGTGCCGGTGGCCGCTTCACACAAGGTCGCTTTCATCTTGAGCCAGGGTCAATGCCCTGTCCAGGGTTTCCACCGTTACACCAAGTCCGGCTCATGATCCGGCGGTTGGCACGGGGAGGCGCACAAGGCACCTTGTCCGCCGTGTGAACTCCGGGGGCGTCCTCGCTAAAACCCGGTGAAGAAATCCCCGTTGATGTTGGTCTTGCTGCACACTCCTTGCCGTCGGCCCGCCGTCGACACGTACCGGACAGCGGATCGGGCACAGACTCCGGAGGCGTCATGTCGCAGATCGACGAGAGCAAGGTCAGCCGCTGGGACCAGCACGGCCGGGAACACGTGGTCCGGGTGCAGCGCACGGGTGTGCAGCGGACAATCCGATGCGACACCTGCGGCTGGCGCAAGGGCGCGCAGTTCCTGCCCTGGCTGAAGGCGGAGGAGCATCTCGCCGAGGCCCACCAGGCCACGGTGGATCCCGCGGGCGCCGAGCCCTCGCGATGACTTTCCGGCGGCGCGGGAGTCGTACTGCCCGAGACCGCGCCCACCGGAAGGACGACCGATGACCGTGTCCCCGCTGCATGCCACCCTGCGCCGCCATGTCGATGCCGGTACCGTCCCCGGAGCCGTGGGGCTCGTCGCCCGCGGCGCCGACGTCGAGGCGGTGGCCGTCGGGCACACCGGCGTCGAGGGGTCCGCCCCGATGGCCCGGGACTCGGTCTTCCGCATCGCGTCGATCACCAAGCCGATCACCGCCGCCGCGGTGCTGATGCTGGTGGAGGAGGGCCGGATCGGGCTCGGCGACCCGGTGGCCGAGTGGCTTCCGGAGCTGGCGAAGCCGATGGTGGTCCGTACGCCCGCGAGCCCCGTCGACGACGTGGTGCCGGCGGACCGCCCGGTCACCGTCGAGGACCTGCTCAGCTCCCGCACCGGCTGGGGTTTCCCCGACGACTTCGCCCTGCCCGCCGTGCAGGCGCTGTTCACGGTGCAGCGGGACGGCCGCGCCCTCCAGGACTGGCCGGACCAGGACACCTGGCTGGACCTGCTCTCCCGGGTGCCGATGCTCCACCAGCCGGGCGAGGCCTGGCTGTACGGCACCTCGTCCGATCTCCAGGGCATCCTGGTCGCCCGGGTGTCGGGCCGTACGCTCCCCGACTTCCTGGCGGAGCGGATCTTCGAGCCGCTGGGCATGCGGGACACGGCGTTCGAGGTGCCGGCGTCGAAACGGCACCGCTTCACCTCCTCCTACGCCCCCGCCGAGGACGGCTCCCTGCGCCTGACGGACACCCCGGACGGCGCGTGGAGCCGCCTGCCGCGCTTCCACTCGGGCGGCGGCGGCCTGGTCGCCACGGCCGACGACTGGCTGGCGTTCGGCCGGCTGCTGCTGAACGCCGGCGCCGCCCCGGACGGCCGCCGCCTGCTCTCCCCCACCTCGGTCAGCCGCATGACCACCAACCACCTGACGGCGGCCCAGCGCGACAACGCCTGCCTCTTCCTGGAGGGCCAGGGCTGGGGGTACGGCGGCCAGGTCGACGTCACCCCGGCCGACCCCTGGTCGGTGCCCGGCCGCTACGGCTGGGTCGGCGGCACCGGCACCACCGCGCACATCGTCCCGGCCACCGGTACGGTCACGGTCCTCATGACCCAGACGGCCATGACGAGCCCGACGCCGACCCCGCTGATGCGGGACTTCTGGCGGGTCACCGCCTAGGCCGCGCATTACGCCGTTCGGGTGAGCCTCCGGGGCGGAAGCGCGAGGTCAGAGCGCCCGTCGCCACCTGCGGACTTTGCCGAACCGAGGGGCGGCGCCCACCCGCTTCCGAGGCCGCCCGGGTCGCCGCCGGGCGCGACCCGGCCAACCCTTGTCGAGTCCCCCCGTCACTCGACAGGAGTACGTCCATGCACACCACCCAGCGCCAGATCTCCCGTGCCCTCGCCGCCGGTGCGCTCTCCGTGGCCCTGCTGTCGGCCGGTACCGCCGGGGCCCTCGCCACCGGGGCCAAACCGGCCCCGTCGCCCAGCATGAGCGCCAGGCCGAACCCGAAGCCGAGCCCCTCCACCATGTCCTCGATCTCGATCAAGGCGGACAAGACCTCGGTCGGCGTCGGTGACCCGGTGACCTTCACCGGCCGCACCAGTGGACTCAGGGTGGGCTGGCCCCTGGTGCTCCAGCACCAGAAGGGCGGCAAGTGGATCCCGCTCAAGGCGACCGCGAAGGTCAAGAACGGCAGCTCGTACTCGCTGACCGCGAAGCTGAACAACCCCGGCGCCGAGCATCTGCGGGTCTCGGCGGTCGGCAAGAAGGTCTACTCCCCGACCGTGACGGTCAACGTGAGCTGAGGCCCCGCAGCAGCAGCTCCACCAGCGACCCGAAGTCCGCCTCGGCCTCCGGCCGCACCCACTCGCGGGCATAGCCCGGGTCGTGGAAGCGGCCGGTGGCCTGGAAGACGGTCCGGGCCGCGGCGGCGGGGTCGGGCACGGTGAAGACACCGGTCCCGGCCCCGTCCCGGATGATCCCGGTCAGCTGCCCGGTCAGGTCGGCGATGTGCTCGGTGACCGCCGGGCCGTTCTCGTCGACCAGCACCATGTAGGTGGCGAACAGCTCCGGGTCGGCGCCGGCCTTGCGCCGCTTCGCGTCGAACAGTGCCTGCAGCCAGTCGCGCAGCCGGGTCTCCGGGTCCCCCGCCCCGGCCGCGATGCTGGACAGCTGCGCCGAGGTGCGGTCCAGCCACCTCTTCGTCACCGCTTCCCGCAGCGCCGCCTTGGTCCGGAAGTGCCGGTAGACACTGCCGTGGCTGACACCGAGCGCGCGCGCCACGTCCACCACGGTGGCCTTGGCCGGGCCGTGCCGGCGCAGCACCTCCTCGGTCGCCTCGAGGATGCGCTCGGCGGTCAGGGCCGGGGTCGGGGTCGGGGACGTCGCTGCCATGGCCTAGACGGTACCTGGCGCCGCGGTCAGTGCTCGGTGCCGAGATGGCTCATCTGCGCGGCCGGGTAGCGGGTGCCCGCCGCCGCGTCCGCCGGTACGGCCTCCTCGATCGCCGCCAGGTCGGCCGCGTCCAGGGTGACGTCCAGCGCGCCCAGGGACTCGGCGAGCCGCTCGCGGGTGCGGGCGCCGACGAGCGGCACGATGTCGTCGCCGCGGGAGAGAACCCAGGCGATGGCGATCTGCGCGACGGTCACGCCCTTCTCGTCCGCGATCTTGCGCAGCGCCTCGACGAGGTCGAGGTTGTGCTGGAGGTTCTCGCCCTGGAAGCGCGGTGAGAAGGCCCGGAAGTCGCCCGCGCCGAGCTGCCGGTCGCGGGTGAAGTGACCCGAGATCAGACCCCGGGAGAGCACACCGTACGCGGTGATGCCGATGCCCAGCTCACGGGTGGTCGGCAGGATCTCCCGCTCGATGTCGCGGGTGATGATCGCGTACTCGATCTGGAGGTCCGAGATGGGCGCGGTGGCGGCGGCCCGCCGGATGTTCGACACGCTCGCCTCGCTCAGCCCGATGTGCCGGACGTGCCCCTTCTCGACCAGCTCGGCGATGGCGCCGACCGTCTCCTCGATCGGCACGTCCGGGTCGACGCGGGCGATCCGGTAGACGTCGATGTGGTCGACGCCGAGGCGCTGGAGGGAGTAGGCGGCGAAGTTCTTCACGGCGGCCGGGCGGCCGTCGTAGGCGTTCCAGCCGCCGTCCGGGTCGCGCAGGGCGCCGAACTTGACGCTGGTCAGCGCCTTTTCCCGGAGGGCGGCGGGGGCGGTGCGCAGGGCCTCCCCGATCAGCATCTCGTTGTGGCCCATGGCGTAGAAGTCGCCGGTGTCGAGCAGGGTCAGGCCGGCGTCGAGGGCGGCGTGGACGGTGGCGATCGACTCGGCGCGGTCGGCCTCGCCGTACAGCGCGGACATGCCCATGCAGCCGAGGCCGAGGGCGGAGACCCGGGGGCCGGTGGATCCGAGGGAGCGGGTGTGCGTCGTCATGGCTCCACCCTTGCATGACAGCTGACAGATTTCAATATCTGTCATTCCATAGTTGCCCTGATTGGTCCAGACCTATTGACGGGAGGTCTGGACCACGAGCATTGTCATGACTACGACACCCGTGCGCCCCACCCCGACCCCACCGGGAGGCCCCGCATGATCCGCCGCACGCTCGCCCTGCTCGCCGCAGCGCTCGCGACCGCGACACTCGTCCAGCTCCCCGCCGCCGGCTCCGCCTCCGCCGCCGACACCTGCGCCGTGAAGTCACGGCCCGCCGGAAAGGTCCTCCAGGGCTACTGGGAGAACTGGGACGGCTCCGCCAACGGCGTCCACCCGCCCTTCGGCTGGACCCCGATCACCAACTCCGCGATCGCCACCCACGGCTACAACGTGATCAACGCGGCCTTCCCCGTGATCCGTTCCGACGGAACGGCCCTCTGGGAGGACGGCATGGACACGGGCGTGAAGGTGGCGACGCCCGCGGAGATGTGCGCGGCGAAGGCCTCCGGCCAGACGATCCTGCTGTCGATCGGCGGCGCGGCCGCGGGCATCGACCTCAGCTCCTCCACCGTGGCCGACAAGTTCGTCTCGACGATCGTCCCGATCCTGAAGAAGTACAACTTCGACGGCATCGACATCGACATCGAGACCGGCCTGGTGGGCAGCGGGTCGATCACCCAACTCTCCACCTCCCAGGCCAACCTGGTCCGCATCATCGACGGGATCCTCGCCCAGATGCCGTCCAACTTCGGCCTCACGATGGCCCCGGAGACGGCGTACGTCACCGGGGGCAGCATCACCTACGGCTCGATCTGGGGCGCCTACCTGCCGATCATCAAGAAGTACGCCGACAACGGCCGCCTCTGGTGGCTCAACATGCAGTACTACAACGGCAGCATGTACGGCTGCTCCGGCGACTCCTACTCGGCCGGCACGGTGGCCGGCTTCACCGCGCAGACCGACTGCCTCAACAAGGGGCTGGTCGTACAGGGCACCACGGTCAAGGTGCCGTACGACAAGCAGGTCCCGGGCCTGCCCGCGCAGTCCGGGGCGGGCGGCGGCTACATGTCACCGTCCCTGGTCTCCCAGGCCTGGAAGCACTACGGCACCTCCCTCAAGGGCCTGATGACCTGGTCGATCAACTGGGACGGCTCGAAGAACTGGACCTTCGGCGACAACGTGAAGTCTCTTCAAGGGCGTTGAACCGCCCGCCGGGCATTCCGGCGAGGCCCGGGCCGAGCCGAGGGGCCGACCGGCGGCCGTCCTCCGTTCGACAGGTCCCGGTCCGGCCCGGAGAATGGAGCTGTCGGCGCGCAGTGTCCCAGGCGGCGCCTGCCGTCGGCCGCGCGGTGCACTCGCGCCGCCGAGGAGGCCCTCGATGAGCATCCGTATCGCCACCTTCAACATGGAGAACCTCTTCCGCCGGCCCACGGCCTTCCAGCTCTCCAACCCTGCCGAGCGCGAGAAAGTCCTCGACGACTTCGCCCAGTTGGTCACCCTGCTCGACCTGCCGGAGTACCGGGAGGACGACAAGAAGAAGATCGCCGCGCTCATCAAGGCGTACAAGGCCTACGACAGCAACCCGAAGGACCCGCCGGCGATCTTCATCAACGAGCTGCGTCCGGGCAAGGACTTCGAGCGCAAGCCGAGCGGACTGTTCGAGAAGTCCGGACCGGACAACGACCCGCACATCGAGATCGTCGCCGGCGGCCGCGGCTCCTGGACCGGCTGGGCCGAACTCGGCTACGACGACCTCGACATGAGCGTGGTGCACAACACCGGCCGGGTGGTGGCGGAGATCGACGCCGACGTCCTGCTCACGGTGGAGGTCGAGGACCGGCTCACCCTGGAGCGCTTCAACACGCAGGTCCTGGGCGAGACGCTCGGCAGGCGGCCGTACCCCTACGACATGCTGATCGACGGCAACGATCCCCGGGGCATCGACATCGGGATCCTCAGCCGCCACCCCATCACCTCGGTGCGGTCCCACATCTTCGACACCGACCCGGAGCAGCCCGACAAGAACCTGTTCAGCCGGGACTGTCCCGAGTTCGAGATCCAGCTCGACGGGACCCCCCTGGTGATTCTCGGCAACCACCTCAAGAGCAAGTTCCACGACGATCCCGAGCTGCGGCTGGCCCAGGCGAAGCGGGTCGCGGAGATCTACCGGGAGGCGCTGGAGCGCACCGACCGCGTCATGGTCGCGGGGGACCTCAACGACGAACCGGACAGCGAAGCGGCCGAGGTGCTGCGGGACACCGGCCTGCGGGACGCGATGAGCCACCGCACCTACCACGGAAAGCCCGGCACCCACGGGGAGTGCCGCAGCGAACACGACAAGATCGACTACCTGCTCTTCCCGCCGGCGCTGTGGGAGAAGGTGCAGTCCGTCGGTCTGGAGACACGCGGGATCTACGCGAGGGGGATCGAGCACTTCGACACCGTGAAGTCGAAGACGACGGAAGCCTCCGACCACGCGGCGCTCTACGCGGACCTGGACCTGTAGGGAACCAGAACGCCCACCCTCCCAGCCGACCGAGTCGGATGGGAGGGTGGGCGACAAGGCGTATGGACCGCGGACCTAGCAGCCCAGCAGGCGCCCGGCGAGGTAACCCTCGATCTGGTCCAGAGAGACCCGCTCCTGCTTCATCGAGTCGCGCTCGCGCACCGTGACGGCGTTGTCCTCGAGCGTGTCGAAGTCGACGGTCACGCAGTACGGCGTACCGATCTCGTCCTGGCGGCGGTAGCGGCGCCCGATCGCACCGGCGTCGTCGAACTCGATGTTCCAGTGCCCGCGCAGCGCCTGGGCGAGGCCCTTGGCCTTCGGGGACAGCTCGGGGTTGCGGGACAGCGGGAGCACCGCGACCTTGACCGGGGCCAGCCGGTGGTCCAGGCGGAGCACCGTGCGCTTCTCCATCTTGCCCTTGGCGTTCGGCGCCTCGTCCTCGACGTAGGCGTCGAGCAGGAACGCCAGCATCGCGCGGCCGACACCGGCCGCGGGCTCGATGACGTACGGCGTCCAGCGCTCCTGGGCCTCCTGGTCGTAGTAGGCCAGGTCCTGGCCGGAGGCCTTGGAGTGGGCGTTCAGGTCGTAGTCGGTGCGGTTGGCGACGCCTTCCAGCTCGCCCCACTCGTTGCCGCCGAACTGGAAGCGGTACTCGATGTCAGCGGTGCGCTTGGAGTAGTGGGAGAGCTTCTCCTTCGGGTGCTCGTACCACCGCATGTTCTCCTCGCGCAGGCCCAGGCCGGTGTACCAGTTCCAGCGCTGCTCCATCCAGTACTCCTGCCACTTCTCGTCCTCGCCCGGCTTGACGAAGAACTCCATCTCCATCTGCTCGAACTCGCGGGTGCGGAAGATGAAGTTGCCGGGCGTGATCTCGTTGCGGAAGGACTTGCCCATCTGCGCGATGCCGAACGGCGGCTTGCGGCGCGAGGTGGTCTGTACCTGGGCGAAGTTGGTGAAGATGCCCTGCGCGGTCTCGGGCCGCAGGTAGGCGACGGAGCCGCTGTCCTGGGTCGGGCCGAGGTGGGTGGAGAGCAGGCCCGAGAACTGCTTGGGCTCGGTGAACTGGCCCTTGTTGCCGCAGTTCGGGCAGTTCACGTCCGCCAGGCCGTTCTCCGGGAGGCGGCCGTGCTTGGCCTCGTAGGCCTCCTCCAGGTGGTCCGCGCGGAACCGCTTGTGGCAGGCGGTGCACTCGGTCAGCGGGTCCGTGAAGGTGGCGACGTGACCGGAGGCCACCCAGACCTCGGGGGCCAGGATGACGGACGAGTCGATACCGACCACGTCCTCGCGCGACGTCACCATGTAGCGCCACCACTGGCGCTTCAGGTTCTCCTTGAGCTCGACACCCAGCGGTCCGTAGTCCCAGGCAGCCTTCTGGCCGCCGTAGATCTCACTGCACGGGAATACGAAGCCACGGCGCTTGCTCAGGCTGACGATGGTGTCGATCTTGTCGGCGGCCACGGTGCTCTCTTCATTACGACGACGGGCGACGAAGCGAGAATGCTTCAGAGCGAATGCTTCAGGTTACCGGCGGGGGCTCCCCCTCAACCAAATCGGTATCGCTTACCGGCCTCTCACCCGAGCTTGTTGACAACGGTTTCCATATTTGTTGAAAATGACTCTCATGAACGTACGACGAGGCCTCATACCCGCGGCCGCCGCGACCACCGTCACCGCACTCGGCATAGCGACCCTCACTGCCTGCGGCGGCAACGCCACGGCGGCCCAGACCGGCAAGTTCGACGTCGTCGCGTCGTTCTACCCGATGGCCTACCTCGCCGATCGGATCGGCGGCAGCCACGTCCACGTCACCAGTCTCACCCAGCCCGGCCAGGAGCCGCACGACCTGGAGATCAGCGCCCGGCAGACGGCGATGCTCCAGGAGTCCGACGCGGTGCTCTACCTGAAGAACCTCCAGCCCTCCGTGGACGACGCGGTCGCCCAGTCCGGGCTGAAGACGAAGATCGACGCCGCCTCCCTCACGACGCTGGAGAAGCACGGCAACGAGGTCGGCGGGCACGCCGCCTCGCACGACACCTCCAAGAACGAGGAGCTGTCCGGCCTCGACCCCCACATCTGGCTCGACCCGGTGCGCTACGCCCAGGTCGCCGAGGGCGTCGGCAAGGCCTTCGAGAAGGCCGACCCGGACCACGCGGCCGACTACAAGAAGAACACCGCCGCCCTGGTGAAGCAGCTGGACGCGCTCGACGTCCAGTTCAAGGACGGCCTCGCGCACACCAGGTCCAAGGTCTTCATCACCACGCACGCCGCCTTCGGCTACCTCGCCGAGCGCTACGGCCTGACCGAGGAGGCCATCAACGGCCTCGACCCGGAGTCGGAGCCGAGCGCGGCCCGCGTCAAGGACCTTGAGACCATGGCCAAGGCCGACGGCGTCACCACCGTGTTCTACGAGACGCTCGTCAGCGACAAGACCGCCAAGACCATCGCCGCCGACGCCGGACTGAAGACGGACGTCCTCGACCCGATCGAGGGCATCACGGCCAAGTCCCGCGGCAAGGACTACTTCGCGGTCCAGGAAGCCAACCTCAAGGCCCTGCGGCAGGCACTGGGCGCCGCATGACGGGAGACGACGAGATGACGACCGGCGAGCCCGTCATAGCGATGCGCGGTGTCCGCGCCGAACTGGGCGCACGCCCCGTCCTGCGCGGTATCGACCTCACCGTGCACCGCGGCGAGGTGGTCGCGCTGCTCGGCGCGAACGGCTCCGGCAAGTCGACGGCGATCCGGTCGGTCATCGGGCAGGTACCGCTGAGCGCCGGCGAGATCGAACTGTTCGGCACCGAGCGCAGGGCGTTCCGGGACTGGCGGCGCATCGGGTACGTCCCGCAGCGCACCACCGCCGCCGGCGGGGTCCCGGCGACCGTGACCGAGATCGTCTCCTCCGGCCGGCTCTCCCGCACCCGCTTCGGCCTCTTCCGCAAGGCCGACCGCGCGGCCGTGCGGCACGCCCTGGAGCTGGTCGGCATGGCGGACCGGGCCAGGGACAACGTCGAGGCGCTCTCGGGCGGCCAGCACCAGCGGGTGCTGATCGCCCGCGCGCTGGTGGCCGAGCCCGAACTGCTGATCATGGACGAGCCGATGGCGGGCGTCGACCTGGCCAGCCAGGAGATCCTGGCCGCCACCCTGCGCGAACAGGTCGCCCAGGGCACCACGGTCCTCCTCGTCCTGCACGAACTGGGCCCGCTGGAGCCACTGATCGACCGGGCCGTGGTCCTCCGCGACGGCTGCGTCCTGCACGACGGCCCGCCCCCGCGCGCCGTCGGCCAACACGCCCTCCCCGGCCACGACCACGTCCACCCCCACGAGCACACGCCACTGCGCACGGGACTGCTGAGCTGATGGAACTCCTCGACTTCGCCTTCATGCAGCGGGCGCTCATCGCCGCCGTCCTGGTCGGCGTCACCGCCCCCGCGATCGGCATCTACCTGGTCCAGCGCCGCCAGCCCCTGATGGGCGACGGCATCGGGCACGTCGCGATGACCGGCGTCGGCCTCGGCTTCCTGCTGAACACCTCGCCGGTGTGGATGGCCACCGCGGTCTCCGCACTCGGCTCGGTCCTCATGGAACTGATCCGCTGGTACGGCAAGACCCGCGGCGACATCGCCCTCGCCATGCTCTTCTACGGCGGTATGGCCGGCGGCGTGATGTTCGTGAACCTCGCCCCGGGCGGCTCCAACGCCAACCTGAGCTCGTACCTGTTCGGCTCGCTCTCGACGGTGTCCCCGTCCGACGTGACCGCGATCTCGATCCTGGCCGCGTTCGTGGTCGTGGTCACCCTCGGTCTGCGCCGGCAGCTCTTCGCGGTCAGCCAGGACGAGGAGTTCGCCCGGGTCACCGGCCTGCCGGTCCGGGCGCTGAACCTGCTCACGGCGGTGACGGCCGCGGTCACCGTGACCGTGGCCATGCGGGTCGTCGGGCTGATCCTGGTGTCGGCGCTGATGGTGGTGCCGGTGGCGGCCGCCCAGCAGCTGACCCGGAGCTTCACCGCGACGCTCGCGATCGCGATGGCGCTGGGGGTGACCGTGACGATCAGCGGCACGGTGACCTCGTACTACCAGGACGTTCCGCCCGGTGCGACCATCGTGCTGCTGACCATCGCCGCGTTCGTCCTGCTGACCGCGCTGGCCGCCCCGCTGGCCCGCCGACGCGCCCGCGCGGCCGCCGCGCACCGGCCCGCCGGGGACCCGGCGGAGTGCGCGATTCCGGCCACCCGGGGGGCCGCCGACGAGGTCGGCGTCTGACTGCCCTCGATCTGGGCTGGCACAATGGCCCGGCAGAGGCAGTGATGTGAGGAGGCAACCGGTGACGACCGCTGGACCGCCCGTGAAGGGCCGCTCGACCCGCCAGCGGGCAGCCGTGGCGGCGGCCCTGGACGAGGTCGAGGAGTTCCGCAGCGCGCAGGAACTGCACGACATGCTCAAGCACAAGGGCGACTCGGTCGGCCTCACCACGGTGTACCGCACGCTGCAGTCGCTGGCCGACGCCGGTGAGGTCGACGTCCTGCGCACGTCCGAGGGCGAGTCGGTGTACCGCCGCTGCTCCACCGGCGAACACCACCACCACCTGGTCTGCCGCGTGTGCGGCAAGGCGGTGGAGGTGGAGGGGCCGGCGGTGGAGAAGTGGGCGGAGGCCATCGCGGCCGAGCACGGGTACGTGAATGTGGCGCACACCGTGGAGATCTTCGGTACGTGTGCGGACTGCGCGGGGTGCGCCGCGGGGTGAGCCGTCGTGTTCGGCCGCGGGCCGGTGGGGGTTGCTCGCGCAGTTCCCCGCGCCCCTGAAGGGGCGCTACAGCCGGCGCCGGTCAGCTCCTCCCGAAGCAGCGCTCCAGTTCGTTCAGGTCGTAGAACCTGCTGTGCTTCGAGATCGGCTTGCAGCCTGCCTTGAAGGGGATCTCCTTCTCGTTGTAGAGCATCCGCACCAGGTAGTCGTCGCCCTTCTTGAAGACGTCCCACTGGATGTTGGAGGCGAGGGAGGCGACCTCGGCACCGCGCCACGCGTTGTTCGCGTACGTGTACGTCTCGCCCGGCGTCGCCGCCTTCCCGCTGCCCGGCAGCTGCATCAGCGCGGCCAGCGGAATGATCTCCTCGGCGTGGGTGAAGCGGAGCTCCGCGCCCAGCGTGCTGGTGCCGTCCCGCTTGGCCTCGGCCTGCTTGAAGAAGTCGTCGAGGAGGACGTCCGCCATCTTGTAGGTGATGTCGCTGTCCGAGAAGCTCGGGCCCTTCTCGTAGAAGTCCTCGGCGTCGCTGAGGTAGCCGAACCAGGCCGCGTCGCGCGGGGCGATGTAGCGGTCGAAGTCCCAGCCCTTGCCGTCCGGGCTCTCCTCGCTCATGGCGGGCGCGATGGCGTAGAGGTTGTAGACGGCGGTGGCGGCGGTGATGTCGTCGGCGGTCGTGGAGAACTCGCCGTTCACGATGCGCTGCACGAACGCCGGCTTGAAGATCCTGCCCAGGACGCGGGCAGCGGCCCGGTGCGAGGCCGGCTGGTCGGTGACCGCCTTCAGGGTCGAGGCGAGGCGCTCGTCGCTCGCCAGCCACTTCTGGTAGTCGGCGCCGCCGGCCGACTTGTGGAAGTAGAGGAGGTTCTTGTCGACGCGCGCGGTGCCGAGGGAGGACTTCAGCGCCGGGTCGGCGTCGGTGAGGGCGGTGGAGAAGACCGTACCGCTGTCGACCGCGCGGCCCTGGCCGGAGCTGACGACGTCGATCTTCTCGCCGTTCGCGGCGATGGCGGAGAAGAGGGACGGCAGGCGCTTCTCCAGGCGGACCGCCGTCGCGCGGAGTTCGTCCTTGCCGCGGCCGCTGAGGTTGCCGTACCCGATCGCGCTCATGGCCGCTTCGAGGGCCTGCACGTCCGGGCCGAACTTCTTCCCGCGCGCGGTGAGTTGGCCGTCGGCCTCGGCCTGGTTCCAGAGCGCGAGGACGATGTCGCCGTCCTCGCCGTCCGTCGCGGAGCGGGAACCGTGCCGGGAGACGTTCTCGGTGAAGACGGCGGTGTAACCGGCGGGCGGCTGCTGGTAGGTGCGCGGGTTCTGCCCGGGGGAGTACACGGCCTTGGTGCCGTAGCTGTCACGGTGGGTGAGCCCGGCGTCCGCGGCGTGCGCCGGCAGCGCGGTGAGGAGCAGGGCGCCGAGGGTCAGGACGGGGATGACGCGCTTCATGAGGACCGTTCCAGAGGCGGGAGACCGGGGGGGGCCGGGGATGGATCTTCCGCATCCTCGACGGCCCTCGTGAACGGCGCGTGACCGTCAGATGCCGGAGGGGTTCTCCTCCGTGCGGCCCTCCATGGCCAGCAGCTCCTCGTTGGGGATGGCTCCGCCGAACCGCCGGTCGCGGGAGGCGTATTCGAGGCACGCCCGCCACAGGTCGCGGCGGTCGAAGTCGGGCCACAGGACGTCCTGGAAGACCAGCTCGGCGTAAGCGCTCTGCCAGAGCAGGTAGTTGGAGGTGCGCTGCTCGCCGCTGGGCCGCAGGAACATGTCCACGTCCGGCATGTCCCCGTAGTACAGGTGCTTCTGGATGGTCTTCTCGCTGATCTTCGACGGGTCGAGCCGGCCTGCCTTGACCTCCTCGGCGATCGCCTGCACCGCGTCGGAGATCTCGGCCCGGCCGCCGTAGTTCATGCAGAAGTACAGGGTGAGCAGGTCGTTGCCCTTGGTCTGCTCCTGGGCGACCAGGAGTTCCTTGGCGACCGACTTCCACATCCTGGGCATCCGGCCCGCCCAGCGCACCCGGATGCCGAGTTCGTCGAGCTGGTCGCGGGTCTTGCGGATGAAGTCGCGGTTGAAGTTCATCAGGAAGCGGACCTCTTCGGGCGAGCGCTTCCAGTTCTCGGTGGAGAAGGCGTAGAGGGAGATGTTGCGGACGCCGATCTCGATGGAGCCCTGGAGGACGTCGAGGACGCGCTCGGCGCCGACCTTGTGCCCCTCGGTGCGCGGCAGCCCGCGGTCCTTCGCCCAGCGGCCGTTGCCGTCCATGACGATGGCGACGTGGTTCGGGACCAGCTCGCCCGGGAGCTTCGGCGGGCGGGCGCCGGACGGGTGCGGCTCCGGCGTCCTGTACTCGCGGCGCTGGCGCCCCAGGATCCCGCGTACGACCATGTGCTTCTCGTCTCCCTCTAGCTCTTCTCTACATACCTGAGCGAGCGCAGTCCGCGCTCCAGATGCCAGTGCAGATAGGCGGACACCAGCCCGCTGCCCTCCCGGACGTACCGTGCCTCGGCCGCGTCCGCGGTCTCCCAGTCTCCCGTAAGCAGCGCGCCGAGCAGAACCAGGGTCTGCGGCGAGGGTACGACGCTGCCGGGCACCCGGCAGTCGACGCAGACGGTGCCGCCGGAGCCGACCGAGAAGAAGCGGTTCGGGCCGGGCATGCCGCACCTGGCGCAGGCGTCGAAGCTGGGCGCGTAGCCGTTGACGGCGAGGGAGCGCAGCAGGAAGGCGTCGAGGACGAGATGCGGGGCGTGCTCGCCGCGGGCCAGGGTCCTGAGCGCCCCCACCAGCAGCAGGTACTGCTGCACCGCGGGCTCGCCCTCGTGATCCGTGAACCGCTCGGCGGTCTCCAGCATGGCCGTGCCGGCGGTGTACCGCGCGTAGTCGGTGACGATCCCGCCGCCGTACGGCGCGATGGTCTCGCTCTGCGTGCACAACGGCAGCCCGCGCCCGACCAGCTCGCTCCCGCGGGCGAAGAACTGCACGTCGACATGGGAGAACGGCTCCAGCCGGGCCCCGAACTTCGACTTGGTCCGCCGCACCCCACGGGCCACCGCCCGTACCCGGCCGTGTCCGCGGGTGAGCATCGTGATGATCCGGTCCGCCTCACCCAGCTTCTGGGTGCGCAGCACGATGCCGTCGTCGCGGAACAGGCTCATGGCCCTATTCTGCCCTGCCGGCGGCGGGGGCCGTCGGGCAACGGAGGCAAGGGAACCTTCAGGGGGCCTCGCCGCGGCTGCGGGCGTTGGCGTGGGCGGTGGCCGCGCCGAGCCGTTCGGCCTGGGTGGCGACGCGTACGGCGTCCGGGTGCGCGTCCCACTCCCGTCCTCCCCCGTACGGCCGCAACTGCACGTAGGGGCCCTCGTGGCCCATGACGATGCCCAGCCGTCCGGTACGGGTGTCGACGGCACAGGAGCCGATGGGGAGGTTCATCGCATTCACCTCACCTGGCTCCCCCGCCCCTGGGAATTTCACGCTTCGCATCACCGATGTGGCGCTGCGTGCCTAGACTCGGCCGGAGTCTGTCCCGGGGCCCCGGAAGGCCTCTGCCCGGCTACATCAGGCCCGCTCCCGCGAGGTACTTCGCCACGCACTCCGTCTCCTCCTGCGACAACGGCACCTGGGGCTCGGCGGTGGCCGGGCAGTCGATCACCCCGCGCAGGTGCAGCGCCGCCTTGAACGCGCCCAGCGCCGCCGAGCTGCCGCCCATCCGGGCCGGGTTCCCTACGCCGGTCATCCGGAAGAGACCGCACAGCCGCTCCTGTTCCGCCCGCGCCCGCTCCCAGTCGCCCGCGCGGCAGAGGCGGTGGAGGCGGACGTAGCCGTCCGGGTCGACGTTGGCGAGGCCCGGTACCGCTCCGTCGGCGCCCAGCGCGAGGGCCGAGTCGACGGTCAGCTCGGAACCCGTCAGCGCGCTGAAGCCGGACAGGCCCCTGCTGCCCGTGACGACCTCGCGGAAGCCCGCCAGGTCGCCGCTTGAGTCCTTCAGCCCGGCCAGCACCCCGGCGCCGGCCAGTTCGAGAACAAGGTCGGCGGGGAGCTTGGTGTGGACGGCGACCGGGATGTCGTAGGCGATCACCGGGACCGGCGACCGGCCGGCGACCAGGCGGAAGTGGCGGGCGATCTCGGCGGGGTGGGTGCGGGTGTAGAAGGGGGCGGTGACGACGACCGCGTCCGCGCCCGCCGTCGTGACGGACGTGACGTGGTCCAGGACCCGGGGGGTCGTCATGTCGATGACGCCCGCCAGGACCGGGAGCCGCCCGGCCACCTGCGAGACCACCGTCTCCGTGACCAGCCTGCGCTGCCGGTCCGTCAGGTACGCCGCCTCCGATGTCGACCCGAGCACGAACAGGCCGTCCACACCGGCCGCCGTCAGATGGTCGACAAGCCTGCGCAGGGAGAGGACGTCCACCTCGCGTTCCGGTGTCAGGGGCGTGCAGACGGGCGGTACGACACCGGTCAGCGGGGTGGGAAGCGTCATCTGGTCTCCCTGGGCAGGCTGCGGCTCGGCTGGTCCTCCTCCAACGGATGGTGACAGCGGTAGCGGTGACCGGGACGTGACGCGGCCGTGAAGTCAGGCATGCGGACGGCACACTCGTCGTCCGCCCGCCAGCAGCGGGTGCGGAACGGGCACCCGGACGGCGGCCGGGTCGCCGAGGGGACCGGACCGGTGAGCGGGATGGGGTCGATCGGGTTCAGCAGGCCCGGGGTGGCCGAGAACAGGGCCCGGGTGTACGGGTGCAGGGCGTGGTCGGTGACGTCGGCGGCCGGGGTGTCCTCGACGATCCGGCCCAGGTACATGGTGATCACCCGGTCGCTCATCCGCCGTACCGTCTGGATGTCGTGGGAGACGAAGACCAGGGCGAGGCCCAGGCGTTCGCGCAGGTCCAGCAGGAGGTTGAGGATCTGGGCGCGGACCGAGACGTCCAGCGCGCTGGTCGGTTCGTCCGCCACCACCAGGTCGGGGTCCAGGGCGAGGGCCCGGGCGATCGCGACGCGCTGCCGCTGGCCGCCGGAGAGCTGCCCGGGCAGGGCCTCGGCGAGGGCCCGTGGCAGCCCGACCAGGCTCATCAACTCCCTTACCCGGTCCTCCCGTTCGGCCTTCGTGCCGCGCTCGTGCACGTCCAGCGGGTCGCGGAGGATACGGCGTACCGGCAGCCGGCGGTTGAGGGCCGTAGACGGGTCCTGGAAGACCATGCCGGTGCTCGCGCCGACGGCCGACCGGCGTTCGCCCGGTGTCATCGCCCACAGGTCCCGGCCGCGGAAGGTGACCGTGCCGGCGGTCGGCCGCTGAATCCCCACCAGCACCTTCGCCAGCGTCGACTTCCCGCACCCCGACTCACCGACCACCCCGACCGTCTCACCGGCCGCCACGGTGAGGTCGGCGCCGGTCAGCGCGTACACCCGGTCCCGGCCGAACAGGCCCCCGCCGCGGGCCCGGTGGACCACGTGGACGCCGGACAGCTGCACCGCGCTCATGTCACCGCCTCCGTGCTGGCCGCCAGGTCGACGGCCGGGTGGTGGCAGGCCGCGGTGTGGACGGGGCTGCCGACGAGGGCCGGTGGTGTCGTACGGCAGATCCCGCTCGCCGCCGGGCAGCGGTCGCTGAAGCGGCAGCCCGCCGGGAAGTCGGCGGGGGACGGCACCACACCCCTGATCTGGGTGAGCCGCGCGGCCCCGGACTCCAGCGACAGCACGCTGCCGAGCAGGCCGCGCGTGTAGTGGTGGGTGGGGGCGCCCACCAGCTCCGCGGTGACGCCGGACTCGACGATCTGGCCGCCGTACATCACCACCACCCGGTCGGTGACGTCCGCGACCAGAGCGAGGTCGTGGGAGACGAGGACCAGCGCGAAGCCGAGTTCCTCGCGGAGGCGGAGGAGGAGTTCCATCACCTGGGCCTGGACGGTGACGTCTAGGGCGGTGGTCGGTTCGTCGGCGATGATCAGGCGGGGGTCGCGGGAGAGGGCCATCGCGATGAGGACGCGCTGGCGCTGGCCGCCGGAGAGTTCGTGGGGGTAGGCGGGGAGCGTGCGGGTGGGGTCGAGGCCGACGAGGGTGAGGAGCTCGGCGGGTGGCCGGTGGCCGCCGCGCCGTGTGAGTTGCTTCAGCTGGGCGTTGACCGTCATGGAGGGGTTCAGGGAGGACAGGGCGTCCTGGTAGACCATCGCGATCTCGTGGCCGAGGAGGCGGGGGTGGGGGGTGGTCAGGTCGATGGGCGGGTGCGGGGCGGTGGGGGTTGATCGCGCCCGCGCGGCGGTAGCCGCATATTCGGTACAGCCCCGCGCCCCTTTGGGGCGCGTCACCTCACCGGGATGAAAATCGATCCGCCCCGTCACTCTCGCCGTCTTCGGCTGCAGGCCCATGATTGTCAGGGCCGTCAGGGACTTGCCACAGCCGGACTCCCCGACCAGGCCCAGGACTTCGGCGGGATGGACCTCGAAGCTGATGCCATTGACGATGTTCACGCCCCGGTGGCGGTCGGTGAAGCCGATCGCAAGGTTCTTCACCGAGAGCACCGGTGGTCCCTCATGGGAGGGCAGCGGGCGGGCACGGGCCCGTAGCCGTTCGGCGGCTTCGGTCAGTGAAGGCAGCTCCAGGGCCTCCCCCGGCTCAAGTACCTCCGCGGGCTCCGTCGGCTCCACCTCCCTGCCCGCCGGTGACGCCCACGCGTCCGAGACGCCCTCGGAGAGGATGTTCAGGGAGAGGACCGTGAGGAGGATCAGCAGGCCGGGGAAGAGGGTGGCCCACCAGCCGCCCGTCAGGACCATGTTCTTGCCGTCCGCGATGACGCTGCCCCAGGACGGGTCGGGGGGCCGTACGCCGGCGCCGATGAAGGACAGGGACGCCTCGAAGACGATGGCCTCGGCGACCTGGACCGTGCAGAAGACGAGGACGGGGGCGAGGCAGTTGACCGCCACGTGGCGGACGACGATGTGCGGGGTGCGGGCGCCGATCACGCGTTCCGCGGTGACGTAGTCCTCGCCGTACTGGTCGAGGACGTTCGCCCGGACCACCCTGGCCACCGGAGGGGTGAACAGGAAGGCGATCGCGCAGATCAGGACCGTGATCCCGCCGCCGAAGACGGCCACGAGGACGGCGGCCAGGGCGATGCCGGGGAACGCCATCACCACGTCCAGGCAGCGCATCAGCGTCTCGTCGACGGCCCTGCGGGAGGTCGCCGCGAGGGCTCCCAGGAGGGCTCCGGCGACCAGGGCCAGGGCGGTCGCGCCGAGGCCGATCGCGAGGGACCAGCGGGCGCCGTACATCAGCCGGCTGAGGACGTCCCGGCCGAGGCTGTCCTGGCCCATCCAGTGGCCGGCGGAGGGGTGGCCGGTGCCGTCGGCGGGGGCCTGCTGCGCGAGGGGGTCGGCGGGGGCGAGGAGGGGGGCGAGGGCGGCCGCCAGGACGACCACGGCCAGGAAGACGAGGGCCGCCTTCGACGACGGCGACAGCCTGCGCAGGCGTACACCGGGGCGGGCCAGGGCCGCGGAGAGTGCGGCGCGGGTGGTCGTCGTCATGCGGCCTCCCTCAGGCGCGGGTTGACCAGCAGACAGAGGATGTCGATGACGAGGTTGACGACGACGAAGCCGGTCGCGGTGGTGAGGACGACGCCCTGGACCACGGCGGGGTCGCCGTTCTGGACGGCGTCGATCATCAGCTTGCCCATGCCGGGCAGGGCGAAGACGGTCTCGATGACGACGGCGCCGCCGAGGAGATAGCCGACGCGCAGGCCGAGCACGGTCAGGGGGTTCACGAGAGCGTTGCGGAGCACGTTGCGGCCGACCACGACATGGGGCGGCAGGCCGCTGCCGATCGCGGTGCGGACGTAGTCCTTGTCGAGTTCCTCGACCACCGAGGTGCGGACGATCCGGGTGAGCTGGGCGGCCACCGGGAGGGAGAGCGCGAGGGCGGGCAGGGCCATGGTCCGCAGCCAGCCGGTGACGGAGTCCTCGGGGTTGATGTAGCCGCCGGACGGGAACCAGCCCCGGTCGACGGCCAGATACTGGATCATCAGCAGCGCCAGCCAGAAGGCGGGGGCGGCGACCCCGACCAGGGAGAGGACACGGATGACCTGGTCGGCGGCCCGGTCCCGGTGGATGGCCGCGGTGACGCCTGCGGCCAGCGCCAGGACGACGGCGATGCCGAGGCCGAGGAAGGTCAGCTGGAGGGTGAGCGGCAGGGCGGTGAGGACCTGGTCGAGGACCGGGGTGCGGGTGAGCGCGCTGGTGCCGAGGTCGCCGTGGAGCAGGCCGCCGACGAAGCGGACGTAGCGCAGGGGCAGGGGGTCGAGGAGGCCGTTGCGCTCCCGGAAGTCGTGGAGCTGTCGCGGGGTGGGGTTGGCGCCCTGGAAGAACGCGGACGCCGGGTCGACGTCGGAGAAGCGCATCACCAGGAACACGAACAGGGCGATGCCGAGCAGCAGCGGCACCAGCAGGGCGGTGCGGCGCAGCAGGATGCGCAGGACGGCGGTCATGCCGTCAGGCCCACTTGGCGGTGAGGACGTTGATGCCGGGGTAGGGCTGGGCCCTTATGCCGGTGAGCCTGCGCGGGTCCCAGGCGGTGATCAGCTCGTTGTGGACGACCGGGTAGAGGACCGCCTGTTCGGCGACGACGTCGATGTAGTCCTGGATCATCGTCGTCTTCTTGTCCGGGTCCGGTTCGCGGGTGGCCGCGTCCATGTCCTTGAAGAGCTGCTTCGCGACAGCGTTGTCCGACCAGCGCGCGTAGCCCGTCCAGAGGTTCTCGGGGCCGTAGTTGTAGTGCATGATCAGGTCGGCGTCGAGGCCGAACTGGTTGGGGTTCGAGACGGCGGCGACGACCTGGTAGTCCTGCTTCTGGTCCATCTTGGTGAACACGGCCGTGGTCTCCTGGGGGGACAGGGTCGTGGCGACGCCGATCGCGTCCCAGGACGACTTGATGGTGGGCAGGCAGTCGACGAGCCAGCTCACGTTGACGGCGAGGATGTTCACGTGCAGGCCGCTGACCCCGGCGGCCTTCAGCAGGGCCCGTGCCTTCGCCGGGTCGTGGTCGTAGACCGTCTTCGCGGGCCGGTAGGCGGGGTTGGTCTCGTTCAGGAACGAACTCGCGGGTTTTCCGTGGCCCTTGAGGGCGACCTCGACGATCTTCCGCTTGTCGATGGCGTAGTGCAGGGCCTGCCGGACCCGGACGTCGTCGAAGGGTTTGTGCCGGGTGTTGAACATCAGGAACGCGTTGTTCATCCCGGCGCCGCCGCCGACCGACAGCCCGCCCTGTTCGAGGCGGGGGATGTTGGCGTACGGGATGTTGTCGGAGATCTGGGCGCCGGCGTCGCCCCCGGAGATCCTGGCCACGCGCGAGGCGGCGTCGACGATCGTCAGCCAGTTCATCTTCCGGAAGGCGGGTCCGCGGGGGCCGTTGTAGCGGTCGTACGCGGCGAAGGTGGTGTTCGACTTCGGATGGTGCCCGGTCTGCCGGTACGGTCCCGAGCCGATCGCCAGTCCCCTGACCGCGTCGTCCCAGGCGCCGGGCCGGGAGAACACGTGCGCCGGCATGATCTTGGCGAGGGTGAGGCGGGCGATCCCGTCCGGGAAGGGGAACCTGAGGACCAGGTCGACGGTCCGGGCGTCGACCTTGCGGGCCTCCCTGAGCCAGCTCGCGAAGAAGCCCTGGGCGAGGGTCTGGGTGCCCGGGTCGAGGATCCGGTCGAAGACGAAGACCACGTCGTCGGCGGTGACCGGCCTGCCGTCGTGGAAGGTGGCGCCCGGGCGCAGGGTGAACCGCCAGGTGATGGCTTTCGCGTCGGCGGGCAGCCGGGTCGCCAGCGCCGGGTAGGGGGCGCGGGTGATCGGGTCGGTGTCGGCCAGGCCCTCGTAGATGTGGTTGTTGGCGGCCATCGCGAACGCGGACGCCGTCTGGGTGGGGTCCCAGCTGCCGTCGTTGCCGTAGCCGATCACGGCCGTGAGGGTGCGGTCGGAGCCGTCGCCGCCGAGGTCGATCGTGGACCTGGGGCCGCACGCCGCCAGGGACGGCAGGGCGGCTGCCGCGCCCAGCGCACCGGTGTGTTTCAGGAACGTCCTGCGGGCGTGGCTCGCCTCGTCGCGCAACGGTACCTCCAGCGTGGGGTCTGGAAAGGAGACGTCGGACGTCCTGTGTTAGCGCGACCATAAGAGGGGGTTCGGGGACGGTCAAGGCAAGGCGCGCGAATGGCGTAAACCACCAGAGGTGGGACCAATGGCACCGCGAAGGTGAGGTCATGGCGCCGTGCACGCGCGGGAGTTGGCGCCGGCCGCACGGGCGGCGGCCGGCGCCGGGGTGCTACGCGGGAGCCGTCAGCTGGGCGGCCACCGAGGCGCCGTCCAGCCACACGTTCTCCCGGGAGATCCGGCCGTCGCGGAACTCGAAGACGTGCAGGATCCGGAAGGCGATCCGGCGGCCGCCGCCCGGGATTCCCAGGAAGGAGCCCGGAACGGTGCCCGTCATCACGTTCTCCATGGTGACGGCGTCGTCGGAATAGTAGGTGCGGGTCCGCTCCTCGCTCTCGGCGCGGAAGTCCTTGCACAGCTGCCGGTAGAAGTCGAGCGCCGCCGGGATGCCGCGCTTGGGACCGTTCGGGTCGCCGACGACGTCGTGCTCGATGTCGTCGGTGTAGACGGCGACCGAACCCTCCGGATCACCGCGTTCCTCGGCGCTCATGTGCGCCTGGATCAGCGCTTCCATGTCGGCGGGTGTCATGGAGCCCATGGTCGGGAGCCCCCTCTCTCGTCACGCCGCGCGCTCCTCGCAGAGCCCGCGGCCCCCGTAATGAGACAGTGCTACCGTAATGAGAGAAGTTTCTCACGACAAGAGGGGACTCTCATCATGGAGGGGAGTGCCGGGAGCGCGGGGGGCGCGCAGGACGGCAGGCGCAACCAGAAGCTGCGCACCCGCCGGGCGCTCGTCGACGCGGCCGCCGAACTGCTCCGCGAGGGACGCGCCGTCACCGTCGCGGACGTGGCCGAGGCCGCCCGGGTCCTCGCCCACTGCATCCCCCCGGAGGTGTTCCCCGGCGCCGTCATCGACCACGGGGGCAG
>NZ_JAGXJL010000034.1:0-15601 GCF_019091475.1 Streptomyces sp. GbtcB6 | reverse complement strand
CGGCCACCGCCTACCGCTACTTCTCCAGCCCCCAGGAGCTGATCCGGGAGACCCGCACCCTGCTGCGCGGCCCGGACGTCACCGCGGACCTGCCGGCCGATCCCGCCGGGCGCGTGGACGCGGTGGTCTCCCGGGTCGCCGACATGCAGCTGGCGAACGAGCCGGCGTGGCGGGCGATGCTCGGCGCGAGCCTGGAGCGGTACTTCCGGCAGAGCGACGGGCAGGAGGAGCCCTTCCCCACCCGCAGCCGCAACCGCCTCGACCTCTCCCGCACCGCCCTGGACCCCCTCGCCGCGACCCTCCCGCCGGCCGCACTGCGCCGGCTGACCATGGCGCTCACCCTGGTATACGGCGTGGAGGCACTGGTCTCGACCCGTGACGTCTGCGACCTGGAGCCCGCGGAGGCGAAGGACGTCATGCGCTGGGCGGCCCGGGCCCTGCTCGATGCCGCCCTGCGGGAGAGCACGGAGGGCTAGTGGCGCTTCGTCAGACTCCTTGGCCGCCGGCGCCTTGTCCCGATGAGGACGGCAGCGGGGCGGGTGCTGCGGCGTACTCCAGTCGCCGGCGCAACGGCCGCAGCAGCGCCGGGTCCACGGACAGTGTCCGCTGGAGGTCCGTCAGGTCCTGCAGTGCTTCGCGGACACGGGCGGGCTGTGGAGCACGGGCCAGGAAGCGCTCCGTCTCTTCCGCTGCTTTGTCCCACTCGGGGAGCGCGCAGTAGATCACCAGGAGACCGCCCATGGCGTCAGTGGCATCAGAGCCTTCGGTGGACACCTCCTCGGTGAGGATCGCTACAGCTTTGCGCCAGTGTTCGTGCTCCTGGGGGTTTCCGAGCAGTCGCAGAGTCACGGCAGCTTCGAAGTGCGCCCAGGCGTTGTCGGGGTCGAGTTCGACGGCGCGGTCGAAGTCGGCGACGGCGGCGTCGAAGTGCTCCAGGACGCGGTGGGTGACGCCTCGTTGGGCGAGGGCCCAGGCGTAGGTGCTGTTGAGTTCGACGGCGCGGTCGAGGTCGGCCAGGGCGTCCTCGTAGCGCCCCAGGGCATGGTGGGTCTGTCCACGGCTGCCGATGGCCCAGGCGTACGCGTCGTCGAGTCCGACGGCCCGGTCGAAGTCGGCGAGGGCGTCCTCGTAGCGCCCCAGGAGGCGGCGGGTCTCACCTCGTTCGGCGAGGGCCCACGCATGGTCGGGGTCGAGTTCGATGGCCCGGTCGAGGTCGGCCAGGGCGTCGTCGAAGTGCTCCATGACGCGGTGGGTCTCACCTCGTTGGGCGATGGCCCAGCTGTAGCTGTTGTCGAGTTCGACGGCGCGATCGAGGTCGGTCAGGGCGTCCTCGTAGCGCCCCAGGAGGCGGTGGGTCTCACCTCGTTGGGCGATGGCCCAGGCGTAACTGTTGTCGAGTTCGACAGCACGGTCGAGGTCGGTCAGGGCCTCCTCGTAGCGCCCCAGGGCATGGTGGGTCTGTCCACGGCTGCCGATGGTCCAGGCGTCGTTGGGGTCGAGTCCGACGGCGCGGTCGAAGTCGGCGAGGGCCTCGTCCTGGCGGCCTGCGAGGCGGTGGGTCTCACCTCGTTGGGCGAGGGCCAACGCGTAGGTGCTGTTGATTTCGATGGCGCGGTCGAAGTCGGCGACGGCGTCGTCGTAGCGCCCCATGACGCGGTGGGTTATCCCTCGTTGGACTGTGGTCCAGGCGTCGTTGGGGTCGAGTCCGACGGCACGGTCGAAGTCGGCGACGGCGTCGTCGTAGCGCTCCATGGCGCGGTGGGTGATGCCGCGTTGGGTGATGGTCCAGTCGTCGTCCGGAGCGAGTTCGACGGCGCGGTCGAGGTCGGCGAGGGCGTCGTCGTAGTGCTCCAGGGCGCGGTGGGTGATGCCGCGGTCCGCGAAGTACTCGCCGTCGTCGGGGTTGAGTTCGATGGCGCGGTCGAGGTCGGCCAGCGCGTCGTCGTAGCGGCTCAGCAAAACGTGGGTGCGACCGCGTCCGTAGTGGGCGCGATCGAGAAGAGGATCCAGCGCGAGGGCCGCGGCGTAGTCGGTCAGGGCCTGCTGGTAGTTGTTGGCCGTACGGTGTTCACGGCCGCGCAGACAGCGGATGAGCGCCTGGTCCGCGGTGGCCAGCTGCGGAGCGGTCAGCAGTTGGGTCAGGGCGGTGACGAGGAGGGTGGTGTCGTCGGCGTCCGGTGCCGGAGGTGTCAGCGATCGCGACCAGGTGGTCAAGGCGGTGGTGTCGCTGTCGGTTCCGGCCTGGGCGAGGATCTGGCTCCAGCGGCGCAAAACGGCAGCTCCCTGGTCGCAGGCGTGTATCACCTGTCCCAGTGCGTCGGGCAGAGCCTGGCGGGGGTCGGCGCAGAGGCGGTGGTACGTCTCGTTCAGCCGGTGTTCGCGCCAGGCGCCATCGGCCCAGTGCTGGTCGGTGGTGAGAGCTTCTTCCAGGATGCGGGCGCGTTGCCGGTGGGTGTCCGCGAGCAACGTGTGCTGCTGCTGCCAATGGGCGGGGGATTGGGTGCGCTGCAGGCGGAGCATGGGGGTGCGGACAACATCGTGGTAGCGGCATCGGCCGGCCTCCCCGGTGACGAAGGGCAGGCCGCGCAGCCAGGCGTACTCGTCTGCCGCCGTCTCGGGCGCAACGGTCCGGAAGAGATCCTCGTCCAGTTGCAGAGGCAGCGCGCAGGCCAAGGCGGTGGTGCGCCGGTGAGGGTGGGTTTCCCATTTCAGGAAGCGTTCGACGGCGGTGTCGGAGGGGTCGCCTATCTCTCCGGTGTTGTGCGGGCGGGTCTGGGCGAGCAGGTCGACCAGCACCGGGAGCCGGCCGGTCAGCTGCAGGACGACCTCGATGACGTCCGGATCGGTGACACCGCGGGCGGCAAGGAGCCTGCGGGCCTCTTCTTCGGTGAACACCTCCAGAGGTACCTCGGCCACCAGCTCCAGATGATCGCCCCAGCATCGTGTGTCGAGCCGTCCCTGCCCGGACAGCACGGCCACCAGATTGACTGGGAGTTCTCCGTATTCCTCGCCGGTCAGGACGTCGCGCAACCAGGTGTTCAGGACCGGGCCGGTCTGCTCGAACACGTCGAAGAACAGCACCATCCAGTCATGCCGCTCGGCCGCCTCGGCCAGGTCCTGCAGGAACACCGGTGTCAGCATCTGCACCGGAGAGAGCACGAGCTGGACGTCGTCGTGGTTGCGCAGCCGGGCGCTGAGCGCGGCACGCAGTCGGTCGGTGCTCTGGGCCAACTGCTGCGGATCCATCGCTCCTGCCACCGCCCCCAGGCCCGGCACCAGGCCCAGGCCGGCCAGACCGGCCTGGGCCATCACCATGCTGGACACCGACGCGGGGGGCGACTGTCCTGTCTCCGCCGCGCTGCCCGCCGCCTCGGGCCCGGCAGCGCCGATCTGGAGCGCCTCGGCCTCATGACGGCGTTGACGGTAGACGGCCAGCAGCTTCTCGAACCGCTTCAGGACTACCTGCTGACGCCCCAGCTGGGTACTGATCGTCTCCATCGCCTCGATGACGCTGTGCACGTCGTCGTCGAGATACGCGGTCACCGCCTGCCGTTCCCGGGCGACGGTCTCCCACTGTCGGACCAGCGACGTCTTGCCGACCCCGGCCTGGCCGTGCACGTGGAAGATGTACTGAAAGGCATCGCCGGCCGGATCGCGATTCAGGTTCTCCCGGAACACACTCAGCTCGCCGCGCCGCCCGATGAAACCGCTCCGGCGGCGGCGCCGGTTGAGCTCCTGCCGCGATGGTTTGCTCCCCGCCACCCGAATCCCCCCTTGGCTCCTGAACATGATGCGCCCTCACCTCGTGGCGCAGGTAGCCTCTGTCGACCGGCTCGAGCGGGGTCCGGTGCGTGCAGCCGCAGGGCGGCGGAGGCCGAGCCGATGAGCTTCCCCCACGCTCGCATGCGCTCGCACGGGGAACCCCCGATACGGCGGGGACGCGGGCGGCGGCCCGCGGACGAGGTGCGGGCCGATGTGCTCACCGCCGCCGGGGTCCTGCTCCTGCGGGACGGTATGGCGGCCTTCACCATCGAGCGGGTCGCCCAGGAGGCCGGGGTCAGCAAGACGACCATCCACAAGTGGTGGTCCTCGCGCGGCACGCTCGCGCTCGACGGGTACTTCCACGCCGTCGAGTCCACCCTCGCCTTCCCCGACACCGGCGACATCGGGGCCGACCTGACGGCCCAGCTCCGCGCCTTCGTCCGGCTGCTCACCGGGACGCCGGCCGGCCGGGTCATCGCCGGGCTCGTCGGCCAGGCCCAGACCGACCCCGACCTGTCCGCCGCCCTGCGGCAGCGCTACTCCGATCCCCGGCGCGAGCTGGCCGTGGCGGCGATGCGGCGGGCCCAGGACCGCGGCCGGCTGCGCGCCGACGCCGACCCCCAGACCCTGGTCGACCAGCTCTGGGGGGCCTGCTACCACCGCCTGCTGCTGCCCGGCGAACCCCTCACCGAGCACTTCGCGGACCGGCTGGTCGCCAACCTGCTGCACGGGGTCGGCACCGGCTGAGCCGTCGGCTACGGCAGGGTCTTCTCGTAGGACGCGTCCCGGTCGGAGTCGTAGACGAGCTTGCCCGTCGCGTCGTAGCCCTTCAGGTGCGGGGCCGCGGTGACCTGCTTGGTCAGGGTGCCGGTGGCGACGAACCAGCCGTGGTCGAGGACCACCTCGCCCGCGCCGCCGCCGTAGGAGACCGTCATCGTGGCCACCGAGGCACGGTAGCCGCCGATGATCCCCCATCGGAACGGCAGCTTCCAGTTGCCCTTGTCGATGACCGACTGCTGGTACAGCTTGCCGCTGTTGATGTCCGGGACCACCGGCGTCGCCGCGCCGCCGAATGGGTCGCCGGTGCTGGTGTTCAGACCGGAGGCCGCGCCGTCCTTGACGGTGCAGATGAGCCGGGTCGGCACCGGCTTCTCCCGCACCGCGACCACGAAGTAGCCGTCGCCGGGGGCGTTGGAGTCGCCGGTGCTCCGCATCGCCAGGATGATCCGGTAGTCGGCGGGGCTGCCCAGGTCGGTGTAGGTCGGGTCCTTGGGGAGGCGGTGCGCCTTGTTGTAGTCGAGGCACTTGCCGAGTCCCTCGGCGGCATGCCCGAAGGTGATCCCGTCCAGCAGCTGCTGCGCGGACGCCGGGTGCGCCGGCTCCGTCGGGGTGGCCGACGGAGCCGGGGGCGACACGGTGGCCGACGCGGTGGGCGACGCGGTGCCCGACGCGGTGGCCGACAGGGTCGGTGCCGGGCGCTCGCTGGCCAGCACGGTGGGGCTGGGCCCGGCCGGGCTCGTCGTGGTGGCGCCGCCGCCCAGCGCGTACGCGCCGACCGGTACCGCCGCCAGGGCCGCCAGCGCCGCCCCGCCCACGGCCAGGCGCCGCCGCCGCTCCAGCACGCCCCGCCGGCGGATCTCCGGGTACGGCACCGGTGACGGCCGGACCAGTGCCGCGTCCCCCGCCAGCAGCGCCCGCACCCGGGCCTCGAACTCCGGCTCGGCCGCCCCGCCCTGCTTCTCGCCGCTCACCTGCTGCCTCCCTGCACGGGTGCCGCGTGGCTCATGGCCTGCGCGAGCCCCGGAAACGTACGCAACTTCGCCAGGCCCTTGGACGCCTGGCTCTTCACCGTGCCCGGGGAGCAGCCGAGCACCTCGGCCACCTCGCCCTCGGACAGGTCCTCCCAGTACCGCAGCACCACCACCGCGCGCTGCCTCGGCGGCAGCCCGGCCAGGGCCGCGAGCAGCGTGCCGCGCTCGTCGGCCCGGGACACGGCGTCGTCGTGCCCCGCGCGCTCCGGCGGCGCGGCGGTCAGCGACTCGGTGACCCGGCGCTTGCGGAACCGGTCACTGTTGCAGCTGACCAGCATGCGGCGGACGTACGCCTCCGGATGGTCGGTCCGGGAGACGCGCCGCCAGGACCGGTAGGCCTTCGCCAGCGCGGTCTGCGTCAGGTCCTCCGCGTGGTGCGGGTCACCGGTGAGCAGATAGGCGGTCCGCACCAGATGCGACCACCGTGCTCTGACGAATTCCTGGAACTGGGCCTCTAGTTCGGCCTGCATCAGCCACCCCCTCGCCCTCCAGACCACCGATCCCCCGGATTCGGTTGCCCGGCGGGCGGCGGCGGTCCGCTCAGGGGGCGGTGACGCGACGGAACTCGATCGTGTCGTACGCCGTCCTCGTGCCCGTCTCGTACAGCACGCCCACCGTGCTCCTGTCCACCTGGACCAGGTCGGAGTAGGCGGCCATCCGGGCGGACAGGGTGCGGAACCTGCCGAAGGTGATGCCCTGGTCCGTGCTGGTCCACAGGGCCATGGCCTTGCGGGCCGTCGGGACCGAGGGGGCCGAGAAGAGCAACGGGGCTTCGGCGCCCTGCAGTTGGAGGACCGAGCCCTCGACCACGGGGACCCTGGCGAGGGTCGGCTGGACGGTGTAGGTGGCGTCCAGGGTCTCGCCGCCGTCGCTCGACCAGGCCTCCAGGCGGTTGCCGGGGCTCAGGCCGTTCTGGTCGCGGGCGTTGAAGTAGAGGCGGCCGTCGGGGAGTTGGGCGGCGGTGGTCTCGTTGGCGTTGTCGTTGCCGGTGTAGGAGTCGTCGACGAAGCCGAGGTGCCAGCTGAGGCCGCCGTCGTCGCTGTAGATCGCGTGACCGCCGTAGTACCTGGCCTCCCGGCCGGTGTCGGCGGAGCCGGCGCGCGGGGCGGCGGAGTGGTCGCAGGCGACGACCAGGCGGCCGCGGTGCGGTCCCCGGGTGAGCGCGACGGCGTGCCCGGGGCCGGTGGCGTACCAGCGCCAGCCGGAAGGTTTCACCTGGGCGGTGATCTCGTGCGGGCGGGTGAAGTGGCGTCCGTCGTCGCGGCTGCGCTGCACGTACACCCGACGGCTCTGCGCCTCGGTGACCTGGCCGCGCATGATCTGCGCCTCGCTCACCGAGCCGTCGTTGTAGGAGGTCACCAGGACGACCTCGCCGCTCCTCGGGTCCACCACCGGCGCCGGGTTGCCGCGGGTGTCCCCGTCGCCGTCGGCGACCACCTGGAGCGGGCTCCAGGTGCAGCCGCCGTCGGCGGAACGTCTCAGCACGACGTCGATGTCACCGCTGTCCCCGGCGGTGGCGTGCCGGCCCTCGGCGAAGGCGAGCAGGGTGCCGCGCGCGGTGCGGACGACGGCCGGGATGCGGTACTGGGCGTAGCCGCCCTCGCCGGAGACATACGGCACGGAGGACTCGCAGCCGGCCGCCGCCCAGGCCCTGGGCTCGACCGCGAACGCCCCGAGCAGCAGGGCGGCGGCGAGGGAGATCCGGCTCGCACGGGTCACAGGAGACAGATGGCTCACCCTCCATGGTTCTCCCGCTCGCCATCACCGCACTCCCACAACAGCCAAACGGGTCAAACGGTTTGTCGTGCCGTCAGATACGGCGGCCCGGGCGCCGGACCGGAAGGGCGGCGTGCGGCCGCCGCGCGTCGCCGGCGGACAGGCACGGCGGGAGCCGGACTCGGCGGCCGTGGGCGCCGTGGCGGCCGGGCGGCAGGGAACCGGGGACGAGGCGGCGCGGAACCGGGGAGCGGGTGGGCACGGAACCGGGGAGCGGGTGGGCACGGACCGGGGAACGAGCGGCACGGAACCGAGGAGCGGGCGGCCGGCGGGCGCTGCGCGTGCTGCCGCCGGGCGCTCCACGTGCCGCCGGCGGCGGTGACGGCGCAGCCGGGTCGCCGCGGCCACCGCCCCCGCCGCGGCCCGGGGGCCGGCGCTCAGGACGGCAGGCGGGCCGCCGCCAGCAGGCGGGTCACGTCGGTGGCGCAGATGGTCAGGGCCGCGCCGACCGTGCCGAGGACCTCGCGTTCGGCGTTGGTGTAGGGGCCGTCGGCGAGTGCGATGCGGGCGGCCTGGAGGAGCAGGGACTCGCGGCCCGCGGGGGCGAGGTGCGGGGCCAGCGGGTCGAGGGCCTCGTGCAGCTCTATCGCCAGGCTCGCACGGTACGGCTGCTCGAAGACCCGTCCGGTGTCGGCGACGAGGGCCTCCACCAGCGCGCCCAGCTGTTCCTCCGTGGCCTCCTCGAAGCCGGCCGCGCGGACCGCGCCCGCCGCCGCCTCCAGGGACGCACGGGAACAGGTGCCGCCCGCGGCGAGGACGGCGAGGGCGACGGTGTGCACGGCGTCGCGGAGCATCGCCGAGAAGCGGGAGGTGGTGGGGTGGTCGAGGACGTCGGTGCCGTAGTGGTGGCGGCAGGCGGCGCACTCCACGACCGGCCCGGTGGTGCCGCGCGGCAGCACGGGCACGCCGAGCAGGGTGAAGCGGCGACGGCCGGTGAGCCGCTGGTAGTTGCGGTCACCGCCGCAGCCGGGGCAGTAGAACTCCCCGTCGCCGACGGGTGTCCATGCGGTGCGGGTGCCCAGGATGCGGGCAGGCCTGGTGGTTCGGCCGTCTCGTCCCCGTACTGGCAGCACGTCGCACCTCCGTAACCCCGTGGCAACATCGCCACCGCTGGCGTGATGTTAGCCACATGGAGGAGCCGGAGTCAGTACCCCGTACGAGACCTGTCCGTGACCTGCACATCGAGTTGGCCGGGAAACGACCCGGCCCTGACCGCCGTATGAGGCGGTCAGGGCCGTGAAGTCGCTGGTCAGAAGGGGTCAGCGGGCGGCGCGGTTCACCGCGGAGACGACCGCCTTCAGCGATGCACGCGTCGTGTTCGCATCGATGCCGATACCCCACAGGATCTTGCCGTCGATCGCGCATTCGATGTAGGAGGCGGCCTGCGCGGAGGCGCCCTCGCTCATCGTGTGCTCCTGGTAGTCCAGGAGACGTACGTCGATGCCCAGGCCCTGCAGGGCGTCGAAGAACGCGGAGATCGGGCCGTTGCCGGAGCCGGTCAGCACGGTGTCCTCGCCGTCGACGACGGCCTCGACGGTGAGGGTGTCCACGCCGTCGGTGTCGGTGGTCGACTGCCCGGTGCGGACCTGGAGACGGCCCCAGGGGTTCTCCGGGTTCGGCAGGTACTCGTCCTGGAAGACCGCCCAGATGTCGGCGCCGGTGACCTCGCCGCCCTCGGCGTCCGTCTTCGCCTGGATGATCTTCGAGAACTCGATCTGCATCCGGCGCGGCAGGTCCAGCTTGTGGTCGTTCTTCAGGACGTAGGCGATACCGCCCTTGCCGGACTGCGAGTTGACGCGGATGACGGCCTCGTAGGAGCGGCCGACGTCCTTCGGGTCGATGGGCAGGTACGGCACCGCCCACTCGATGTCGTCGACGGTGACGCCCTTCGCGGCCGCGTCGGCCTCCATGGCGTCGAAGCCCTTCTTGATGGCGTCCTGGTGGGAGCCGGAGAAGGACGTGTAGACCAGGTCGCCCACGTACGGGTGGCGCGGGTGGACCTCCATCTGGTTGCAGTACTCCCACACGCGACGGATCTCGTCGATGTCGGAGAAGTCGATCTGCGGGTCGACGCCCTGCGAGAACAGGTTCATGCCCAGGGTGACCAGGTCGACGTTGCCGGTGCGCTCGCCCTGCCCGAACAGGCAGCCCTCGACGCGGTCGGCGCCGGCCATCACCGCCAGTTCGGCGGCGGCCACGGCGGTACCGCGGTCGTTGTGCGGGTGGACGGAGATGCAGACGTGCTCGCGGCGGGAGAGGTTGCGGTGCATCCACTCGAAGCGGTCGGCGTGCGTGGACGGGGTCGAACGCTCCACCGTGGCGGGCAGGTTGAGGATGATCTCGCGGCCCGGGCCCGGCTGGTAGACGTCCATGACCGCCTCGCAGACCTCCAGCGCGAAGTCCAGCTCGGTGTCGGTGAAGATCTCCGGCGAGTACTGGTAGCCGAACTCCGTCTCCGGGCCCAGCAGTTTCTCGGCGTACTCCATCACCAGGCGGGTGCCGTCGACGGCGATCTGCTTGATGTCGTCCTTGGAGCCGCGGAAGACGACCCGGCGGAAGACCGGGGCGGTCGCGTTGTACAGGTGGACGGTGGCCCGCCGGGCGCCCTTCAGCGACTCCACCGTCCGCTCGATCAGGTCCTCGCGGGCCTGGGTCAGCACGGAGATGGTGACGTCGTCCGGGATCGCGCCCTCTTCCTCGATGATCGAGCGCACGAAGTCGAAGTCGGTCTGGCCGGAGGCCGGGAAGCCGACCTCGATCTCCTTGTAGCCCATCTTGACCAGCTGGTCGAACATCCGGCGCTTGCGCTCGGGCGACATCGGGTCGATCAGGGACTGGTTGCCGTCGCGCAGGTCGGTGGAGAGCCAGCGGGGAGCGGCGGTGATCCGGTTGTCCGGCCAGGTGCGGTCCGGGATGTCGACCTGCTCGTAGCGGCCGTACTTGTGGATCGGCATGGTGCTGGGCTGCTGGCGGTTCGCCATGATTGCGGGGCTCCTAGTGGGTGTCCGGAAGGACGGCCGACGACGCAACGCGAAGCTCCGCGGGGAGGGAGTCGACCTGGACTACAGGCCCTCGCCGCGGCAGCTAAGAAGAAGCAGCCCGAAACGCATGATGCTCCGCATGCTAGCCGAGCCCCTTCGGACGCGGGGCGCCGTATCAGTATGCGGGACCGGCGGAACAAACTGGACAAAAAGTGCGCCATACCACTCCCCCTCACGGAGAGTGGCCAATTGTCACGGTATTTCACTAATCATGGTTGCGGGTAGTGACAGGCGAGTGACTCAATGCGAGGGTGCGGTGCATGACGACCAACGGGGGCTCTGAGCCCGTCATCAACCGCACGCCCGTCTTCTGCGGGATCGTGCCGCCGCACATCCTCGACCACCTCGCCCAGCACGAGGACCAGGCGCTCGCCGACTCCGCGCTGCGCACCCTGCAGCACGACTCCGCGGCCCGCACCCGCCGCCGCGTGACCGCGGTCCGCACCACGGCCGCCGCCGTCGCCGCCCCGGCGGCCCCCGACACCGCTCCGCACCGCACGATCTACGACGCCGAGCACGGCACCGGGCTGCCCGGCACCGAGGTCCGCGCGGAAGGCAGCGAGCCCGGCCAGGACGCCGCCGTCAACCGCGCCTACGCCGGCCTCGGCGCCACCTTCGAGCTGTACCTGAAGGCGTACGAGCGCAACTCCATCGACGGCGACGGACTGCCGCTGAACGCGAGCGTCCACTACGACGTCAACTACGACAACGCCTTCTGGAACGGCGACCAGATGGTGTTCGGCGACGGCGACGGCGAGATCTTCGTCGACTTCACCAGCTCCGTCGACGTCATCGGCCACGAGCTCACGCACGGCGTCACCCAGTACACCGCCAACCTGGAGTACTACGGCCAGTCCGGCGCCCTCAACGAGTCGGTCTCCGACGTCTTCGGCTCGCTCATCAAGCAGTACTCCCTCGGCCAGAGTGCCGACCAGGCCGACTGGCTGATCGGCGAGGGCCTGCTCGCCCCGGGCGTGCACGGGGTGGCGCTGCGCTCGATGAAGGCCCCGGGCACGGCGTACGACGACCCGCGGCTCGGCAAGGACCCGCAGCCGGCGACCATGCAGCACTACGTGAAGACCAACCGGGACAACGGCGGCGTGCACATCAACTCCGGCATCCCCAACCACGCCTTCTACCTGCTCGCCACCGCCCTCGGCGGCAACGCCTGGGAGCGGGCCGGGCAGATCTGGTACGACGTCCTCACCGGCGGCGAACTGCAGTCGGACGCCACGTTCGCGGACTTCGCGAAGCTCACGGTCGCCGCGGCCAAGGCCCGCTACCAGACGGGCGAGGAGAGCGAGGCGGCCCTCAAGGCCTGGGCCCAGGTGGGGGTGCTGGCCGCCTGACCGTTCGGGGTGCACACCGCCCGATTCCGTACTACACAGGGACCCATGCGTATTCAGGTGAGGCGCACGGGCGGATTCGCGGGCATCGAGCGCCGGGCCGAGGTGGACACCTCGGGCCGGCCCGACGCCGCCGAGTGGGAGGCCCTGGCCGAGCGCGCGCTCGCGGACGGCCAGAGCACGCCGCCGCCCGGGGTGCCGGACGGGTTCGCGTACGAGATCACGGTGGACGGACGGACGGTGTACGCGGCCGACCCGCGGCTGTCCGAGGACCAACGCGAACTGATCTCACGAGTGTTGAAGGAAGGGGCGTGACCAGGTCCCGTAACGGGTAGTTCACGCCCGGGCGTTGACTTACGTTACCGGGGGTAAGGATGATCCCGGCCATGGCGACAGACGCGGTCCATCCGATCCCCCGGTTCCCCGACGGCTTCCTCTGGGGCGTCTCGACCTCGGCTCATCAGATCGAGGGCGCGGCCGACCTGCGGGAGCCGTCCGTGTGGGACGTGTTCGAGGCGGAGCCGGGCCGGATCAAGGACGGCTCGACGGCGGCGGTGGCCTGCGACCACTACCACCGCCACCGCGAGGACGTGGCGCTCCTGGCCGGCCTCGGCGTGGACGCGTACCGCTTCTCGATCTCCTGGCCGCGGGTGCGCTCGGCGGGCGGCCTGGACTTCTACGACCGCCTGGTGGACGAGCTGTGCGCGGCGGGCATACGGCCGGTCCCGACCCTCTTCCACTGGGACCTGCCGGTCGCTCTGCAAGAGAAGGGCGGCTGGCTGGACCGGGACACGGCGGCGCACTTCGCCGAGTACGTCTCGACGGTCGCGGACCGGCTGGGCGACCGGGTCAAGAAGTGGATCACCCTCAACGAGCCCGCCGAACAGACCCTGTTCGGATACGCCCTGGGCGCCCACGCCCCCGGCAAGCAGCTGATGTTCGACGCGCTCCCGGTCGCCCACCACCAGCTCCTCGCGCACGGTCTGGCGGTACGGGCGCTGCGCGCGGCCGGCGCCGCCGACATCGGCATCGCCAACTCCCACGGCCCGACCTGGCCGGCCTCGGAGGAACCCGCCGATCTGGAGGCGGCCGCCTTCTACGACCTCCTCCTCAACCGCCTGTTCGCCGAGCCGCTCCTCCTCGGCGAGTACCCGGACGGCATGGGCGACCTGATGCCCGGGGACGTCGCCGCCGACCTGAAGGTGATCGCCGAGCCGCTCGACTGGTACGGCGTGAACTACTACGCCCCGACGAAGGTCGGCGCCCCGCAGGGCACCGAGATCGAGTTCGGCGGGCTCACCCTCCCCGCCGAACTCCCCTTCTCCGTCCAGGACATCGCGGACGTCCCGGTGACCGACTTCGGCTGGCCGGTCGTCCCTCAGGGCCTCACGGAACTCCTCACCGGCTTCCGGGACCGCTACGGCGACCGGCTCCCGCCGGTCGTCATCACCGAGAACGGCTGCTCGTACGAGGGCGTCGACGACCAGGACCGCATCGCCTACCTGGACGGCCACATCCGGGCGCTGCACAGGGCGGTGGAGGCCGGGGTGGACGTGCGCGGCTACTTCGTCTGGTCGCTCCTCGACAACTTCGAGTGGGCGGAGGGGTACGAGCGCCGCTTCGGCCTGGTCCACGTCGACTACGCGACGCAAGTACGGACGCCGAAGTCGTCGTACGCCTGGTACCGGGACGTCCTGCGGGCACAGAGATGACGACCACCCGGGAACCGGCTGAGCCGGGCGCCCTGGCGGAGCCGGTCGAGAGGGTCGGACGGGGCTGGACCTCCGCGCTCTCCCTCGCCAACGGGGCGATCTGGGTGGGCTGGTACGGCCCGCTGCAGATCCTGCTCGCCTCCCAGGCCAAGGACTTCGCGCCCGGCTCCGGGATGTCCAAGGAGACGATGCTGGCCTGGGTGACCGGTGTCGGCGCGGTGGTGTCGCTGGCGGCCAACCCGGTCTTCGGCGCGCTGTCGGACCGTACGACGTCCCGCTGGGGCCGCCGTACGCCGTGGATCGTCGCCGGTACGGCGGGCGGGGCACTGTCCCTGCTGCTGCTCGCGGGCGCCGGCGGCATGTGGACGATGATGCTGGGCTGGTGCCTGGTCCAGCTGACCCTGAACGCGGCCTTCGCGGCGGTCACGGCGGCGGTGCCGGACCGGGTGCCGAGACTCCAGCGGGGCTCGGTGGGCGGCTGGCTGGGGGCCGCGCAGATCCTCGGCGTGGTCGGCGGCACCGGACTGGCGACGGCCGCCGGGGGCATCGGGGCGGGCTATGTGGCGTGCGCGGTGTTCACGGCGCTGGGCGTCCTGCCGTACGTGCTGCGCCACCCCGACCTGCGGCTGACGGCAGGGGACCGGCCGCCCTGGTCCTGGCGGGCCTTCCTCGCGGGCTTCTGGCTGAGCCCACGCCGCTATCCGGACCTGGGCTGGGCCTGGCTGACCCGCTTCCTGATCAACCTCAGCAACTCCCTGGTCCTGCTGTACCTGCTCTACTACCTCCGCGACCGCCTGCACTACTCCGACCCCGACCAGGGGGTGCTGATCCTGACCGCCGTCAACGGGCTGACGCTGATGGCGACGGTCGTGGTCGGCGGGGTCTGGTCGGACCGGGTGGGCCGCCGCAAGCCGTTCGTGATCTGGTCGGGGATGCTGATGGCGGTGGCCACGGCACTGCTGTCGGTGTGGCAGACCTGGCCGGGGGCGCTCGTGGCCTCGGCGGTGCTGGGCATCGGCTTCGGGGTGTTCACCTCCGTGGACTTCGCGCTGATGACCGACGTCCTGCCGACGGCGGTGGACCGGGGCAAGGACCTCGGCGTCATCAACGTGGCCAACGCCCTGCCGCAGGTCGCGGCGCCCGCCCTCGCCGCACCGATCGTCACCTACCTCGGCGGCTACCGGGTCCTGTACCTGGCGGCGGCGGTGATCGGGCTGGCGGGGGCGTGGCTGGTGCGGCGGATACGGGGGGTCGACTAGGTCGTGTGATGAGCAGTGGTCAGTGCTGGAGTCGTTGCTGCCTGCGACGGGTGTGAGTCGCAGGTCGCCCGGTCGGCGGCGACTGGTGGACGGTGGGCAGGCGGTCTCACTCAGCGGCGCACCTTGAACTTCAGGTGCAGCACGCGGTCGCCCTGGACGACCACGTGGGGATCCTCCAGCAGCAGCTGCTCATCGATGCTGCCGAAGAAGCGCTTGCCCGACCCGAACACCACCGGAGCCACGTCCATCGCCACCTCGTCCACGAGGCCGGCCGCGAGGATCTGGCCGCCCACTTCGCCGGCGCTCACAGCGACGACTCGATCTCCGGCGAGCTCCTGGGCCTTCTCGATCGCGGCCTCCACACCATCGACGAAGTGGTACGACGCCTCGGGGTGCCAGCCCTCGGGCTTGGACCGGTGGGAAACCACGACCACGTGGTCGCCCGCGGGTGGCCGGCCCTCCCAGCCGTTCACCAGGTCGAACAGGTGGCGGCCCATCACGATCGTGCCGATCGCCTCCCACATCGGCCGGACGTACTCCGCCGATGCACGCGAGACCTTGAAGCCACCTCCGCCTTCGGAGTGGTCGTACTCCTGGTCCTGGTCGCCGCTTTCAACGAGCGGGACGTCCCCGCTGAAGTACCACTCGTGGAGCGGCCCGACGTCGTCGTTCTTGTCGGCGATGTAGCCGTCCACCGACACCACATTGTGCATGATCACTGTGCCCACGGGGTTCTCCTCAAGTCTGCTTCAGTGGTCGCCTCCGATCGTGGAGCCCCCCGGGGCGGCCGCGCTTGTAGGAAATCAATCAGCGGGCATCGGACCCTGGTCCGGCGGGAACTCCTGCTCGGCAGGGATCCGGCGCCGCAGAGCCAGGTATTCCGTCGGGGTGTGG
>NZ_JAGXJL010000328.1:0-261 GCF_019091475.1 Streptomyces sp. GbtcB6 | reverse complement strand
AATTCCATAACTAACTTATTATCACCAGAAATAATAATCTATTGCTTCCACGTTATCCACAAAGTCCGTTCAAACAAAAAATAGCCTCAAAGAATAATTAAGAATATGAAAATGACAAATCTACTTCCAGTAAATTAATTATAGTATCAGTACATACCATACCATATGTTTCTGTCGATGATCGAAGAAGTGGGTCCTCCAAATAGAAAGAGATTTGTAGTAAAAAAATGAATATCTCCAATTATCGTATTAGATTTGCTA
>NZ_JAGXJL010000327.1:0-261 GCF_019091475.1 Streptomyces sp. GbtcB6 | reverse complement strand
AGAGTTTGGGACCTCAGATTTAGAATGTTCGGGAACCACACTGCACCTAGTATGTGTCGTCCCGTACCTAGAGAAATGAGTTTGCGTAGGGACGAGACTAGACACAGTAGGTCCGTAAACAGTTGGAGAAAACTGAGGTCCGAGAAGGGAAAAGGATGGAGCAGGAGTTTGAGAGATAAAACTCAGAGCGGCTGTTGTAGGTGTGGGTGGCAGAGGGACTCTGAATGCTTGGATGTAGGCATCCTCAAGGTTAATTATGCC
>NZ_JAGXJL010000326.1:0-261 GCF_019091475.1 Streptomyces sp. GbtcB6 | reverse complement strand
AACAAAATCACTATTTTATATAATATTGTACATTATTAATTTTTAATGTGCTCAATAAATTTAGAGCACATAATAACATCATATACTGATGTGGCACGTGCGGTGATTATTGATTATCAATTTTCTATAAAACTTATTAATTAATCAAGTAATTAATCTGGCCCAATTGCAACTAGGTACCCATATATATATCACTTATGGTATATATTTGGAACAAATTAAGGTGTGCTTCATCCATAACGTATTTCTATATATACCAAG
>NZ_JAGXJL010000325.1:0-262 GCF_019091475.1 Streptomyces sp. GbtcB6 | reverse complement strand
CTCGTTTTCCTTCAAAAATCATACTTTTACACATAAAAACTAAGAGCTTGAACAATCCTAACTAACAAGCATTCAAACAACTCAATCATCATCAAAATAATCATGCTTTGAGCCCTAGAAAAATAACAAAATCACAGCAGCAACAACCTCAATTTATCATGCATTCATTACACTATTTTCATCAAAATTCAACAATCTTTAAGAAGAAAAGAAGAGGAGCTAACCTAGCTTGAATTGAACCTTAAAGAGAGATGAAATCACA
>NZ_JAGXJL010000324.1:0-262 GCF_019091475.1 Streptomyces sp. GbtcB6 | reverse complement strand
AGTAATATTTTTTTATATTAATTGTCATCACGGAGACACCTGTTTAGAGAGTGGTAAGATAACTAAAATAGTAATATGTTTGAGAAGTAACTAATGTGGAAAGACTGAACTGTTGTTTCAATATTGTATCGAAACATTGGAATTCCCTACCATGTAAAAAGATGTCTCGATGCCTACAATTATATTATCGAGACCTGTAATAATTCGTTATAAACTCAATTTTTAGTTTGATGTTGCGAAAATGAATACTTAAGAGTTTTAA
>NZ_JAGXJL010000323.1:0-262 GCF_019091475.1 Streptomyces sp. GbtcB6 | reverse complement strand
ACGCTGCTTCCAGTATATTTCATCTTTCAGGAGGAGGCCATCAAGCCTGGATTGTAGGGAAGCAATGAGGGAGAGAGAGTTGGGGGAGTGGGAGGTGGCACTCAACTGGGAATCAAGTTCAGCTTGAGTCTGAGAGATTTGGAGTTTAATAGGGTGCTGATTTCTACTCCAATTCCTAATAGTAGCAACACAGTTAGATTGTTTGTTGAGAAAGAGCTGCAAGGGGGATGAACCAGGAGGCCCAGAAAAAGCCCAAGAAGAG
>NZ_JAGXJL010000322.1:0-262 GCF_019091475.1 Streptomyces sp. GbtcB6 | reverse complement strand
AGTTACCAAAATCAAAAGATTAAAGAATAAACTTTTACATTTGTAAAAACATAGTATATATATTTTTGTTAGCTTTTGTTCTTCTTTTTGTTTAAATACTAATGTAGTATTAATTTGGGTAAATAATATTTTAGACTATGTGTTTTACAAAAGTTATTAATTGGACATTCTGTTTTATTAAATGACAAAATAGACACTGTATTTTCTAAAATGGTGCAAATAGGATCCTGAATTAATTTTTTATCAAAATAAAATTTAATTA
>NZ_JAGXJL010000321.1:0-262 GCF_019091475.1 Streptomyces sp. GbtcB6 | reverse complement strand
ACAAATCATGTTCCTTATAGGCTCTCTATTAGATTATAGTTCTATTATGGGGTAGAAAAATAATAATGGGCCAAAACCATAAGCCTAGGCCGAAATCACTATAGGGCCTTTGGATTTTTTTTTTTCATTTTATTTCATTAAATGAAATAATCTTATCTTTTTCCAAATTTATTAGCTCACTCTATTCTAAGTGTTGAGGCTAGCTTAAAAGATTGCGGTGTGAATTCTTTAACGATAGTTCTTTGATTGGATGATCGTAAAT
>NZ_JAGXJL010000033.1:0-109884 GCF_019091475.1 Streptomyces sp. GbtcB6 | reverse complement strand
CGCGAGCTTGTCGGGCCGCTCAGCCAGGCGCTGGAGAGCGTCTACGCGAACATAATCGCGCAGGGCACGCTGCCGCCTCCGGTGGACTGGCACCCGCCCCGGGGCGAGTGACCGCCGTCGGCCACCGATCGGCGTCCGAGTGGACCGGTGGCTGCCCGTGGGGGTGCTGGGGTCAGGCACCGATGAAGTGCTCGGCCTGGGTACGGCTGGTGTAGAGGGACCAGTAGTCGGCGGCGATCTCGTCGGGGGCCCGGTGGGGGATGCCTTCGGGGGCCTCAGCGCCAATCATGAGGTTGATGGCCACGTTGGCCGCGTAAATGCCCTTGTCGGCGAGGGTGTTGTGCAAGTTGAGTGCATAGTTGCGCTGGCCGGCCTGGGCGATGTTGATGGTGGCGAGCATGGGGTAGGGGTTGATGGCACCGCCGCCGGTGGTGAACAGCAGGGTGCCGGTACCGGCCTGGAGCATCCCGGGCAGTACCGCCTGCACGGCGGTGACCGCCCCGTACAGCAGGTTGTCGATCCCCGGACGCAGGTTGTCGATCGTCACCTCCTCGGGCGAGGTGAAGGACAGGCTGGCGTGCGGGGAGAACTCCAGGACGTCGATCTGGCCGAACCGCGTGATCGCAGCCTCCAGGGCGCTGGTGAGCTGGCCGGGGTCGGCTGCGTCGGCGGGGAAGCCCGCTGCGGTGATCCCGGCGGTGTCGAGTTCGGCGGCCAGGGCGTCGAGCTTGTCCTTGTTGCGGGAGATCAGTGCGATGTCGAAGCCGTGGGCGCCGAAGACCTTGGCGATGGACAGGCCCAGGCCCGGTCCGGCTCCGACGATGGCGATGGTGGGCATGCGGAAACTCCTTGACGGTGGGGGTGATCCGGCCGGTCGGCCGGGTGAAGAGGCGTGTGCGGGGTGAGGGGTCAGTCCTGGCCGGCCGGCAGCGTGGTACCGGGCGGTGTCCAGTCGACGGGAAGCGGCGCGTCCAGGGCGCCGAGGATGCGCTGGGAGACGGTGCCGAGCTGACGCTGCTGGGCTTTGGTCAGCGGGTCGAAGACCAGGCGGCGCACCTCCTCGACATGGCCGGGTGCCGCGGCGGCGACCTTGCCCATGCCCTCGTCGGTGAGGGTGGCCAGGGTGACGCGGCCGTCGGAGGGATCGGGGTGGCGGCGTACCCAGTCGCGCTTCTCCAGCCGGATGACCACGTTGGACAGTCTGGTGAGCGCGCTTCCGACGTACTGGGCGAGCTCGCTCATCCGCAGGGTGCGCTCCGGCGCCATCGACAGGGTGGACATCACCATGTAGTCGAAGTGGGCGATGCCCGCGTCGCGCTGCATCCGCGTTTCCAGCGCGGCCGGCAGCAGGGTCAGCACGTAGGCGAACGCGTACCACTGCTGCTGCTCATCGGCGTCGAGCCACCGCGGCCCGACAGGCTCTTCAGTCTCTTCCATACCCCTAACATACTCCAAGCGTGGACTGAAAATCCAACCCGGATACTCTTAGCTTGAATAAATCTGGCAGCATAGTCAGTCCAACCTTGAAGTCACTGCAGGGGAGAGTGGGCGCCGATGAACGTCTTGGTGCGGAGCTTTACGGGTCTGCCGGCGGTCGCGTTCCTATCGACCGGAGCGACGACGGCGGCTTGCAGTCCCGACCGGTGGGCCGTCGTAGGCCGGCAATGGGCGGAGGGCTTCCCTGCCGGGTTGGTCTCGGCGGTCGGTGCTGTGGAGGCGCTTGCTTCGGGCCGCGCTGCTTCACCTCCTCGCAGCTGCCGTGCGCCCGCAGTCCGCGATGGAGCCACCACGGACCGCGAGACGCCTGTCGTGACGGGATCAGACGGCGGCGGGCATCACCGGATCGGCGGTGCCGTCGGCGGATTCCGGCGGATCGATGGCCAGGTGCGGCAGGCGCCGGTCGAGCCAGCGCGGCAGCCACCAGTTCGCGTTGCCGAAGAGGTACATCACCGCCGGCACGAGGACGGTGCGGAGGATGAAGGCATCCAGGGCAACCGCCACGGTCAGGCCGATGCCGGGTTCGGCGACCGCTCGGGTTCCAAGGAAGGAGAAGGTCAGGAACACGCACAGCATGATCATCGCGGCGGCGGTGATGACCCGGCCGGTCTCCACCTGCCCGATGCGTACCGCGTCGGCGTTGCGGCGGTTGTGTACCCATTCTTCGTGCATCCGGCTGACCAGGAACACCTGGTAGTCCATCGACAGTCCGAACAGGAGGGCCAGTTGGAGCGGGGGCAGGAACGCCTCGACCGGTCCGGCCTTGCCCATCCCGAACGCCTCGGTGCCCCAGCCGAATTGGAAGAACGCGGTGAGCACGCCGAAGGACGCGGCGGCGCCCAGCAGGTTCATCACCGCGGCCGTGGCCGGGATCAGCAGGCTGCGGAATGCCACCACCAGCAGCAGGAAACTCAGTCCGACGATGGCCAGCAGGAACCACGGCAGTTTGCTGCCGACCACGGAGGCGAAGTCCGCGGAGGTCGCGGTCGCGCCGCCGACATAGACGTGCAGTGTGGTGCCCTGCTCGGCGGCCGGTACGACCTTCTTCCGCAGGGTGTCGATGAGGTCGACGGTCCGCTGCGCCTGCGGCGAGGTCCCAGGGGTGACCTTGATGACGTGGACATCGTGTGCAGTGGCCACCGATGTCACGGCGGCCACGTTCGCCACGTGCGGGAGCCGGGTCTCCAGCGCTTTCAGTGCGGCTTCGTCGGCATCCGAGCCGGTCTGGGCTACGACCAGCAACGGGCCGTTGAAACCGGGTCCGAAGCCCTCTGCGAGCATGTCGTATGCCTGCCGGGTGGTGCTGGACTGGGGGTCGTTGCCCTGGTCGGAGGTGCCCAGACGCAGGCTCAGCAGCGGCATCGACAGCAGCACGATGACGGCGGTCGCGACGGCGGCCATGGCTCGCGGCCGGCGCTGGACCGTCACGGTCCAGCGAGCCCACGGTCCGGCCTTCGCGGGAGTCCCGTTCACGTCCTGCTTGCCGAGGGCACGCCGCTGGCGGCGGCTGAGCACGCGCATCCCGAATATTCCGAGCAGGGCGGGCAGCAGCGTGACCGCCGCGAGGACGGTGAAGGCGACGGTGAGCACCATGGCGGCCGCGAGGCCGTTCAGGAAGTTCACGCCGAGGATCAGGATGCCCAACAGGGCGATGGCCACCGTGCCGCCGGCGAACAGCACCGCGCGGCCGGAGGTGTCCAGGGCCGTGACCGCGGATTCCTCGGGCGTCCGGCCCTTCAGCAGGCCGCTGCGGTGACGGGTGACGATGAACAGCGCGTAGTCGGTGCCCACGCCCAGGCCGATCAGCGCGCCCATGAACGGCGCGTAGCTGGTGACGTCCATCGCGTGGGTCAGCGGCGCGATCGCCAGCATGCCGCCGGCGACCCCGGCGATCGCCGTGATGATCGGCAGCAGCATCCCCAGCAACGAGCCGAACGCGATGAACAACACCACCGCCGCGGCCACGAGGCCGACTGCCGCCGTCACGCTCAGCGGGGTCTCGTCGGTCAGGGCGATGGCCTGTCCGCCGAGCTGGACGTCCAGCCCCGGCCCGCGTGCCGCCCTCGCTGCGTCCACGACCCGCTGGATGTCGGGCTTGGCCAGGTCGTCCTTCTCCTTGGTGAAGTTCACCGCGGCGTAGGCGGTGCGCCCGTCGGCGCTGATCTGCCCGGCGCCGTCCGTCGCGTACGGGCTGATGACACCGGCCACATCGGGCATCGTGGCGATCTGCTTCAGCACGCTGCTCATCCGGGCGGCGACCTGCTGGTCACGCACCGAGCCGTTCTCGACCCGCCAGACGACGGTATCGGCGTCACCGGCCTGCTCCGGGACCGCCTGGGCCAGCAGCTGCTGCGCCTTGGACGAGCCGGTGCCGGGAAGCGCGGACGAGCTCTTGTAGGTGGTGCCCGCGGCTTGGGACAGCACGCCGAGGCCGACGAGCAGCACCAGCCAGAGGCCGATGGCAGCGTATCGATGGCGAAAGCACCACCGGGCGAGGGTAGACACGAGGACTCTCCAGACGGTCGGAGCAGGAACCCTCGCATCGTTCGCCATCGCAGCGGCCCAGGTCTTCGGCCTGACGCAGCGACTTCGACCACCACGCACGCAGTGGCCGAGCCCTGTCGGCTACCGCGTCCGCAGGTGCCCACGCCGCCTGGCGCGGCATCCCCTACCGCACCCGCAGTGCCTTGCTTGCCGCCGTACCCGACGCCTGCCTACGGTGCCGAGGTGAACCTTCCTGACCTGCTGCGCAGCGGTGCCGAACGGGTTCGCCGTGCCGCGCCCATCGAGCGCGTGTGTGAGTGGACGCGGTACTGCACGCCGATACAGCGCGCCGCGACCAGTGTCGCCGTCGCCCTCGCGCTGTTCGCTGCGGCGCTCGTCATGGAATGGCAGCAGGGCCGGCCCGCACTCGGCGCCGGGCAGCTGGCCGTGACCGCGCTGGTCTACGCGAGTTTCGCGCTGGGTCCGATCCTTCGCCGGCCACCATGGCAGCTGCTGGCGGCGGTCACGGTCGGCGCGATCGTCATGACCGCCGCCGGGATCCCGCAGGCGCCGGTCGGCCTGGCCCTGGTCGTGGCGGTGTTCGCGTTCTCGCTGGGCAGCGACAAGTCTCCGGTGTGCGTCGGCACCACGGCAGCCACGGGCGCGTGGCTCCTGGCCAGGGGCGCGACGACCGGGCTGAACGCCCACAGCGGCCTGTCCGGCCTGGCGGTTGCATGGGTATGGGGCGCCGCGGCCACCGGACAGGCGATCCGCGCCGGCCACGCCCAGCGGAGCATGCTCGAAGACCGTGCCCGACGCGCCGAACAGGGACGGGAGGAAGAGGCACGCCGCCGCGTTCAGGCCGAGCGGCTCCGCATCGCCCGGGAACTGCACGACCCGGTGGGCCACCATGTCGCGCTGATCAGCGTCCAGGCCGGGGCGATGTCCTACGTCCTGGAGAGCGAACCGGACAAGGCCCGGCAGTCCCTCGCCCACATCCAGCAGGCCAGCCAATCCGCTCTGGAAGAACTGCGGCTCGCCGTCGGCCTGCTCCGCCAGCCCGGCGAACACGAACCCGTCGAACCCGCCGGCCGCCTGGGCCGGCTGGACGACCTGATCGCCTCCTTCACCGCCACCGGACTGCTGGTCGCCTGCGATGTCACCGGCCAGGCCAGGGCCCTGCCGGAGGCGGTCGACCTCACCGCCTACCGGATCGTCCAGGAATCGTTGACCAACAGCGCGAAACACGCCGCGGGAACCTCCGCCACGATCACCCTCGCCTTCCGCCCCGGGACGCTGACCGTCGCCGTCGAGGACGACGGACCACCGACGTCCCTCCCTCCGACCCATCGTCCGCCGCACGCCGAGCCCGGCGACAGCGGGCACGGCATCGTCGGCATGCGCGAGCGGGCCGCCGCCCTCGGCGGCCGACTGACCGTCGGGCCCCGTACCGGCGGCGGCTACCGAGTCCTGGCCGAACTGCCGGCACCGGCCCAGCCGACATCGCCGGGAGCGACCCAGTGAGCCGGGTACGCGTACTGCTCGCCGACGACCAGGACATCGTTCGCGCCGGACTGCGCATGATCATCGACAGCGCTCCCGACCTGCACGTGGTCGCCGAGGCCGGCACCGGCGGCGAAGCCGTCCGCCTGGCCCGCGAGTCCCGCGCCGACGTGATCCTGATGGACATCCGCATGCCCGGCCTCGACGGCCTGGCCGCCACCCGCCGCATCACCGCCGACGACGACCTCGCCGGAGTGAAGGTCCTGATCCTGACCACCTTCGAGGTCGACGAATACGTCTTCGAAGCGCTGCGCTCCGGCGCCAGCGGCTTCCTCGGCAAGGGAACACGCCCCGAAGCACTCATCGAGGCGATCCGCACCGTCGCCCGCGGCGAAACCCTGCTGTCACCGGCCGCGACCCGCGGCCTGATCGCCCGCTACCTCACCCTCGACAAACCCCGCCCCGGACCGGCCGCGAATCCCCGACTCCTGGAGGGCCTGACCGAACGCGAACGCGAAATCGTCGCCCTGATCGCCACCGGCATGTCCAACACGGAGATCGCCGAACAACTCACCCTGAGCCCACTGACGGTCAAGACCCACGCCAACCACGCAATGACCAAGCTAGGCGCCCGCGACCGAGCGCAACTCGTCGTTCTCGCCTACCAGGCAGGTCTACGTCCCGCCTAGAACCTGATCTCCGCACACGGGTGCGCGGCACGGTCCGGCGTGAGCGCGTTGGAAGGACAACTGGCCGTGCTGGCAGCCAAGTTCGGGGCGATTCCGCCGTACCTCACCGAGCGGCCCGGACTCGCGCAGCAGCCCGTAGCCGGCCTTCACCATCAGGGCGACATCCGGAGACGTTCCTGCCCGGATGGGGCGGGCTGGCGATCGTGGTGCATGTGGCGGCCGCCGGGCTCGGCGCGACGGAACAGCGCTGCCTTCTCGGCGACCTCGGCCTCCCTGCGCGCCGACCCGATCCGCTGCAGCATCCTGCTCGCCCTCCGCGAGGCCCCCGCACACCCGGCCGACCTGGCCGACTTGGCCGACCGACTGGAGATCTCCCGCACCTGGCTCTCCAACCACCTGGCCTGCCGGCGCGACTGCGGCATCGTCGTCGCCGTCCCCGAAGGCCGCCGCACACGCTACGAACTGGCCGACGCCCGCCTCGGGCACGCCCTCGACGAGCTGCGCGGCGTGGTCCTCGCCGTCGCAGCCGACCGCACCTGCACGGACGCCGAGGAGAAGGGCTGCTGCTGATGACGACGCTCTCCCTCGGCCCCACCCCGACCCGCCGCGCCCAACTCACCCGCCGCATACGCCTGCTGGTCGCCGCCACCATCGCCTACAACGTCATCGAGGCGATCGCCGCCCTCACCGCCGGCACCCTCGCCTCCTCCACCGCCCTGATCGGCTTCGGCCTCGACTCGGTCATCGAAGTCTCCTCCGCCGCAGCTGTGGCCTGGCAGTTCTCCGCCACCGACCACACCGTCCGCGAAGCCCGCGAGAAGACCACGCTCCGCATCATCGCGCTGTCCTTCTTCACCCTCGCCGCCTACGTCACCATCGACTCCGTACGCGCCCTGACCGGCACCGGCGAGGCCCAGCACTCCACCCCGGGCATCGTCCTGGCCACCCTCTCCCTGGCGGTCATGCCGTTCCTGTCCGCCGCCCAGCGCCGCGCCGGCCGCGAACTCGGCTCCGCCTCAGCCGTCGCCGACTCCAAGCAGACCCTGCTGTGCACCTATCTCTCGGCCGTCCTGCTGGTCGGCCTGCTTGCCCAACTCCCTGCTCGGCTGGAGCTGGGCCGACCCGATCGCCGCCCTGACCATCGCCGTCGTCGCGGTCAAGGAAGGCCGCGAGGCATGGCGAGGCGACACCTGCTGCGCGGTTCCGATCGAGGGGATCGCCGAGGCCGAGGAACATGGCGGCAGCGGCCCGGCCTGCTCCTGCTGCTGACCGGTTGGGCAGGCTCGTCCCGGCTGGCACCGGAGGGTGATCCGAGAGGCCGGATCTCGATGGCCAGGGCGCCCAGGGCTTCCTTCTCTGCTGGGTAGACGGACCGGATGTTGGCGAGTTGCTCGCCACAGGTGTCGGAGTATGCGTACGTGGATTGTCCCCTCGAAGTGTCAGTGCGGCCCGGTAGGTTCTGCTGGGGCACGTCACCACGAACGGGGAGATATCTCGATCATGTACGACGCCGAATTAATGGCAGTGGCCACTGGCGCAGCCGGCACGCTCGTTGCGGCCATCGCCACGTCGGGTGCCGAGCAGATACGCCAGAAGGTCGCGCACTTCTTTCGCCGGGCCACTCCGGACCAGCAAAGGGCGGCTGCTCAGGCGGTGGATGACACCGCTGCGGCTCTCGCCTCGCCCTCGCCGGAGGCCCGGGCACTCGCGGCGACCGCCTGGACGCAACTCATCGCTCGGTACATTGACGAGCACCGCGACTCCATGAACGAGGTCGGCGAACTCGCAGTGGCCGCCCCACCCGCCTCGAAGGTATGGAACCAGCACAACACCGGAACGGGAACGTTTATCGGTGGTGACGTTCACGGTGGCATGACCGTCAACTACGGCGGGGCGTCAGATGGCGGACACTGAGCACCGGGAGCAGCACAACCACGGATCCGGCACCTTTGTGGGCGGTGATGTCCACGGCGGCCTATGGCAGGTCTTCGTCCCTCCCTACGGGAAGAGGGCGTCCACCAATCCAGCTCCCGCTAAGCGACAGCCCGAGCAGGACGACGAGGAGACGGATGACTACGAGGGCATCCTGGAGTCTCTGATCGGGTCTGCATGGCTCGGCGCTACGGCTGGTCTGGCCGTCGTGTATTCGGTCATGGGCTGGCCTTGGACCGACGATGCACCGACTCCGGGTATTCCAGCGCGTATCGGCGGAGGGCTCATTGCCTTCTATGGATGCTTGGCCGCTGTGGCCGCCGTCTTTGCCCGTCTCGCTCAGGTCTTCGAGGTCTGGTCCGAACAATGTGCCATCACGGCTGTACAGAGCCGAGGTCGGTGGGTTGCCAGGCCCCCTGCATCAATGTCCGGGGTCACGGCTGCATTGACAGCAGCGGCAGCTGTTGTAGCCGAGCTGCTGGCGTCTCTGTACGGCTGGTCTTCTTTCGGCAGCAAAGTATCGCAACGCGCGCGTCTAGCCCGCCGTAACGCAGCTGGCAACGCGAAGTCGGCTCGCGCCGCGACGAGGAGACCCAAGGCATAGTCATGCCATCACGGCGACGACTTACGAGGCTGGGTGCAAGGGTCGGAAAGGTCATCCTAGGCTCTGGTCATGACTACGACACCAGCGAACCCGCAGGGCGAGGAAGCGGCCTTGGAGCTGCTGAACAGCGAGCTGGCGTCGAGGCTGACCCGGCAGTCGGACTCCTTGGCGAAGATTGACACGAAGGCCGTGTTCCTGATCGGGTTCGCCGCGACTGCTGCCCAGTTCCTGGCGACGCATAAACACCAGCCCGTTTTGACCTACTTGGCCTTCGCCGCGTACGCGCTCGCTCTGGCGGCTGGCATGCAGACCATTCGGGTAGCTGACCACAGGGATCTCGAACCGCGTCCGATGTTGGATGCCTATGCCGCTTCGCCCAAGAACCAAGTGCTCGCAGCGTTGACTGCTGCCCGTGTGGTGATCTTCGAGAGGAATCAGGAACGGGAGCGGCAGAAGGCCAAGTGGTGGACGACCAGCCTGTGGTCGCTTGCTGCCGGGCTCGTGCTGTCCACGGCGGCACTCGTGATGCACGATTGAACCCATGAGCGACGACCAGAATGCGGGAGCTGGGCAGACGTCTCCCCCTCCGGCACCAGCACCAACGGTTCCGCCGTCGGCGCAACCGCAGCCGAGCTTCACTGACACCCACTTCAACCCTGCTCTGGTGGGGACCGAGAAGAAGAACGACAACCCCGCCCTCAACAAGGCGGTTCAACCCCCTGGTGCCGCGGAGGAGCGCTGACAGCAGGGCGTATCGGAACGGTTGCCGGTACGCCCTGTTTGCTGCGTGGCCCAGAGCTTCGTACAGGGTGGTCTGGCCACTCGGGACGCTTTCGTAGCCCCAAGGTGCTGCGCTGCTCCGCGCCGGAGCCCGGCCCGCTCTGACAAGGCCGGGATGTCCGCTCCCTCAGCTCCAACCCCATGATCTGGGGCATGTCCTCGGGCCGGTCTCGGTTGGCCGGCGCATCGGTGCGTTCCACCAGCAGCTGGAGCACCCGCCGCACGGTCGCGTCGGTGATGTCGAGCTTGGGTACGTATGCGAGGGCATCCCTGTTCCCTGCGGCGTTTGCCCTCCTAGATGTTCGTGCGTCCGCCGAAGTACTCGGGGACCTTGGCGTTGAGGGTCTGCTCGACCTCTTGGTATGCGCTGAAGTGGGACAGCGGGGTGTTGTGGAGAGCAAACCGAAGGTCCCTGACTAGGTCCTTCAAGGTCACCTCCTTGCCGGGCTGGGGAGTGTGACGGCGTGCTTCGCCCCCGTCGCTTCTCCTCGCCGCCGCCGTCATTGTCGAGGTTGACGGCGCCTGGGTCGAGCAGGGCGGCCCCTCGGAAACTGGCAGTCGGCCCATTTCACAAGTTCCGATAACCGGAACTATCAGTAACGGCCATGGGGACTGCTTCTTAAGGGAGTTGAGTCAGCGGTTACGGGAGTACGCGATGCGCGGGTCGACCGGCCGGGCTGCCGGAGCGGACGTGGCGGGAGCGGGAGCCGGCACCTTGCCCGGGAGATCGGCGCGGGCTGGGCTGGCGGCGAGCGCGGCGGCGCTGATGGGGAACGCGTGGGTGATGAAGCCCTGACTACGCTCGTGGTGCGCGGTCGTCGCGGGTGCAGGGGAGTGGCGTGCTGCTACGTCCTGGGCGAGGAGGGGCTGTACCGCGACCTGGAGATCGGATCGGCGCATCGACAGCGTGGCGTGGGCGACCTTGCCCAGGGCCTCGTTGCGGTCGATGGTGATGGGCAGCGTGTAGATGTCCAGGCTCGGGTTATGCCGCCAGCCGTGTCCTTCTAGGACGAGTCGGCCGTCGAGCGCGGAGGAGTGGTCGCTGGTGGCCGCGACGATGCCGAGCTGCGGATGTTCAGCGAACGCGACGTCTGGTTCTACGCGTGGGGGCCGGGCACGGGCGGGAGTCGCACCGGAGGCCAGTGAGGGGTCGAACGCGGCGTCCGCGTCGACCTGGTAGCCGGCCTTGCGCAGCAGCGCGACAGCCCGGGTGGCACGGCCCTGTCCGTCACGCTGCTGGTCGGCCAGTGCGTACAGCGCCGGGTGGCCCGGGACGGGGTGGAAGTCGAATCCCCTCAACACCCAGGTGCCGGCGGCGAGTTGTTTTGGGTTCGTGGCGACGATGCCGTGGGCGGGGTGGTGGCCGACTGTGATGTCGGGAAGCGAGTCGTGATCGGGGGCGGGCATGGCTGATCCATCCGGTGTGGGCTTGGGGAGAGGGGCGGTCGAAGGCCGGGATGGTTCTGCTGGCGCGGGACATGGCGCACTCCGAGGCGGGAAGAGGTCAGCGACCGGGGGCGGACGAGGGTTGGGCGGACGGCAGCGCGGGCCGTACGGCCGACGCCGCCGGCAGTTGTGTGGGGACCGTGCGCTGGGCGGTCGGCGAGAGCGCGAGAGCAGCACTCACCCGCGGCGAGGCCGTGGCCGGCCGTGCAGGCATGCCGAGCTGATCCAGACGCGCGTCGATGGCGGCGAGCAGACTCGGCACACTTCCCCCGTGCCGGGCGTGGGGGCCGTCGGGTTCCGAGTCGTAGATCACTTCGTGTATCGCGGAGTTGTCAGGATGCCCGCGGGTCACCAGCCAGCTCTCGGGGTGCCCGGGTGGGTGGTCGGGCGACGGTTCCTGGGGCGGCGAGATGATCAGCGTGCTGCCGTCGGGGAGCACGGCGTGGACGATGTAGTCGCTGAGGCCGTACTCGACGGTGCACTCCAGGCCGCGTTGCCGAAGGGGAACGGTGAGGTGGCTGTATCCGTGCTCCCGTTCCGAGGCGTCGGCAGCGGTTTGCCGGGGGAGGGGTTCGCTGATGCGCATCGGTGATGCGTGTGCCCTTCTGGTGGTGGAGGGCGGCCGGGGCCTGATCGGGGTGCACTGGGTTTCTCCGTGGCCGGGTGTCCCAGCGGTTGACGGCGCGAGCCACACGCGGGGGACTGGCAGGGGCAGTGGCATTCGGTGAGGATCCGGCGATCGGCCAGTGTGGCCGTTTCGGAAGCCGGTGCAGGAGGTGTCACCGGGAACGACGTGGGGCCGGCGGATTCGACAATGGCGGTGCCGGAGGTGAAACGGGCGGTACCCCTCGGCTGCCGGAGGCGGATCGAGCGAGGGCCACCTGGGCGCGTTCGGTCTGCGAGGGCTGGTCGGGATCCACCCGGTTGACCAGGTAGTCGGCCGCTCGGGCAAGCGCCGAGCCTTGGAACGACAACTCGTCCGCGTAGTGCCAGCCTTCGGAGTTACGGATCTCCAGTGCTCGGGTCTCGTAGAGCTCCCGCGAACCGGGCATGGAGCCCTCCATGAGCGCGAGGACCTGATCCCACTCGAGCTGGATCTGGCCCGCTCGTTCCAGGGTGGTGTCGATTCCGCGCAGCTGCCGCAGGTCTTCGCTGACCGGCCCCTCGACGTAGTCGGCACCACCGGCAGTGGCGCGGACCCCGGCCAGCACCTCGGGGCCGTGGTCGAGGAAGACTTCGACGTGTTTCCACGCTGCGGCGTCGCGCTTCACCTTCCCGTCCGCATAACCCTTCTCATCGATGGGCCAGCCGCCGAGGTCGCAGAAGGAGTCCGAGACCGCGTCCCAGGCATCGGACGCCTGCCTGATGCCGGCGGCGGCGGAAGCCAGAGTGGGGATGTGCTGCCGCCACGCCAGGTGATCGGTGGTCGCCGCTGGCCGGCCCTCACGGGGCTCGGGGGAGCTGGGCGAAGTGGGCATGGTTGGTCCTCGGGATGTGTGCTGGTGCTCACCGCGAACGCGGCAGCGAACGTACGGAGGGCGGCGGAAGGGGGGGGCAGGAGCGTCGCTCTGGAGGCCGACGGAAGTCCCTCGGGCTGACACGATGGGGGAGATGCGGGTCGCTGCTGCCGCTCGATGCGAGCGGGAGTGGATTTCGTGGCCCATGTCCTCCCCCACGAGATACAGCTCCTCGCCGAGATCGGCCAGACGGTCGGTGAGGGCGTCCAGCTCCAAGGCGCTGCTTCGGGCGCCGTGGGCGCGGCACCACTGGGAGGCGGTTTCGAGCATCTGGTGCAGCCGGGCCGCCGCGCCGCGATCCTGCGTGACTGCCTCGTGGAACAGCTCGGCGAACTCCTCGGATCGGGCGACAGCGAGACGGCCGTTCCAGTCGACGGCCGGTGCAACGATGTTCGGACTCACGGCCGGACCGGCGGCTCCCCCGTGAGCCGGGTAGTCGGCTCGTTGAACAGTTGGCGACATGGCTCAACGCCCTTTCAGAGATTGCAAGTTGAGCTAGGCCGACATGCGGGCGTCGGTGTCGAACAGCTCGCGTTCGGCCGGGTGCAGGATGTGCTGGGTGATGAAGCTCCGGCCCGCGACCTTCCACAGGCCCCGGCCCTTGGTCAGGGCGGACACCGCCTGGGTCTCGACGCCGGTCAGGCCGAGCAGCGAGGCGGCGGCAGCGAGCTGGTCGGGCTCCTGGCGGTAGATGATGCGGGTGGAGCAGTCGGCCAGGAGGCCCTCGGCCAGTACCCGGCCGCGTGAGCCTGCGTCGCCTGCGCTGAGCAGGTCGCTGAGGCGGTGGATGACCATGAGATTGGCGATGCCGAGCCCGCGGGAGAGCTTCCACTGCGACTGCATGCGTTCGAGCAGGCCGACGTGCCTCATGACGCGCCACGCCTCGTCGTAGATCACCCAGCGCCGACCGCCGTCCGGGTCGGCGAGTGCGCTCTCCATCCACGCCGAAGCGCAGGTCATGGCCAAGACCAAGGCTGTGTCGTCGCCGGATCCGCCGAGGCGGGAGAGATCGATGGACAGCATCGGGGTCCTAGGGTCGAAGGCCACCGTCGAGGGGGCGTCGAACATGCCGCTCAGGTCGCCGTGGACCAGACGGCGTAGGGCATGCGCGAGGTCCTGCGCGGCGGGCCCCATGTGTCCGGCCTGGTCGCCGAGGGCTCGGTCGAGGCGCTCGGGCGAGCCGAGGGTGTGCGCGATCTCGCCGAGCAGCGGCACCATGCCGTCGGCGTCGGCCTCGGCGACGACCAGGTCGAGAGCGAGGTCCAGGGCCGTGTGTTCCATCGGCAGCAGATCGCGCTTCAGCACGGTGCGCGCCAGGCCCGCCAGGAGCAGGAGGCGGCGCTTTCGAACTTCGGCCGACCAGTCGCCCTCGCTCACCGAGGCGGGTCGGGCCGGAGCATCCAGGGGGTTCAGCCTGCCCGGGAGTCCCGGGCCCAGCGCGATGCTGTAACCGCCGAGGGCCTGCGCGACGGCCGTCCACTCTCCCTTGGGATCGCAGGGAACATAGACCCGGTAGCCGTGGGCAATCGCTCGGGTGGCTATCGACTTGGCCAGCGCGGACTTGCCCATGCCGATGATCCCGGCCAGGACGGCGTTCGGATTCGTGAAGCCTTCGACGCGCCCGCTGCTGTAAAGCGAGAACGGGTCGTAGCAGAACGCTGCTTCGGCGTGTACGTCCCTTCCGATGAAGATCCCTTCGGCGCCCAGGCCGCCCTCCGCGAGAAAGGGGTAGGCACCGCTGACGGTGGCCGTGGTCATGCGGTGGGCGGGCAGACTGAGCTTGCCGCCGCGCGCCGAGAAGGAGCCGGGACGTCCGGACGGCGTGTAGGTGGGCCGCAGCTGCGGGTCGAGGATTTCTGCGGCGCGGTGTTTCGGCGGGGCTCCGGCGAGGCGGGCCTGGCGGCGGGCCTCGGCGATACCGGCGCGGGCGGCTCGCTGCTCGGAGCGTGGGGCCTTGCGGGGGACGAACAGGGGGGAGGCGCTGGCGCGGGTGCGGGGCATGAGCGTTTCTCCAGATGGAAGGCAGCGTCAGCGGCGGACGAGGCCGGTGAATGGCGCGTGCAGGTCGGCCGGGGTGGTGCGGCGGCGCACCAGGTGCGCGGTGCGCTGGTGGCGCTGGCAGATGGTCAGCTCGGGTGCCCCCTCGGGCAGCCCGGCCTGGCACGCCTCGCGTTCGGGTACCTCGCCGGAGCCGGTCCGGGGGGCCGCGTGGTAGGCGGCGTGGACGTGGTCGGCGGCCTGCCAGATCCGGGTGCGGGCGGCGCGGATCTGGTCGCCCACGGTGGGGACGAGCTGTCCGGTGCGGGCGGCATGTGAGTCGAGGAGGCCGTGCAGCGAGACGAGGTGGGAGTGCAGGGCGTCCAGCTCGGCGCGGGTGGTGACGAGGGGGCCGGCCGGAATGTTGAGCGCACGGTGGAAGTCGAGCGCTGCGGTGGCGAAGGGCACGAAGTCCTGCGCGGTCGGGCTGGCGGTGCGGGACATGGAGGTGCTCTTTCGGAAGGGAGGAAGGTCGGCATCAGACGGCGAGGGCGAGCGGCATGGCGGCGGCGGTGAACGCTTCTGCCTGCTGCCAGGTGAGCGGCCTGAGGTCGAGCTGGGCGCCGACGGCCGCGGTCTCCACGACCGCGCAGGCGGAACGGAGTTCCTCCTCGGAGTCGGCCGAGACGGTCAGGAGGCCGGTCAGGGCGACATCCGCGTGGCCCGCGATGAGCTGGCGCTCACGGGACTTGATGTCCTGGTACTCGACCGAGTCCGCTTCGGAGTCGACCTGGCCGCGCCGGGCTCGCTCGGCGGCATCGGCGATCACGCTGGCCTTCTTGCGCTGGACGTCGCGCAGAGCGGCGTCCAGTCCCTTCGGCTCGTACGACAGCGACAGCGTGCGCCGGATCCCGGCGGTGAACAGGAGCTGGTGCAAAAAGCCCGCCGACGTCTCGGTCCTGGGCCAGTTCTCCACCCAGTACGTGCAGTGGACGGCCGAGTCGGTCGCGATGTGATCCGACTTCTCGACGACCACGACAGGGCCGGCAGCGGCGGGCTTAGCCTCAGGACGTCCGGCGGTGGACCAGCGGTCCAGCGCGGCAAGGGCCTTGGGGTCGTACGCCGTGCGCACGACGGCCGCGATCTCGTGGGCGGTGAGCCAGCCGGTGGGGTTGAGCCCGGCGGTCCGCGCGGCCTGATCGAAGGTCGAGGTCAGCTGTGCCAGGACGCTGAAGGACCCGGTCAGGCCGCCTCCGGCCTGGTTGATCAGACGTCGCGCGGTCTTGGTGTCCAGCGACACCGCGACGTACGCCTCGTGTGGTGCGGCCGCCGGGCCGGCGCTCTGGATCAGCTCGCTGTAGATCGCGCCGGCCACGGGGGCACTGGGCCGGCCGTGCTCCTCCCAGTACCGGCGCAGCGCGTCGCCGGAGTCCGGGACGGTGCGCTCGATCACCTGGATACGGGCGACCTGGCCGGTGCGGGCGAGCGCGGCCAGCGCCCGTCCCCAGCCGTTGACGTTGGCATTCTGGGTGCCCGGGTCGAGCAGCGCGTAGGCGCGGGAAGAGACCTTGACGACGGCGGTCAGCGTGCCGGTGTGGGGGTTGTGGGCCGCACTGTACCGGCCGTCGGGGGCGGTGACCACACGCAGGCTGGCTGCGGTACCGGGCAGGTGGAGAAGTCCTTCACGCACCGGGCGGCGGGAGGGCCGGGCGAGCCAGATCAGTTGGCCCCGCATCCGGCGCAGAACGTACCGGGTGACGATCGGAGCCCAGTCGGCCAGGGCACGGCCTCGATAGCGGACGAAGACGAGCAGGGCGATGGCGGCCCAGAGCGGGATAAGTTCGAGTGCGCCGACGACGCCGTGGGTGACGACCACGGCGAGCAGGAGAAGGCCGGTGAGACTTACGACGATCAGCTGCGGGGCAGTCAGGCCGAGCAGGATGCCGCGCCTGCTGCGGTGGGGAAACTTCACGGTGGCCGTGGTGGCTTCGGCCTGAGGCTTGTCGGACATGGTGGTTCCAGACGGTGGGAGCGGGCGGAGGGCGAGGCACGCGGCGTTCTTCGGGAGGGCATGACGGAGCTCCGTTTCCGGTGATCGGTGGTGGTGCGGGGGCGGGTTGTGGGAGCAGCCCGCCCCCGGTTTTGGTTGGTCAGGGTCCCGAAGGCGGCTGGTTGGGGTAGACCCAGCTCGTCGGTGTCGGGGAACCGGCTGCCGACGGACCCGTGGAGGACGGCGCCGGTGCCGCAGCGCCGCTCGTACCCCCGGGCGCAGGGCCGACGGGAGGCACGGCACCAGCGAGGGTCATGCTGCCGCCCGGAGCCGACGCGCCAGTGAACTGAGCACCCGGGGCGTCTGCTTCGGAACTTCCCGATTCCCCCTCGCTGGGCCGGGTGATGAGCGGCGGGATACCGGGGCGCTGGATCAGGGCTCGACCCTTGTCGCCGGAGGCGTTCGGGTCCTCGCCGTACCGGAAGCGGGTCTGCGGTTTGGGCGGCCCCGCGTCGATGCCCTCCTTGCTGAGGTTGCCGCCGGACGGGTTGATGCCGGAGGCGACACCGTCGGTTCCCGCGCCGGAGACCTGGCTCGGACCCTGCGGTGCGGGTGTGCCGGTGCCGACCTGCATCGCCAGGCTGCCCGCGGTTTTCGCGGCCCCTGCGGCGACCGCCATTCCGGCAACGCCGGTGCGATGCAAATCGTCGTGGCCGCCGCCGTCGCTGGCCCAGTGGACGAACTTGTAGGTGGCGTACGGGCAGAGCAGGACCAGCACCATCACGACGATGCCGGCCATCGCGTCGGACAGCGCGGCCATGCCGTCGTGGGAATCGGACTTGCCCATCGCCGAGACACCGATGAGGAAGACGACCGTCATCAGGAGTTTCGAGACGACCAGCGTGGCGGTGGCCTCGATCCAGCCGCGCCGCCATCGCTTGGCGACCTCCCAGCCACCGCCGGATCCCGCGAAGACGGCGAGGGCAACCATGATCAGGACGCCGACCTTACGGGCGACCATCACCCCCCAGTACATGAACGCGCCGATCGCGCAGCCCAGGGCGACCAGGGCTGGGACGGCCCAGCCGAGGCCGTACATCGCCCCCAGCTCGTTGACCTGGACTACGCGGCGGATCGCATCGTCGACTGAGCTGTTGGCTGCTTGGAAGAGGCTGGCGGACAGGGCGTCGACCACCGTGATGGCGACGGAGGTGAAGGCGACGGCACAGAAACTGAACAGAACGCCGGTCATGGTGCCGATCGCGGCTTGAGCAAGCGCTCGTTCGTCCCGTCGCCAGGCCGCGGACATCAACTGGATGCAGAACGTCCCCACGGTCAGCGCGAGCCCGATGGGCAGCAGCAGCTCGTAGTTGTCCCGGAACCAACCTGCATGGAGATCGATGGCGGTGGTCTCGTCGACGGCCTTCGCAGCGAGATCCGCAGCGCTGGCGGCCAGTTCGCCCGCCGACTTCGCGATCCAGGCTCCGATGCCGTCCGTGACGGTCCCGGCGGGGTTGGTCGCGAAGTCAACGGCGCCGCACACCGTGTCCATCAGCGGAAAGTCGCAGACTCCCATAGCGATACCTCCCTTCTGGTTTCGGGGTCAGGGCGCGACGGACGGCATGACACCGGCCAGGGCGCAGGGACGGGAAGGACGGCACTGGACCGCGAGGGTGGTCACACGGTTCTCCGCACCACCGGCATGCGAGCCCTTCCAGGCGATCGACTGCTTGCCGGAGATGGTCACGGCATAGACGTACGCCTGCGTGATCGTTCCGGGATTCGCCTGGAGAGCCTGGGCGAACGAGTCCGGGAAATGCCCCTCGTTCACGGTGGCGGTGGCGAACTGGCCGTTGGCGGCCATTTCCCTCCACAGCACGGGCGAGGGAACGACCGCGTCGACCGAAGCAGGGTCGGCGTACTTGGTCTCGGTGGTCAGCCACCCGTGCAGGGCGGCCAGCAGCTTGCGCTGGGAGTACGCGCGGGTGTCGTAGGACCACAGCGCCGCTGCGGCTGCCTTCCCGAACACGACCGGATCGTGGGTGTTCGGCGGGACCGGGAGGGCGTGAGCGCGTGCGCTCGGCGAGGGCGACCCGGACGGCGAAGCGGCCGAGGAAGTGAGGGAAGCCGAACTCGCATGCTGCGCAGCAAGCTTGGAAGGTTCCCCGCCATCGCGGGTGAGGTAGGCGGCCAGGCCGGCGAGGACGACGAGCACCGGCAGAACGACGGTGCCGAGCAGTGCCCGGCGGCGCATGCGAGATGCTCCGCCGGGGTTCGAGGAGCGGGAAGACATCAGTGAACCTGCGTCCCCAGCGTGCTGAAGAACGCAACCACACCGTTGGCAGCGCCCAAGAGCAGGGCGGCACCCGCGCTGACCAGGACCCCCTTCTTGCCGTTGGCCTCGGCCTGGTGGCCGCCGGAGTGGTGGCCCCAGGCCCACACGCCCGCGCTGACGGCGAGCGCGCCGACCGCGGCGATGATGCCGAAGAGGTTGATGGAGCCCATCACCTGCTTGAGGACAGCAAGGCCCGGCAACCCGCCCTCGTTTGGCTTGATCCCGGGGTCGTAGGCAAGTTGGACGACCTTGTCGGTGAGATACATTTCGAACTCCAGTTCGGTTCATTGGGCGCCAAAGCCCGAGAGGCCGGAGCGGCGGTGCGAGAAGAAGGCGGAGACGCTGGTCAGACGACTCGGCGGGCCGCGAGAATCTGCGATTTCCAGGACGCGAGGCTCGCGATGCGGACCACGTCACCGGTGTGCGGGGCGTTGATGATCAGGCCCTGGCCGATGAACATGCCGACGTGTTCCGGGACTTTGGCTGTCCCTTCCGTGAAGACGAGGTCACCCGGCTGGAGAGCATCGGCCGAAACTGCCTTGCCCTCCTTGACCTGCGTGTACGTCGTCCGTGCCAGGGCGACCCCGGCGGCCTTGTACGACTGCTGCATCAAGGAGGAGCAGTCGCAGCGGCCCATGGGGTCGGGCCCGTGGGAGTCGGTGCAGCTTCCACCCCACTGGTACGGAGTGTCGAGCTGGCCGAGCGCCCAGCGGATCGCCGTCTGGACCTTCGGCGGAGCGTCAGCCGGAATCTTGTATCCGGCCGGCACCGCACCGGGAGCGATGGTTCCGAAATCCGTTCCGTCCCCACCGCTCGTACAACCGCCCGCGGTACTGGTCGCAGCGCCGCCGGTGCCCGCCGAGCCGGACGCCGAAGAGCTCGGTGACGCACCGCCGGACTTCGACAGCAGAGGCCCGATGGCCTGCTGCAAAGCGGTGGCCAAGGGCTCCCACTTGGCGTAAGCCTCGGGAAAGCCGGACTTCTGCACTGCTTGGGCGGCCTGGGTGACAGACAGGGACTGCCAGCCCGAGACCTTCTCCAACGCCTCGTAGAACATTGTTGAGGCGTGCACCGGGTCGAGGATCTCGTTCGCGGTGCCCCAGCCCTGTGACGGACGCTGCTGGAAAAGACCCAGCGAATCACGGTCGCCGTAGGTCAAATTCCGCAGGCCGCTCTCCTGCAGGGCTGTCGCCAGGGCCACGATCTGCCCCCGGGCCGGGATGTTCATCGCGACGCCGGTGGCCTGGATCGTCTTGGCGTTGGGTATCTGCTCGGCCGGATCGTCCAGCCCTGGAACGGAGACCGTCCCCTTGGTGCCGCCGTCCAGGATGGCCTTCACCTGAGTGGCAACGGCTGCGCTGTCCACAGCCTTTGCACCGTCGGTCGAGCAGGAGGCCGAAGCAGTCCCGGCACCGACGGCGAGGATCGGAACGGCCAGCAGCAGCGGACCGGATGCAAAGAGACCGACGACGGCGCCGGCGGTCTTCTTCAACGCCGCCGCCGTTCACCGAGTCGATAGTGCCGGCCGGACAACGCTGTTGGGCCGGGGCGCGGGGGTATCAGGGCGTGCTGCATCGCAGCGGCTCCTCGTGGTGCGTAGGAGGCGCGGTGCCGACTTCTCGTGCAAAGCCGTCGGCACCGCGCCGATGTGAATTCGTCTCTCAGGGAGGGCCCGTGTCAGAGGAGTTGGTAGCTCCCGGACGCCGGTCTCGGGTCATGCGCGGCAGCCGGCCGCGCTCGTAATCTCAGGCGGTACACCGGGTCTCCTCACGGCTTCGAGAACGGGGGGCAACAGGCCATCCGTGTTGCTCTTTCGGACGAGACAACATGAATAAGCACAGGTCACTGGGGGTGGATCGGGGCTCCGTCCCCGTGGCATGGCGAGACAGTAAACCCGGATTCCGGCCGCACCAAACGGCTCCCGGACCCAGGCCCGGAGCACCGCACGGTTCGTTAGGCCCGGCCGGAAATCGCGGTTAACCTCCGGCGCAACCCCGCTCGAAGCGACCGTTGTTGAGTGCCGTCCGGAGCGGGTCCAGTCCCGCCGTGCCCTGAAAGAGGCCCCGCACATGAGTTACACGCTGCACCGAGGCGACGCCCTCACCGTGCTGAAGTCCCTCCCGGACGAGAGCGTCAACGCGGTCATCACCGACCCGCCGTACAACTCCGGCGGACGTACCAGCTCGGACCGCACCGGTCGCACCGCGCGAGCCAAGTACGTCACCAGCAACAGTGCGCACGACCTGCAGAACTTCCCCGGAGAGAACCGCGACCAGCGCTCGTACCGCAGTTGGCTGACCGATTTGCTCACCGAGGCGTACCGGACCTCCACCGAGCATGCGGTCGCCCTCATCTTCACCGACTGGCGCCAGGAACCGACCACTACCGACGCTCTGCAGATGGCGGGCTGGACCTGGAGCGGCACCATCCCGTGGATCAAGCCCGCCAGCCGGCCTCGCAAGGGCGGCTTCAAGCAGTCGGCCGAGTTCATCACCTGGGGCGTCAAGGGCAGCCTGGCCAAGGACCGGGACCTGTACCTGCCCGGCCACTTCATCGCCTCCCAGCCGCGCAAGGACCGGGTGCACATCACCCAGAAGCCGGTCGAGATCATGCAGCAGCTTGTGCAGATCTGCCCCGAGGACGGCACCGTCCTCGACCCGTTCACCGGCAGCGGCTCCACGGGCGTCGCGGCCCTGCGCGAAGGCCGGCGGTTCGTAGGCGTCGAGCTGTCGTCGCACTACGCCGACGTCGCCGAACAGCGACTCCAGGCGGAGCTGACCCAGGCCGACTTCGTCCTGGCCGGACCGGAGGAGTGATCATGAGAGCAGAGAGCCCAGGGCCAATGGACGGCAGACACCAAAGGGCGGCCGGCGCATCGAGTAACCGATGCGCCGGCCGCCCTTTCGTTTGCGTCAGGCCGCCTCGAACGCTCGCCGGATCAGCGGCGCCGCTTTCTCCAGGTCAGCTGCCGAGGCAAGGCGTACCTCCAGGTCGCCGGTCCCGAGATGCCCGATGCCGCGCATGTCCCGGGTGAAGCCCTCCTCCAGCGTGACGGTGTCCGGGTCGAGTCTGAGGTAGGCCAGGATCGCCTCGTGTTTCGGGCGGAAGATCACCGACGCCACGTTCACCAGCCGCCGGTAGGCGATGTAGTGCCGAAGGGGCGCCACTTCTACTTCGCCCCACGCCGTGAGAGCGTCGTCCAGCTCCGCGTACAGGTCCCGCAGGCAGTCCGGGACGAGGCTGGGCCCCGCCGACGAGGGAACCACCGGAGCCGCCGGTATGCTGTCGGCCGCTGCGTCCCGCTCTCGGTTCCGCCGAGACGAAGCGGCGCTCGGCGAACCGGGCGAGGAGTCGACGAGCAGCAGGCTCAGCAGGTCGCCCTCGAAAACGCGATAGCGCACCAAGTCGATTCGCTCGGGCAGCCGTTGCACGGCCACGCGATCGTGATGGGAGAAACTGGCCGCGATGCAGACCATCCGCGGTCGACGCCAGTCGATGGACTCGGCGGCCTCCGGTCCCAACACCTTCCGGACGAGCGCCTCGACCTCGTGGTGCGCCGACTCCAGCCAGGACAGGTAGGAGACGGCCTGCGACAGTACGCCGCTGTCGGAGCCTTTTTTGTATTCGATCACCACCGGGCTGCCGTTCTCGTCCAGCCCCAGGGTGTCGATCCGGCCCCGGTGCCACGGACCGGTCGGGTACTCCGACGCCAGGAACCGAATGCCGAGCATCTGCTCCAGGCCGGCCTCGACCCGCCGCTGCAGCTCCACCTCCAGCGCCACCGTCGAACCCCGCATCTCGATGTCCCGGCCATCGGCATCCAGCCGGAACAGCTTCAGGTCGGTCACCAGTGTCGCCCTCCCACGATCATCACGGCAGGAGCAATCGAAAGCGACGTACGGGTATTCCGGGTCCCGGGCGTCAAGCAGTTCGGGACTATCCCGGCGGGTGCGGGGAGCAGACGAAGACTTCGGGTTCTGACCCCGCCCACCTGGGCATCTCAATGGCCGTTGACAAGCAGGCCAGCTCGGCGACCTTGGCGCCGCCCTTGGTGGGAACATCCCCGCGGGTGCGGGGAGCAGGTCTGGATGGTGCCGGTCAGGGACACCGCGCCGGGAACATCCCCGCGGGTGCGGGGAGCAGTCGACGCGCGGCAGCCGGACGAGCGAGCACGGGGGAACATCCCCGCGGGTGTGGGGAGCAGACCGATCCGAGCGTCGCCACCGCGTTCTGCGGAGGAACATCCCCGCGGGTGCGGGGAGCAGTTAACACAGGTCACTCCAGAGTTCGAACACGCGGGAACATCCCCGCGGGTGCGGGGAGCAGGCGCCCTTACGGCCCAAGGTGGCCGTCGTCTTGGGAACATCCCCGCGGGTGCGGGGAGCAGAAAGTGTCGGGCCGGCAGCCGCTGATCTGGCAGGGAACATCCCCGCGGGTGCGGGGAGCAGAGGCTCGTGTCCGTCGTGTGGTGCGATTGTCGGGGAACATCCCCGCGGGTGCGGGGAGCAGAAGACGATCCAGAAGCCGGCAGCGTTCGCGCTGGGAACATCCCCGCGGGTGCGGGGAGCAGGGAGTCTGGTCTCCCCGGACCACGCGCCACAGGGGAACATCCCCGCGGGTGCGGGGAGCAGACGTCGAGGGTGTGCGGGAGGAGCGCGCCGAGGGGAACATCCCCGCAGGTGTGGGGAGCAGAGGCTGAGGATGGCCCGGCCGGTCGTGGTGGTCGGAACATCCCCGCGGGTGCGGGGAGAAGGAGCGCATCGAGGAGGGCTGGCCGATCCGGCTGGGAACATCCCCGCGGGTGCGGGGAGCAGTTTGAACCGTCACGCTCGGGCTTTCGCCCCACGGGAACATCCTCGCGGTGCGGGGAGTAGGCGATGGTGTTCCACACTTTGCGGATGCCGTTGGGAACATCCTCGCGGGTGCGGGGAGCAGGGTCACCGCGAGTTCGTCAGATGCCACTCGACGGGAACATCCCCGCGGGTGCGGGGAACAGGTCCGGCTCGACCGGGTCTTCGGCGGTCCAGAGGGAGCATCCCCGCGGGTGCGGGGAGCAGTCGGTGACGACGGACGTGTTGCCGTTCAGGACGGGAACATCCCCGCGGGTGCGGGGAGCAGACGGTGGAGCCTTCCGGCACGCTGCCGGGGTCGGGAACATCCCCGCGGGTGCGGGGAGCAGGAAATGACGGCCCCGGCAACCGGAGCCACCTGGGGAACATCCCCGCGGGTGCGGGGAGCAGCCCAGGTTCCAGTCCGGGCGGTGCCACGGGGAGGAAACATCCCCGCGGGTGCGGGGAGCAGAACGGCGCCCACCCATCATCGATCAACGGCCAGGGAACATCCCCGCGGGTGCGGGGAGCAGTCGCCAGCGGCCTGGTGGGCGATGGCCATGGCGGGAACATCCCCGTGGGTGCGGGGAGCAGCGGACGCTGCTGAACGGGTCGGACCGCAAGCACGGAACATCCCCGCGGGTGCGGGGAGCAGAACCGCTACAACGCCACCACCCCCGTCTACACGGGAACATCCCCGCGGGTGCGGGGAGCAGTTGATGGTGCCGGCCTGGTCGGAGGCGTACTGGGGAACATCCCCGCGGGTGCGGGGAGCAGGAATACGACCTGTGCGACGAGCACGGCAGCAAGGGAGCATCCCTGCGGGTGCGGGGAGCAGAACCCGACCGCCACATTCCTCCCCGAGATCCGGGGAACATCCCCGCGGGTGCGGGGAGCAGCGGACGGCCCGCCGCGAGGTGGGTGGCCCCGAGGGAACATCCCCGCGGTCGCGGGGAGCAGAGCCCGAGCCGACTTCCACGCGTTCCACCGCCGGGAACATCCCTGTCGCCGTGCTTTGAACCGTGACCCCCTATCGGTCGACGAACAGGCACACCGCCGGGTGGGAACATCCCCGCGGGTGCGGGGAACAGTCGGTCGTGTCCAGCCCGGCGCAAAGCTCTTCGGGAACATCCCCGCGGGTGCAGGGAGCAGGGTGGGCGGCAGCCGGAACAGGTCGAGGACCTGGAAACATCCCAGCGGGTGCGGGGAACAGGCGACGGTCTTCCGGATGTGGGGCCAGAGTTGGGGACCATCCTCGCGGGCGCGCGGAGCAGGGGACCGGCGGGTCGGCCGTGCCGCCGCCGATGGGACCATCCCTGCGGGTGCGGGGAGCAGCAAGGATTCGAACCTCGATCTCCGGATCCGTAGGGACCATCCCAGGGGTGGGGCGAGGTAGCAGAGCTCGATGCGGTACAAGGGGCCTTTGGCTAGGGGACGACCCGGGTGCACGGGTGCACGGGTGCAGACCGTGGCCTGCGAAGGGATCACTACGCATCGCTCCGTCCCGCACAGGCACTTATCGGGTCAGCAGCAGTCCGCAGCCGTACGCCCGTGCATGCCCGATGCCCTGGGTCATGGCGTCGGCCAAGGCGGCAGGATCGGTGACCGTGAGCGTGCCCCGGATTTCCGCGCGGACTATGCGCAGGCCCTTGTGGGGGCCGGGGCTTGTGACGGTCGGCAGCATCCGGACGGCCAGGGACTCCTCTTCGGCGGTAGCGCCGATGCGGGTGAGGCCGTCGGGGGCTTGGCGTGGTTCGCCGGGGGGCTGGAGGCGGCGTACGAACCAGTTCTTCACGTGGTCGGGGCGCGTGTGAGCGGTTCGTCGGCCGCGAGGGCGGTCCGGAGCTGGCGGCCCGGACAGACGGTTGTATGTGGGGTTGACGACTGTCCGGAAGGCCAGGGAGTCGCCGATGCGGAGGGTGCGGTCGACAGTGATTACGTGTGGTTTGTCGGTGAGTGCGCCGCGGGGCATGCCCGCCCAGTCCCCCGGGACTCGGGACTGCACGACCAGGACGAGGGCGCCAGCCTTCAGGTCGACGGACCAGGTGGACAGCACCCCCATCTGAGCGCGGGCATCGGGGTCACCGTCCACGACCCAGCCGCGGAAGCCACTCATGACGGTGCGGTGCATGTCCTGGGCGTCGACGAGGGACTTGGCGGTGTACGGGTGCCGGGCGTCCATGGTCAGAACGCTGTGTGTGGCAACGAAACGGGCGGCGGAGGGGGGCTTGGTCACGGGATGACGTCCCATTCGGTGGCGTTCTCGGCGATGGTGACCCGGGTCCGTGTCTCCCACCGCGTGGTGTGTGCGCGACGGTCCGCGTCGAAGGTGACGGGCTGGTCCTGTACGGGAGCTGCCGCTGGGGTGCCCGGTGCCGTTTCGACCCATGCCCAGGGTCGGGGTGACGGCCGTGGCCCGACGCTCTGCGAGGGCAGTAGTGCAGTGGACTTGAAGGCGTCTTCGATGGTCCCGCCGCTCACGGGTCCGGCCAGCGTTCCGGAGGGTGGGCACGACTTGCGGCCCAGCCACAGCAGGCGTTTCGGGCTCTCCAGCGCTGCGGCGACCCTTGCGAGGAAGGTTTGGTCCGGGTGCTGCAGCGCGGCCACGAACGCGGCGTCGGCCAGGTACCAGCGTTCGGTGACGAGCGCGCCCCGAGAGAGCTGCTTGGAGACCAGGGCGCCCGAGTCGGGCTCGGTGACGACGTATTTCGGCGCTCCGTACCAGTCGGCGAGTTCGTGGTGACCGAACGCCGTACCGTCGGTGTTCGCCATGTCCGCGGCCAGCGCCGCCGCCAGGCGGTGGTCGGTGATGATGTCACGCGGGCGGACTGGGTATCTGCCGGCTCCGACGATGTGGTAGTCGCGCACCGGGGTGCCCGGGTGGTCGGCGCGGACGCCGAAGCGGGCTGCGACGAGATCGTTGTCGAGCTCCTCGGCCCGGTCGTGCCCGAGGGCGGCGGCGCACAGGCCGATCACCGCGGACTTTGTCGGTCGGCTGTGGGTGTCACGTCGGGAGAACCGGGAGACCGTTCCCCAGGACTGCAGCGGGCCGGCGAGCCTGATGAGCAGGACGTGTTGGGTCACGCCGTGAGCTCCTCGACGGACTCCACGTCCTTGACGCTCAGCTCTTGGAGGACGGCGTGGACGGCGGGTTCGTAGGTGAGGACGCGGCCTGCCGTGATGTCGTTGCGCCGTCGGCAGACGAAGTCGTGGTGGACGAGAAGTCGGCGTACGGCGAGTTCTCCGGCGGGGCCCCCGTCGGCGGCCTCGTCGATGGGCCTTTGGAATGCGGCGGCGTAGTTGAACGGGCGGTCTCCGTCGAAGGCGAGGACGAGGGCGGGCAACACTCCGGTCGAGGCGGTCGAGTTCTTCTTGGCTTCCGGGAAGGCGTTGACGAAGGAGCTGACGAACTCCGCCTCGGCAGCGACGGCGGCGGACTCGGAGTCCGCTTCGGACATGCCCGCTGCGCGCAGGTTCTGGCGCAGTTTGCGACGGTCGAGGACGGCGTGGCGGTAGAAGGTGCCGGAGATGAGGGCCTGGTAGCCGGTCATGCCGGCTCCGGAATTGTCGGCCGCGTCGAGGAAGTCGAGGGCGTTGCTCTTGCGGGCGAGCTTGGCGTCGTCGGCGGCGGCGTAGAAGTCGTCCGTGTGCTCGGCCTCGTGGACGGTGAAGGCGTGGCTGCTCTGGATCGCCCCGTCGACGTTCGGCGAGTCCGGGATCTCGGCGAGGAAGCGGCCGTAGAGCGCGATGTCGATCGCGTCGCGGGGTGCCAGCGCGGTGAGAACTGCGTTCCGGCTCGTCTTCGGCAGCGCGGGAAGCTTGGCATCGGCGGTATCGGCGGAGTCCGCATCGTTCGTGCTCGCGTCCTCCTCCTGGGGGCTGTTCTTGCGCCGCCCCTTCAGCTTCTTTGCGGCCGCCGAGGCGGCTGCCGCCTCGGACAGCGCGATGTACTGCTCTGCCCACGAGCCGATCGTCGCCTGTTCGGTGTTGATGTGGTCGGCGATACGCTCGCCCGCGTCCGCCGGCGCGAAGAGCAGCACCTTGGTCAGGTTGGCGACCGTAGGCTTCGCCGGGTCGCCGAATTTGAGGCCGATGGCCTGCAGAACCGCGCGCGCCGTCGACAGGGCCTGCTCCTTGGGCCAGCCGTGCCGGGTTTCCAAGGCGCGAGCGGTCACCAGCGCCCATTCACGGGTGCGGACGCCCATGGTGTGTCCGGCAAGCGGCCCCTTCTGGGCATTCGCCCGATCGCGCGAGTACACCCGCTCGGCGCGGCGGCGCGCCTGACTGGTGATCATGTGGCGCTCCACGCCGCCATAAACGATGGTCTTCGGGGCGCCGTTCTCGTCCCGGACGGGGAGCACAGCGGCGAGCGTCTCCAGCAGGTGGAGGGAGAGGAACTGGTACCCGGTCAGGGCAACGTGGGTGCTCACGTCAGCGTGTCCTTCGTTGTGGTCGTCGTGGAGGTCCTGTTGTTCCTGGCGTCTGTTCTCGGCGGCGCGTGGAAGTCGACGGCCCAGTGGTAACGAACGCGGGCCTGACGGTCGGTCCAGCGGGCGAGGTCGTCCGCGAGCTGTGACCAGGAGGGCGGCGGCCGGTCGCACGAGCGCAGCCGAGCGATGGCGTGCTGAAGGTGTCTCAGGGGAGGCCGGCGGCTGGCGACGATGCGGTCCATCAGCCGACTGGCGCCGGCGTCGTCGGGGCCACGTCCAACGCTGGTGCCGATCCGGCGGGCGGCGGACCCGAGGCTCCCGTAGCCTCTGGACGGCTCGACGGCTCCCCGGTGGTAGACGGCGAACAGGAAGGCCACCTGCTCGAACACCTCGCGACGTCCCGGGTCGAACCAACCCGCTTCGATGTGGGCGTTCTGACTGATGGTTGGTCGTCGCAGTTCGGCAAGTTTGCCGTAGTCGCGGCTGTTTACCAGGCCGAGGAGCCACTGCGCGAGCAGTTCGCTGCGCGTGGGCCCACGCCTTTCGGTCTCTTCAGCGGCTACGTTCCGCTTTCCAGCGCCCGGTGCGTCGGCGATCACTTTCGGTCCGCCTTCAGTTCGTCAGGGGCCTTGGGCCCGGTGAGGTCGCTCTCAAGGCGGTGGACCGCCTGTGCCTGTGCCTGGTAGCCGCGTGAGTTGGCGGGCAGCGAGTCGAGCCGGTTGCGCAGGAAATGCCCCGCGGCTTCCGCGAGCACGGCCGCGTACTCGACGAGGGCCGCGTCGACCTGGTCCTCGTTCTCGGCTGCTGTCGTGTCGTCCAGCAGCATGTGGAACGGCTCCGCGGTGTGGGCCCAGTGCTCCGGCCGCGCGTCGAACCGGGCGATCTGGTCGTCCTTGTCGGCCGGTTTCGGATTGGGGTACGTCACGGTCCAGGCGACGTACGCAGCCCTGGACAGGGCGGAGGCCACGTACTCGGCGATGAGGGAACCCCGCTCGGCCGCGTACCGCAGGTCACGCTCCCGGCCCGGCACGAAGGGGAACGTGTCCGACACCCAGGTGACGACCGTGGTCTGTTTGGCGATCAGTCCGACGGTCCAGAGGGTGAGCCGACGGCCGCTGAGCCTGGCGAGGCGGTCGTAGAGGTCGGGTCCGTGGTCCCGGTCCGCGACAGCGGCGTACAGGGCATGCGCCTCGCGCCACAGAGCCCGGGAGGCCGAGGGCCGCAGCGGCTTCGCCGTACCGTCCGCCGCTGTCGTGTATACCGCGTCCTGCAGGTGATGAGCGGCCAGCGGTTCGAGGAGCTCACCGGCCGCCACCAGGACACGGTCGACGGCGGGCTGCCCGTCCTCAGTGACGGTCGGCCGCATGAGGATCGAGCGCCCGAGAACGGTATGCAGGTCCGCCGGCCCGTCCACCCGCCGCCCCGATGGCTTGGTCTGAAATCCCCGGCGGGGCTGGGGAGCCACCGTCCAGGTGCGGTTGAAGCGGCCGGAGGCTCCATCGCCCGGCACAAGGTTGAGCCGCAGCGTGTCACCGAGCGTCTTGCCCACCGCGAAAACGCGAATGCGTGCACCGAGACGTCCAGCGGCCAGGTTGGTGATCGTAGGGCCCAGGGTGTCCTTGCCGGAGATCCGGGCACGGCCGCCGGGACCGTAGACGTGCTGAGTGAGCATCGCCCGGAAGGCGACATCGGCGGGCAGCGGAGCCGGGTGTTCGAGGTGGTGATGGTCAAAGAACAGGTTGTAGTCCCCGGCGTGCTCGATCACCAGCTGGGCGGGACCTGCGCCGTGCTCGTCGAGGTAGGGAGCGAGCAGGGCGTTCTGCCCCAGTGGCTCCGCGGGGTGGAAGAGGTTCCAGTGCTCGTCGGGGCGGCTGTCCAGCCAGTCGGCGGCATCGGTCAGCGGGCTGTTGCCGTGCACCTGGTCCAGCCACTCCTCGACCGTCGCTGGGCAGGTTCCGGAGGCGTAGCAGACCGCGAGGAGGTACTCCAGTAGTGCGACGGTCTCACCTGGGGTCGTTCCCGAGATGCCGAGCAACTCGTCTGCGTGCCGCAGAGCATCGACCAGGGTGACCGAGGTACTTTGCCCGGTGGTTGTCAGTGCGGGGACGCATGCTTGTCGTCGCGGGTCCCAGCGGGGACGTAACTCCTCCGCCGGAGACGGATGTAATTCGGACAATGGCATCTGATCCCTACTTCAGTCTCCACAGTTGTCTGATGAGATGCGGCAGGACCGTAGCACGGGGGATGAGGCCAATATGAGCGAACCAGCAGATCTCGACCGCACTGCGTACCAATGGTGTTGGGGGACGATCGATCTCTCCGACCGACTCGCATGGAATCCGCTCGTCGCTGAAATGGTCACCGCTGGTTCCGTCATGCTCGAGCTGTGGGCGCAGGCGTTGAGCCCACGGCAACGGGCGGATCTCGCGGCCGGTTTCGCGGCCGAGGACGAGCAAAGTGCCCGTGTGGCGGCCGCTTTTCTGGCAGGGGTGAGCCGACTCGGCCGCGTCAGCCCGACGTGCATGGTTTCGTTCGGTGCGGAGCAGCAGCCCTCCCTCGCACTCGACCAGGCGCGCACGGCATGGCGGGAGCAGGCACTGCGGGCGGGGCTTCCGCTGCCGTCCGTTGGGGCCCGGGTTCGTCACGCGGATCCAGAGCACATCACGGCGGCGGTGCTGCCGCGGCTGACCGGTTGCGACTGCGCGGGGTATGTCGACGGTGAGCGGTGCCGCGATCAGGACCACCACGGCCTCTACGTGGCCGCCTACGCACTCAACCGGCACGGCGCCGACGTCCTGCACGCCGACACGGTCGCCAAGGCCTATCGGGCGACCGGCGGCCCAGCCTGGGATGCGGTCCGGGCCGCGTTGGTGAACGCCGTCGCCCACCACGTGGGCATCGACGCACGGAGTCTTCCGCACCTGATTCGGCCATCGGATCCCCTGCGTCTGACGGCCTTCGGCCGCCTGGTCTCCCAGAGCAGCAGCCTTGCCCGCAGGGACGCGCTTCACGGCTTCGCGTCGCCTCATGACACCCGGGAGGCGATGTCCGACCGAGCGCGGCTGCACGCCCGGGAAGCGGTCTCACGGATGCGTGTGACCGGGTGACAGCCGCGATCCCCGCTCTGCGGGGCTGATGCCTCTTCAGTCGCCACAAGGGCCATCTCCGCGGTGCGGAGCAGAACAATCCGCCCGGTGGCGGCGAGCCGATCGTAGTGGGCCTGGCAGCGGGTGACCAGCGGCGTCCGGCCTGCCCTGCTGGCTACTCCCGGGACTGTGCCGGACGAAGCGTCACTGCGGCGATCCCGGCTGAGCCGCCGAAAGTGATCAAGGGCTGCTGAGCGGCCGGGATGCGGTGGAGCGGCGGGACACCGAGGGACGTCAAGGACGTGGCGGTGACCAGTCGCAGAACCTCTTCTCCTGTGTGGGAGTCCCACAGCCGCATGGTCGTGTCCTTGAGGCCGGTGCTCACGATCAGGGGGCGGGAACCGGGCGGCCGGACGATGTCGAGGGCGGATACGGGGCCCTCGTGCCGGGTCGGCAGCGTGAACGGCTTTTGCTCCGGAGCATCCGGAGCCCACAGGCGTACGCGGCCGTCGACTCCCCCGGCTGCCAGGAGCCACTCGTCCTCTTCGTCCCCGGGACAGATGGCCAGAGACTCCACGGGGCCGATATGTCCCGGCCAAGCGTCGTGCGGTGGGTGAAACGGGCGACACAGCAGTACGCCCTGATCGGAGGCGACAGCGAGAACACCGCCCGACGGCAGGGGCAGGTACGCCAGCGCGCGGACAGGTCGGCCGATGTCCCCGCCGCCATGGAGCCACCCCAGCACCTCGCCGGTCGCCGGGTCGCAGTACGCGACCGCCCCGCGGCTCGTCCCTACGGCCAGGACGGTTCGTGCACCGTCGGCGAAGGCGGTGAACGCGGTCGCATGGTCCTCTTCCGAGGTCCAGGCCTTCATCAACTGCCAGTCGCCACTCCAGCAGCCGACTGTCTTGTCCGGCAGCCCGACGAAGACCATGGCGGAACCGTCCGCCGCCGTGTGCGTGGCGAGGGCCGTCACCGGGCCATCAACCCCTGTCTGGGGAAAGGCGATCGAGGCCGTGACCTCGCCCGAATCGGCTGACCTCACGACGAGGTTCCGGTCGGGGCCAACCGAGACCAGCTCGGCAGGACTGGAGCTCCCTGCCAACACCGCGAACAGCGTTCCATCGACAGACCGGGAGGACGACACCGTACGGCGGGTCCACACTTCGGGATTCCAGACACGGACGGTCCGGTCGAGCGAGCCGGAGACAAGCACGGAGACCCCGCCGAGGCCGCGCACAACAGCGAGCCCCGTTACGGCACTTGTGTGGTCGATGGGAAACCGGCAGACCTCCTCGCCGGTTTCGGGATCCCACAGCTGTACGGCACCGTCGTCGGCGCCAAGCGCGAGCAGGGTGTCCGCGTCCGGCTGATGGTATGGCGTCAGCACGCCCGCGGACTGCCTGATCGTGCAGTGCCGGCGTTCAGTACCTGTCAGGGCGTCCCAGAATCTGACCGTTTTCGAGGCCCGCGAGGCCACGGCCAGCATGGGACTGCCGTTCCGCGTGTTGAGCAAGGCAAGCGCGGAGATTCGCTCTTCCGGGACCGGCACAGTGCACACCGGGTCGAGGGATGCGCCGTCGAGGATGTCGACGGTATCCGCTCTGGGAACGGCCAGGAGTGCGCGGTCGCCGGGCAGGCTCAAGGCGGCGAGTACATTCACCGGACCCGCTGGGGTGTCGGCGTCCGCCGCGCCGCCGGCGAGAACGGTCCCGGTGCGCGGATCGCACAGGACAAGACCGTCGGACGTAGCGATGGCCAGCCGAACCATCCCCTCCTGGTCACTGAAGGACACCATGTCGTGAACGGACGCGGTGACAGGCAGTGGTGCGTGCTGGCCGCTCAGCGGATCGCACGTCCACGCGCCGCTGTCGCAGCCGACGGCCAACAGGGGGTCTCCCTGCGGACGGGGCACGACAGCCAGCGTCCGCGCGAAGGGGCCGTGCCCCGGGATCGGTGGGCCGACCGGAGTCACGGTGGACGGATCCCACACCCGTACGGTGCCGTCGGCGACGCCCACGGCGATCAGCGAGGTCCCGTCCCGCAGGGTGAAGGACACGAGGGAGCAGACGTCCGCGTCTTCTCGCGCCAAGACGTTGCCCGGCACCGTGAGGTCCTTCCACCTAGGCACGAGATGCCCGACGGCCGGGCTGCCCGTGCCGCGGGTGCTCGAAGGAGCGACAGTCTCCGACTCCCACAGGGCGAAGCGCAGGCTTTCCGCACGCGCGAGGGGCGGCGCGTCGGCGAGGAAGGGTTCGATCCGGGTCCACGCGGACAGGCGCGTCGTGTCCTCGGCGTGCTCCGAGAGAAGTCCGAGAGCCCCCCGTACGTTCCCGCTTGTCTCGTAGGGCAGGAACTTCTCTTTGATGACCCGGTCGTTCAGCACACCTCCGGCTGCTGCGTGCTGGATCAGATGGCGGCGCAGGTATGGGTGCGGCGGCACGTCGTCCGTCTTCTGCAGGTCACCGAAGGCGTCGGCCAGTTGCCGATGGGCCTCCCTCACGCCCGCCGACGCCTCAGATGCGCTCGGTGTCGCTTCGGCGCCGAGAAGCAGTTGCGAGTTCTCCCTCAGCACCTCGCTGATGCGCTCGTGAATCGGCCGGTAGACGTACCTGTCGTCCTCCACTCCGGTCGCCAGGTAACCGTTGAGCCGGCTCTCCCGTACGCCCCGGATCACCGTGTCGGGAGCAGTGATGTCACCTCCTGCCAGTGCCGCCACCGCGCACGGCCACACTTCGGCCCACGGAAGGCCGGCGCCCTGCGCAAGTGCCGTGGCCCGCAGGACGTGCACGACATGCCCGGCCGCCAGACCTGTATTGCGCCGTATCGCGGCAATGTCCTGGCGCAGAAGCTCTTGCGTCCCCTGCCGCAAGGTGCGCCGCCACTCCGGATCGTCCGGATCAGGCAGCCGCCCCCGCGTATGAAGCGCCTCGATGGCAAGGCGGGTGTCGAGGAACGAGGGTGCCACCACCTCGGCCAGCGCGGCAGCGACCTCGTCCAGCCTGCGAGGATCCGGACGTTCTGAGGAGTCGGAACCATCGAACAGGGTCCTGAGCAGCGTGCGCGCGTACGCTTCGAGGTCCTCTGCGGTGCCGGTGTCTGTCCGCAGGGGCTCGTCCGCGTCTGTGGAACGGACCAGCAGGTCGAGCAGATCCGATGCCCGGTCCTGTGACGGACGGAGTTGACCGACTGTGCCTGCCTGCGCACTGCGGATGCCCAGAAGCATCCGGACGGCGGGCTGTCCGTCGTCCATCCACTGGTCGGCCAGCCGACGGATGAGGTTGGTGACGATCCAACGGGGGTGCCGCGCCTCGTCGATGCCGTCGATGACGATCGTCAGAGGCCGGCCCTCCTGGCGGACGGTGGCCAGCACGTGGTCCAGAAGCTGATCGAGTGGAGTGATCGCCCTGCCGCCGGCGAGCGGCTTGTCCGTAAGCGCGGTGTACAGTGCCACGGCCAACTCATCAACGTCCGCGTTCCGGGCGAGCACCGCAGCATCGACGACTCCCTCCGGCACGAGGAGATCGGGCGGTATGGCCTCGATGAGAGACCGGTACCTCTCGTCGGACCGGAACGTCGGGGCGCTGAGTGTGACGACCCGAGCGAGCAGTGCCGACTTGCCCGAGCCTGCTTCCCCCGTGACGACGAGCGTGCCGCACCCTTCCTCAAGGAACTCGCTCATGCGCCGTACGTGACTGGTCCGGCCGGTGAAGTACCAGCCAAGGGCATCGTGAGAAGGTCGCCCGGAGGCTCGGGAAAGCCAGTACGAGTCGAGGTCAGGCTGAGGCTCGTAGCCGGGGTTAGGGAGGCAGGGACTGGGCTGCTCGTGGTCCTTGCGCCCCGGAAGCGAATGTCTCGGCCAGAGAAACTGAACTTCGGGCGCGACTCCCGCCTCGTACAAGCCCGTCATCGCCGTGAAGAGTTCCCCAAAGCTCAGGTGAGAACGTGCGAACCCTGACTCGCGAGCCTTGAAGTGGGTGACAACGGCGTCGAGAAAGCGCGTGAACTGTTCCGGATGTGGGGTCCCTGTCTCGTTCGCAGACGAGATAACAACGAGGGAGTTCAGATGCCGCCGTGTTTCGTTCAGTGCTTGGATGCGCCTCAGCAACTCGCTGTCCAGGACACCGGAGAAGCAAGAATCAACCATGACCAGGACATGGTCGGCATCGGAATCCAGCACCCTCGTGATCAGGTCGGCGGTCGGAAACGCCGTCGCCGGAAGACGGTGCTCGCGAGACTTCGGCAGGAGCAGGAAATGCTCGCCCGACGGCCGGCCGACTCCGTGGCCGGTGATGTAGATGACAAGAGCCTCGTTGTGGGCAGCGTTCTCCGGCCTCCTCTCATCCAGGAATGTGCGGAGATCGTAGACATCGTGAAGTTGCTCCGGCGCAGCAACGGTGAACCTGCGCTCCATGCCGAGATCCTCATTGGCCCACCACCCCCTCGCGGCCGTGACCTGTGCGTCGATGCCCTTCTTGAAGGCAACGTCTCTGGAGGCGTCGCCGGTGTCGTACTCCGAGACAGCAATCTCAATCAGCGTTCGTTGCTTCGTCTTCGGAGCCGTGCTCTGGTTCACCGGCAGTTGTCCGCAATCACGCGCGCGACCGGACTGGCTCGCAGATAGCGGAGCGCGCTGTGCGGGTCGCCGATGCCGTTGTTGACTTCCGCATCGGTGACCTCCGGCGAGAGAGTGCTGAGCCCCGTGCCTCCGGTGATGAAGTCCCCGGGGTCGAAGACATTGACCCACGCGATGCCGCCGGGCAACTTCAAAGGCTCTCCGTCGGCGATATTCAGCCCACGCCGCACCGAGGGGATGGTCAACGGGGATCCACACGTCACTAGCGTGCGCACGGCAGCCGTTCGGTCCGGTGCGATCTCGCCCCGGCGGAGCAAGTCGTAAGCAATCACGCTTCCCAGTGAATGCCCGATGACCACGGAGGTACTCGCACCGAAGGCCTCCGCAACCAAGGCCCGAACCCGAGCGGCGAGGTCGGGCTGGTACAGATAGAACCGCACCTCACGCATCGCGCTCACAAGGAGCTTGCCCCCGCCTCCGGGAAAGCGCAGATCGTACGCCATCACCAGTCGCGTCAGACGCGGAGGCCAAAGCTGCGGCAGACCGAGCGTCTGCAGCTCCAACTGCTGGATACGGTCCAGGTCTTCCTGACGGACGACTTCCTCGAGCGCCGCGGCTACGAAGTCGGCTTCCCCCTCGCTCAAGGGCACCGCGGCATCGAAGCGATCCTCCTCTGGACCGAGATGGTTCGCTCCGCGCGCCAACAGCCCCGTCCAGTGGGGCAGTTCCAGCACGTCGCCAGGCAGGTTCGGCAAATCCAGCTCGCCAAGACCACCATTGAGCGCCCCGGACCAGTCGTCCGTCAGCTGTGCTTTCGACGTCATGGACTGCCGAATGCCGTGTACCCCAACAATGCGCGTCACGTTCCTACTTCCCCCGCCAACATGCCGTTCAGTGCAGGTAACGAGACTAGTGCGACTGCGCGTTCTGACGGGCTGGTTCCGGCCTCTTGGCCACCGACCGCTCCACGGCTCCTCCTGCGCTGTCATGCAGCATTCGGATGAATTGTTAGCGTGTATCTGCAGCGCCTGAGACGATACTGTCGGTAAGTACCGAGGTGTGCCTCCGGCACTCGCAGGGATGATCCCGTGCAAGGCGACCTCAAAGACGAGACGTATGGCTGCTCCCCGCCCGGGGGGATGGTCCCGTGGCGCACCACGCCTGGTAGTCGGACCACTCCTGCTCCCCGCGCCCCGCGGGGATGGTCCCGGGACACGGTCCGTCCGGGCGATGATCGTGCCCTGCTCCCCGCGCCCGCGGGGATGGTCCCCAGGTCGAGTGGCTGATCGACGAAGAGCTCGTCTGCTCCCGCGCCCGCGGGGATGATCCCGGCAAGTCCTTTGTCCTGCTCGACATGGCTCGCTGCTCCCCGCGCCCGCGGGGATGGTCCCGCCAGGTAGATGATGTTCTTGCCCGGCATGCACTGCTCCCTGCATCCGCGGGGATGATCCCAACGGATCGACCGGCGACGGCGGCGAGCACTGCTGCTCCCCGCACTCGCGGGTATGGCCCCGGCAACCAGCCGCTCAATCGGGCGCACTATGCCTGCTCCCGGCACCCGCGGGATGGTCCCTACTCGGCTGCAGGCAACATCTGGGCTGGTGACTGCTCCCCGTGCCCGCGGGGATGTTCCCGCGGGCAAGGACCTCAAGGGCGCAGGTCTGGTCTGCTCCCCGCGCCCTCTCGACAACGGGTGAAACGATTACCCGTTGTCGGCACCGGACAACATGATCGCTCACGGTCTCGTAGTGCGTAGGTCTCGGGTGCGAATCCCGAAGGTGGCAGCGAAAATCCGAGATTAGCGCCACCTTGCCCGAAAACCGGGATCGTGACCATCCCCGCGGGTGCGGGGAGCAGACGGACTGGGCGCTGTACCGCGTGCGGCGCCTGGGAACATTCCCGCGGATGCGGGGAGTGGCGCCACGGGCGTCTGTCTGATGGGGGAAGGCGGCCGAGTGGCTGTGTGACCTGCAACTTCGCTGCGACAGTGTTGCTGTTTAGTTGCTGAAACTTTCGGTGCTTGTTGTTGGCGGACAGCTGGAACTCGATTGGCGTGCCAGGAAGTCCTGCCCGGCCTTCTGAGCCAGGCTGCTGAAGATGGTCAGCATGTGACGGGGGCAGTCTGCCAGTTGGCCTTCCGCTTGATTGAAGGCGAACTGGGTTGGGCGGGCAGCGGCCAGAGCGGCGCAGGACCTTCATGACGCGTTGGGGAGGGACCTTGTGATCGTCACTACATTGTTTGCCCGGCTTGGCCAAACGATGTTCGCTGAGGAATCTAGGGCCTCCTGCTGTACGAACGAGGTGGAGGAAGTCCATGTCAATCCGGCCCCATGACGGTGGCGACGAGCCCATAGTGGGACGGTTCCATGTAGGCGGACACAAGGATGGAAGGCCAGTGGCCGCATCGTCCTGGCGCGTGACAACACGGGTGCCGTCTGTCGCGGGTGCCCTTGTCGCCCACTATCCGGGTGCTTCTGCGGTCGGAGAGACAATTAGCGGAGCCGTCACCGAGGTGCTCACTGGTTGTGATGTTGTTCCTGTCGTTCTCGCTGGTCAGGGGGCGGTGATGTTCCGTATGTCGCAACAGGGGGCTGGGGAGATCTTCCACATTTGTGACGGGTATCGGTTTCTCGACCCGATGCCGGAGTCTGGTGATTTGTGTGGGTGCCCCTCGACACTGAAGGAACGCAAGGCTGAAGCCCTAGCTGGCCGTGGGCCGGTGCCCATGACTCAGATTCGGTTCCGGCTGGGAGACTTGCCTGATATTGGGATGTTCACCCTGGACTCCTCGTCGTGGGCGCTTGCTGAGTCGGGGCCACGTTTTGTGCGCATGCTCAGCATGGAGAGTGGGCCGGTGCAGTGCCTGCTTCGCTACGACATGGTGGAGTTCACGACGCAGTCGGGCCTGGACGTCAGTTACCGGAGGCCAGCATTGGAACTGGCGGGTATCAGTTTCGGTGTCGGCGGAGGCTTCGAGCTTGCGGCATGAGCCGCGTCGTGGGTGAAGCTCAGTTGTTGATGGGGTTGCCCGGATCTGGCTGTGTCTGCAGTTCCGTGTTCCGGCTTGATCGTCAAGATCTGAACGGGGGTACGGGCCAGGGATGTCCGTCTAGTGAGCTGTGTGCCGGCCGTCCGGCCATCACGTAGTCGTGATACTCGTCCTGGACCAGGCCGGCGTTGACCCACCTTCCGCGTACTGCTCCGGTGAGGTCTTCGGCGGCTGTGAGGGCGGCGAGCGGGTCGTCGCGTGTCGCGACAAGCCGCGCGGATTCCTCTTCCTCGTCGTCGGGGGCGAGGGGAGGGAACTCGACCAGGTCGGCGAAGGTCTCGTGACCGACGTCTTGCAGGGTGTGTAGGAGGATCTCGTAGCGGGTCTTGGCCGGTCGGACCTCGGCGTAGCGGATGCCGGGACGCTGGGGTGGGCCAGCCGGACCGAGGAACTGCTCGACCGGTCGGCCCCGTCTCAGGGCCCCAAGGGCGAAGGGCTCTGCCAGATAACGCATGTGAGAAGCGTAGAGGGCCGCCGGGGATCGTCGGCGTGACGCCCCGTCGCTGGGTGAGAATGCGGGTGCGGAGGAGTTCGCCCGGTTCACGCGGCCCTTGGCCATACCCGTACTCCGCTGAAGAGCGAGTCCAGCGGTGACGGCGCGGGGGTCCTGGCGGAGGAAGCCGGCGAAGCCCTTCATCGGTTTTGGTTTGGGTACGTCCTGCTCGGCCTGGCGGAGTCACTCCTGCAGAGGGTATCCACGCTGGTGACGGACGAGATCGGCACACGCTTGGGCGAGATCGCAGCTCCGGGTGATGTCCGGGCAGGCGAGCAGGACTTGAAGCAGCCTCTTGTTCTGGCTGTCGTTGAGCGTCTTGCGGGACGTCATGATCTACGAGGTGATCGTGTGAGGGCTGGGGATATCGGCCCGGACTGGTCGACTGTGCCTGTCCGCAGGGCGGCGAGGCGTTCGCGGACGACTTGGCGACCGCCCCGGTAGCTGCAGGAAATAAAGGGCTGGCGTCGCCGCATTCCCGTCCCGTAACGTCGGCGCAAGCCGTTGAGTTCGTGTGAGCTCTTGCAAGAACAGGAGGTGAGGACCGTGATGACTGTCGTTGCGCTGGGTGCCGCCCAGATCCAGAAGTTCGTCCATCCCACCCCTGTGGTCTCCGGCTGAGCCTTCCTGCATAGTCCGCGCCCGTGAGCGCGTGCGGCCGGGGCCGCCCCTGTGAAGGGCTTCCCTTGAATTTCTCTTCTCTTTCGGTCTCTTCGGCTTCGTCACACCCTCTCGCCCCGTACGGCTGGGATGCGGGCTGGGAAGCTGAGTTTGTTCCGTACGCCGAGCAGGGTCTCCTGCCCGGCCGTGTCGTACGTGTCGACCGTGGCCAGTGCGACGTCGTCACACCGGTCGGCACCGTTCGCGCCGACACCGAGTTCGTGGTTCCCCGTGACCCGATGAAGGTCGTGTGCACGGGGGACTGGGTCGCCGTCGACCCTGAAGGCAGCGATCCGCTGTACGTGCGGAAACTGCTGCCGCGCCGTACCGCCTTCGTACGGTCGACGTCGTCGAAGCGTTCCGAGGGCCAGGTGCTGGCCACTAACATCGATCACGTCGTCATCTGTGTGTCGCTCGCGGTCGAGTTCGACCTCGGGCGGATCGAGCGGTTCCTGGCGCTGGCCATGTCTTGTTCGAGTGGTGAGGCCCTGCTGCATAAGTCGGCACTCTCCTGGGAGTCCGGGGCGCAGCCGGTCGTGGTCCTCACCAAGGCCGACCTGGTCCCGGACCCGGTGACCCTCGCGCACCTCGTCGAGGACGTCGAGACGACGGCCCCGGGCGTGCCCGTCCTCACGGTCAGCGCGCACGCGGGCGACGGCCTGGACGCGCTGGTCGCCCTCGTCGGCTCCGGTACGTCGGTGCTGCTCGGCCAGTCCGGCGCCGGCAAGTCCACCCTCGCCAACGCGCTCCTCGGGGAGGACGTGATGGACGTCCGAGCCGCCCGGGACGTCGACGGCAAGGGCCGGCACACCACCACCACCCGCAATCTCCTCGCTCTCCCGGGCGGGGGCGTGCTGATCGACACGCCGGGACTGCGGGGGGTGGGGCTGTTCGACGCCGAGACCGGGGTCGGGCAGGTCTTCTCCGAGATCGAGGAACTGGCGGAGGAGTGCCGGTTCTCCGACTGCGGACACGAGAGCGAGCCGGGCTGCGCGGTCCGCCTCGCGGTGGAGACCGGGGAACTGCCCGTGCGCCGGCTGGAGAGCTACCGCAAGCTGATGCGGGAGAACCAGTGGATCACCGCGAAGACGGACGCCCGGCTCAGGTCCGAGATCAAGAAGGACTGGAAGAAGAGGGGGGCGGAGGGGAAAGCGGCGATGGAGGCGAAGCGGGGCCGGTGGCGGTAGCGGCCTGACCGCGGGGGCGTGGGGGCTGAGCGCGCACACGCGGCGGCAGCCGCACATCGATACAGCCCCGCGCCCCTGAGGGCGCGACCAGCACCACGTCCGATTCCCGCCAGCCCCGCCCTTCGCCATCGCCCACACTTGAAGGCGTGATGGACGAAGACACCAGGTACGAGGCGGTCCGCAGCCGTGACGCCCGCTTCGACGGCGCGTTCTTCTTCGCCGTCGAGACCACCGGCATCTACTGCCGTCCCAGCTGCCCCGCCGTCACCCCGAAGCGGCGCAACGTCCGCTTCTTCCCCACCGCGGCCGCCGCGCAGGGCTCCGGCTTCCGGGCCTGCCGGCGTTGCTGGCCGGACGCCGTACCGGGGTCCGCCGAGTGGAACGTCCGTGCCGACGTCGTCGGCCGGGCCGTGCGGCTGATCGGCGACGGCGTCGTGGACCGGGAGGGCGTCGGCGGGCTCGCCGACCGGCTCGGCTACAGCGCACGCCAGGTGCAGCGGCAGCTCACCGCCGAGCTCGGCGCCGGCCCCGTCGCCCTCGCCCGGGCCCAGCGGGCACACACCGCGCGGACGCTGCTGCAGACCACCGAGCTGCCGATCACGGAGATCGCGTTCGCCAGCGGATTCGCCAGCGTGCGGCAGTTCAACGACACCGTCCGCGCCGTGTACGCCACCACCCCGAGCGGGCTGCGCGAGGCCGCGCCCGGCGGCCGGGGCGCACGGCGCGGTTCCCCGGCCACCGGGATCCCGCTGCGGCTCGCCCACCGCGGACCGTACCGGGCCGGCCCCGTCTTCGACCTGCTGGAGCGGGAATCCGTGCCCGGTGTGGAGGAGGTCACCGGCACCCCCGGCGCGCGCACCTACCGCCGTACCCTGCGACTGCCGTACGGCCACGCCGTCGTCGCCGTCGAGGAGCGGACCGGTACGACCTTCACGGGCCTCGGCGCCCATCCCGGCGGCTGGCTCGACGCCCGGCTGCGCCTCACCGACCCGCGTGACCTGACCACCGCCGTACAGCGGCTGCGCCGGCTGTTCGACCTCGACGCCGATCCGTACGCCGTCGACGAGCGGCTCGCCGAGGACCCGCGGCTCGCTCCGCTGGTCGCCGCCCGGCCGGGGCTGCGGTCACCCGGCGCCGCCGACCCGGCCGAGGCCGCCGTACGGGCGCTCGTCGGCACCGAAGCCGCCGAGCGGCTGGTGCGGCGGTACGGCAAGGCGCTGGACGCTCCGTCCGGCGGTCTCACCCACCTCTTCCCCGAGCCCGCGGTGCTCGCGGGGGCGGAGTCCGACGGCAGCCTCGGCACGCTGGCCGCGGCGCTCGCCGACGGGACGGTACGGCTGGATCCGGGTGCCGACCGGGACGATGCGGAGGCGGCGCTGCGGGCGCTGCCCGGGATGGACCCGGCGGTCCTCGCCACCATCCGCGTCCGCGCCCTCGCCGACCCCGACGTCGGCCTGCCCGGGATTGACGTACCGGACGAGTGGCGGCCCTGGCGGTCGTACGCCGTCCGGCATCTGCTGGTCGAAGGAGAGTCGAGGAACTGATGGGTGTCACGTACTGGACGCGGATCGCTTCACCCGTGGGGGAGTTGCTCCTCACCGCCGACGGCGACGGGGCGCTGACCTCGGTGTCCGTGCCCGGGCAGAAGGGCGGCCGGAGCGTCGAGACGGGGTGGCTGTCCGACCCCGGTCCTTTCAGGGCCGCCGAGGATCAGCTCGGCGCCTACTTCGCCGGTGAACTCAAGGAGTTCCGGCTGGAGTTGAGCGCACACGGTACGGAGTTCCGGGAGCGGGTGTGGGGTGCGCTCGACGGTGTTCCGTACGGGGCGACGACGACGTACGGGGAGATCGCCGCGCGGATCGGGGCGTCCCGGATGGCGGTTCGGGCGGTCGGCGGGGCGATCGGGGCCAACCCGCTGCTGATCGTGCGGCCTTGTCATCGGGTGATCGGGGCGGACGGGACGATGACCGGGTATGCGGGGGGACTTGAGCGGAAGGTGTGGCTGCTGACGTTGGAAGGTGCGGTGGGCTAGGGCGGGGGTAGGGACGCTCACCGGCGCTGGCCGGGTGCCGCCCGCGCCCACCCATGCCGCCCTGGGGGCACCTCCCAGGCCCTTAAGGCACTGGGGGAGGCACGACCGCCCGCGGCTGAGAAGAAGCGGCGGGCGAAGCGCCCCGTAAGGGGCGCGGGGAACTGCGCGACCAGCCCCCACCCACCCGCAGCCAACCCACCGCCGCCACCACCCCCTGCCGCGCTCCGCCACCCGGGTGGTCTCGTAGTCGAGTTGCTGTTCTGGCCATCCCCCATATGTCACCTTCCCCTCCAGTGGGCCTTCGGAAGGGCGGGTGTGGATGGGCAGGGTCGGGCGGGTGCTCGCGGTGGCGTTGTTGCTGGTGGTGGCGGCGACCGGGCGGGCCGGTGCCGACGCCGGGCACTCACTGTGGGCAGGGAGCTGGGAGGCCGCGCCCTCCGGTACCGACCCGGAGGTGCCCGGCGCCGCGTTCCGCAACGTCGTCCACCTGAGCGTCGGCGGCAGCGCGCTGCGCGTGCGGGTCAGCAACCGGCTGGGCAGCGCCCCGCTCACGCTCGGAGCCGTCACCGTCGCCCTCCGGCAGGGCGACGGCCCGGACGCCGTACCCGGCTCGATGCGCGCCGCCACCTTCGCCGGCGCCGGCACCGTCGTCGTACCCGTCGGCGAGGACCTGGTCAGCGACCCGGTGCCGCTCGCCGTCCCGGCCGCCATCGATCTGCTGGTCAGCGTCGAGACCCCCGGCGACTCCGGGCCCGCCACCTACCACCGGGTCGCGCTCCAGACCAGCTACCTCGCCAAGGACGGCGCCGGGCGGGCCGACGACGAGGACGGGGGCGCCTACACCGGCACCACCGGCCACTGGTACTACGTCACCGGCGTCGACGTGCAGGCCCCGACCCGCGGCACCGTGGTCGCCTTCGGCGACTCCCTCACCGACGGCAACGGCACCAGCATGGACGCCAACCACCGCTGGCCCGACCGCCTCGCGGACCGCCTGCGGCCTTTCCTGATCGGTGTCCTCAACGCCGGTATCTCCGGCAACCGGCTCATGCTCGACAGCACCGGAGGACCGGGGGCCCTCAGGCGCCTGGACGCCGACGCGCTCGACCGCAGCGGTGTCCGGACCCTGCTGCTCCTCGAAGGCATCAACGACATCAAGGGCACCCCGGAGGCCACGGACCCCGATGACTTCGTGCGGGCCTACCGGACCATCGTGACCCTTGCCCACGAGCGGGGGATCCGGGTGGTCGGCGCGACCCTCACGCCGTACGCCGGGTACAGCGCGTACACCGACGCCCGGGAGGCGGTACGGCAGCAGGTGAACGCGCTGATCCGTACCGGGCAGGTCTTCGACGCGTACGTCGACTTCGACGCCGTCGTACGGGATCCGCAGCAGCCCGGCCGCATCCGGCCCGCCTACGACCCCGGTGACCACCTGCACTTCAACGACACCGGCGCGCGCGCCCTGGCCGATGCGGTCCCGCTCGCCGACCTGCTCTGAGCCCTCAGCCGGCGGTCCAGATCACCACGGTCAGCCAGCCGGCCGTGACCAGCAGGCACGCGAGCAGCTCGGCCAGCACGCTGGAGCCGCCCGCGTTCATCGCGGTGCGCAGGGCGGCCCGCGCCTCGGCGGGCCGGCCGAGACGGAGGCGTTCGTGCAGGTAGATCCCGGCCATGAAACCGGGGATCGCGCCGACGACGGGGAGCAGGACGAAGCCGAGGACGGCGCCGGTGCCGGCGTACACGCCCATGCGGGGGGTGGCGCCGCTCGCCCGGAGCCGGCGTGGGGGCAGGACCCAGCGGACCACCAGCGCCGACAGCAGCACCACGGTCGCCCCGACCAGGACCGTCCACGCCACCGGGCGCGGGTCGTACAGCGCCCACCACAGCACCGCGGCCCACACCAGTCCCGTCCCCGGCACCCCGGGCACCAGTACCCCGCACAGGCCGAGCACCAGCACCAGGCCGACCAGCAGGAGTTCCCCTGCTCCCATCTGCCCAGAGTGCCGGACGACCGCGGGATGCGCAGGCCAGCAGGTCAGTTCCGGGTCGCCCAGCCCCGCTCGTACGCGTGCCAGCCCAGCTGCAGCCGGGTCGACACCCCGGCCAGCTCCATCAGCCGCTTCACCCGGCGCTGTACGGTCCGCAGGCCCAGATCGAGCTGCTTGGCCACGCTCGCGTCGGTCTGGCCGGCCAGCAGCAGCGAGAGCACCTCCAGGTCGGTGGCGTCGGGGCCGTCCGGCTCCTCCTCGCGCACCCCGGTCGCGCCGAGGCGGAGCGGCAGCGCCTCCCGCCACACCGACTCGAACAGGCCGCAGAGCAGTTCCAGCAGGCCGCTGGCGTGCACCACCAGGGCGGCGGGTTCCGAGGCGCGGGAGGTGAGGGGGACCAGCGCCAGCGCGCGGTCGGCGACGACCAGCTTCGTCGGCACCCGGTCCACCACCCGCACCTGCTCGTCCCGGCCCAGCGCCGCCGTCAGCTCCGTGACCGCGTCCGGCAGGTCGAGCGCCGGCCGCTCCATCACCACCCGGTAGCGCACGCCCCGGTGCGCGGCCTGTTCCTCCGCGTCGTTCTCCGCCCCGGTGACGGCCATCGGCTTGTCCGTGACCAGCGCGCACACCTCGTCCAGGGCGCCCAGCTGGAGCTGGAGGAATCGCCGGGCGACCGCCGGGGCGCCGGTGACCACCTCCACCAGGTCCTGCACCGCGGGCTCGGCGGCCGCCGCCCGGTACTCCTCCGCGAGCACCGCCGCCGCCAGCTCCGCCTTCTCCAGCTCGTGCCGCTGCTGGGTGAGCAGCGCACCCAGCGCGACCCCGGGCGGCGCCGCCACCCAGCGGCCCGGCCGCCCCGAGGACTGGGCGGCCAGCCCGTGCCGCTCCAGCCGGCGCAGCGCGCGCTCGGTGTCCGGCTCCGCCAGCGTCAGACGCCGTGCCAGGCCGGGCACGTCGGCGGCGCCCGCGGACACCAGCGCCCGGTACGCCGACTCGTCCCGTTCGTCCAGCCCCAGCGCTGCCAGCATCGACCCGCGTTCCTCCCTCGAACCCCGGTGGCCTGGCGGGAACCGGCCACGGCGCAAACCCGCCGTGGCACATCATCGCCGCACCGCGCGCCACTCTGCCAAGATCACGTCACCGCAGCACCTTCGCACGGGAATCCGATCCGTCATTCACAGCTGGCCGCCAGGAAGACCCGTCACAATCTGGCCTTCCGGCCGGCGCCGTGGCGTCCGGCCGTGCGAACGGTGACCGGCCCCATGACGCGCGTACGCGTAGGGGATCTGGGGCCGGTCACTCCGGTGTCGCCGGGTGGTTCTCCCGTGGGGGGTGGGACCACCCGGCGACTCACACGTGTCAGCCCCGTCGGCCGCGCCTCGTCCCTGCCGTCCGTCTCGTCCGTCTCCTCCTCCTCGTCCGTGCCGCTCGTCTCGCGCGTGTCGTCGAGTCCCTTTCCTCGTACGGGTGTTCAGGATGTCCCTCGACGCGCCGTTCGAGACGGGGTCGTGTGCGGGATTTTCCGGATGCCCCGTTTTCATCCGGCCCGCGCGGTGGACAATTAGGGGCATGAGCCAGCCAGGGGGTAGGCCCGCCCGTCATGACGACGACTGGTGGGGGCAGTTGTACGACGACTCCACCGAGGACACCGGACCCACGGCCGCACCCGATTCCCTGGACGACCGCTTCGCCTCGGCGAAGAAGACGGTGGGGGGACGACGGGGCGTCACCGCGGAACCGGGCGACGAACAGGCACCGCCGACCGTGCCCGCACAGCGGGCGGCCGCCGACCCCGCCGGGGACACCAGGGCCGCGCCGAAGGCCTGGCCGTGGGACGAGGTGGACCAGGACCTGCTGGAGGCGGACGACGACGCCCCGGCCGACGCCCACCCCGCGACCCGCCTCGACCTGGCCGCGCCGCCACCGCCACGTGCCGCCCCGGAAGTCCCTGAATTTCCGGAGATCCCGGAATTCCCAGAGGCCCCCGACCTCCCGGAGCCGCCGGAAAGCCGGGAGGTCTCGGCCGCCGTGGCCGTCCCGGCCGCCGCCTCGGCCTCCTCCGTGGACTACGTCGGCTCCGGACCGCCCACCTACGACGCCGAGCCCACCGCCCTGCCCGCCGCCGACCCCGACGAACTCGACGACCTGGTCGCCGACACCGTCCTGGACGGCGCCCGGTACGGCGCCTGCACCCTGCGGGCCGTCTCCCAGCGCGGCGACTCCGCCCGGTACCGGGGCGAGCCGCGCCGCGACGCCCTGCTCACCGCCCGGTTCGGGGCCGGCGAGCAGGCCCTGGTCCTCGTCGCCATGGCCACCGGCGCCCGGGCCACCCCCGGCGCGCACCGGGCCGCCGCCGAGGTGTGCGAGTGGATCGCCCGGGCCGTGGGCCGCAGCCACCAGCGGCTCACCGAGGACATCCAGGCCGCTCGGCGCGGCGACCTCAAGTCCGGGCTGCACCGGCTGACCGACCGCAGTCTCGGCAAGCTCCGCGCCAGCGCCGCCGAACAGGGCATCGCCCCCGAGGAGTACGCGGCCAGCCTGCGCTGCCTCCTCATCCCCGCCCACCCCCAATCCCGTACCCGCGTCTTCTTCGGCGTCGGCGAGGGCGGGCTGTTCCGGCTCCGGGGCGGCGAGTGGCAGGACATCGAACCGCGCGTCGACGCCGACACCCCCGGCGAACCCGTGCTCGGCTTCGGCTCGCTGCCCTCCGAGACCCCGCAGGGCGACCGGCTCACCATGGACCTCGGCATCCCGACCCCGCCGAGCCCCTACGAACCGGCCCCCGAGCCGCCCCGCGACCCGTTCCTGTTCCGGGCCTCGGTAGCCCGCCCGGGTGACGCGCTCGTGATGTGCACGGGCGGCCTCGCCGACCCGCTGCGCGGCGAGCCCGCACTCTGCGCCTACCTGGCCCGGCGCTGGTCCGGCCGCACCCCGCCGGGCCTCGCCGCGTTCCTCGCGGACGCCCAGGTACGGGTCAAGGGGTACGCCGACGACCGTACGGCGGCGGCCGTCTGGGAGGCGTGAACGCGACCTCTGTGGATACATGGAAGGGCATCGCGCAGGGAGCCGGAGATCCGCGGAGCCGAAGGGTGCCCGACCGCCATGGCCAAGCAGAACGTCGCCGAACAGTTTGTCGACATCCTCGTCCGCGCCGGGGTGCGCCGCCTCTACGGCGTCGTCGGCGACAGCCTCAACCCGGTCGTGGACGCCGTCCGCCGCAACTCCGCCATCGACTGGATCCACGTCCGCCACGAGGAGACCGCCGCCTTCGCGGCCGGCGCCGAGGCCCAGATCACCGGCACGCTGGCGGCCTGCGCCGGCTCCTGCGGCCCGGGCAACCTGCACCTCATCAACGGCCTCTACGACGCCCACCGCTCGATGGCCCCGGTCCTCGCCCTCGCCTCGCACATCCCCTCCAGCGAGATCGGCCTCGGCTACTTCCAGGAGACCCACCCCGACCGGCTCTTCCAGGAGTGCAGCCACTACAGCGAGCTGATCTCCAACCCGCAGCAGATGCCCCGGCTGCTCCAGACCGCCATCCAGCACGCGGTCGGCCGCAGCGGGGTGAGCGTGGTGAGCCTGCCGGGCGACATCGCTGACCAGCCCGCGCCCGAGCAGTCCGCCTCGGCGGCCATCGTCACCTCCCGGCCGACCGTCCGCCCCGGAGACGAGGAACTCGACCGGCTCGTCGCGATGATCGACGCGGCGGACAAGGTGGCCCTGTTCTGCGGCAGCGGCACGGCCGGCGCCCACGCGGAGGTCATGGAGCTGGCGGAGAAGATCAAGTCCCCGGTCGGCCACGCCCTGCGCGGCAAGGAGTGGATCCAGTACGACAACCCGTACGACGTCGGCATGAGCGGGCTGCTCGGCTACGGCGCCGCCTACGAGGCCACCCACGAGTGCGACCTGCTGATCCTGCTCGGCACCGACTTCCCGTACAACGCCTTCCTCCCCGACGACGTGCAGATCGTGCAGGTCGATGTCCGCCCGGAGGTGCTGGGCCGCCGCTCCCGCCTCGACCTGGCGGTGTGGGGTGACGTGCGCGAGACGCTGCGCTGTCTGGTGCCGCGGGTGCGGGCCAAGGAGAACCGGCGGTTCCTCGACCGGATGCTCAAGAAGCACGCGGACGCGCTGGAGGGGGTGGTGAAGGCGTACACGAGGAAGGTCGAGAAGCACGTACCGATCCATCCGGAGTACGTGGCCTCGGTCCTCGACGAACTCGCCGCCGACGACGCGGTGTTCACCGTCGACACGGGCATGTGCAACGTGTGGGCGGCCCGCTACATCTCGCCCAACGGCCGCCGCCGGGTCATCGGTTCCTTCTCGCACGGCTCGATGGCCAACGCGCTGCCGATGGCGATCGGCGCCCAGTTCACCGACCGGCGGCGGCAGGTCGTGTCGATGTCCGGGGACGGCGGATTCGCCATGCTCATGGGCGACTTCCTCACCCTCGTCCAGTACGACCTGCCGGTGAAGGTCGTCCTCTTCAACAACTCCGTGCTGAGTATGGTCGAGTTGGAGATGCTGGTCGCGGGCCTGCCCGCGTACGGCACCGCCAACACCAACCCCGACTTCGCCGCCGTCGCCCGGGCCTGCGGCGCCTACGGCATGCGGGTCGAGAAGCCCAGGCAGCTCGCCGGTGCGCTCAAGGACGCCTTCAACCACAAGGGCCCGGCCCTGGTCGACGTCGTCACCGACCCCAACGCGCTCTCCATCCCGCCGAAGATCAAGGCCGAGATGGTCACCGGCTTCGCGCTCTCCGCGTCCAAGATGGTCCTCGACGGCGGCGTGGGCCGGATGGTCCAGATGGCCCGCTCCAACCTGCGCAACATGCCGCGGCCGTGACTCGGGCCGTGACTCAGTCGGTGGGCACCCACTGGCGGACACCGTTCACGAAGCCGTACCAGTAGTGCGGCAGGCCCTTGATGGAGCTGGTGCGGAACGGCCGGCCGTGGTCGTCGATCCGGACGGTGCCGCTGCGGCCCTGTGACGACCAGTCGAGTTCGAGGTACCAGCGGCAGTCGCAGCCGGCGGTGCTCGCCTTGACGCGCAGCACCTCCGGGTCCGTGGCGGAGACCCGGTAGGGCAGGTGCATGGTCGAGACGGTCTTCCCGTCGGGGCCCTCACCGGCCACCGGGCGGGCGATGGGGCGGTCCTTGTCCAGGTTCACGTCGAAGTAGCGCGGGGTGAGCCCGCCGCCGCAGCCGTCGGCCATGGAGTAGGCGATGCCGGGCGCGGGAGCCGTACGGCCGACGACGCGCACCCGCAGGTCCTCCAGGACGACGGCGGTGGACGACCGGCCCTGTACGGAGACGTCCACGATCGTGTTGCCGCCGTGCACCGCGCTCTGGGTGGCCGCCCAGGTGCCGGCGTCCTGCGGGGCGGGCGGCGGCGGGACCTGGGCCGGCTGCTTGTCGATGACGTAGTCGTGGTCGCAGCCCAGTTCCCAGAGCTGTGAGTCGGCCGTCCAGGTGAGGGGGACGCCGGTCGGGGCCGGGGTGCCGGGCGTGCTCCGGCCGGCGGGGGAGGAACTCTTGGCGCCGTCCGACGATGCCGGGGGTGACGGGGTGGCCGAGGCGGGGTTCGGCGCCGGGCCGGTGGCGCCGGTGCCGTGGCGCTCGGCGTCGCCGGCGGCGGTCGTGGCGGAGGAGCCGGTGCCCCGGGCCGTGGTGCCACCGGCCGGCCGGTCGTCAGGGAGGGCGGCCAGGGTGCCCAGCGTCGCCAGCAGGGCGGTGGCCACCGCCGACGCGACCAGCATGCGCCGCCGCCGGTACCAGGGGCGGGCGACGGGGGCCGCTCCCGCTAACGGTTCCGCGCCGGCGGCTTGCGGGGTCTGCGGCGCCGTCTCTGCGGGTCCGGAGGGCTCCGCGGGTCCGGAGGGCTCCGCGGGTTCGGAGTTCTCCGCGAATCCGGCGGTCTCTGTGGGTCCCATGCCCTCCGTGGCGCGCGGTCGCTGGCGTGCTGCCACCGCTCGCAGCCAGCGCTCGTGGAGATCGAGCCGTTCCTGCGGTGTCGCCCCGCAGAACGCGGCCAGGCGTTCCACCGGAGCGAAGTCCAGCGGCACCGCCTCGCCCGCGCAGTAGCGATGCAGGGTGGAGGTGTTCATGTTCAGGCGGCGGGCCAGGGAGCCGTAGCTCCGGTCCGTACGGTCCTTCAACTGCCGCAGCAGCGCCGCGAACTCCTCGACATCGTCGCGCACGGGCACCTTCCCCCGCTCGTCCGTATCCCAGGCACTCATATACCTGCACGTCAGCAGGGCTGGGATGGTTCCAGGCCGGCGAAACGGCCGGTGGCCGTTGCCGTCCGGCGAGGTGACGGCCGATGCTTCTGGTGTCGCACCGACCAGGGCCGGACCGACCATCCGGCGCCGTCGGCGGCATCCCGCACCCATGCACCGAACTCACGGGGGATCAGTCATGCCCAAGCGCACCCGAGCAGGCGCGCTCACCGCACTCGCCGGCGCCGCACTGGCCGTCGGCACCGCACTCGCCGCCCCGGCGGCGGCCGCCCCGAGGCCGCCCGGCTTCCTCGCGGCGGCCGACCTGCCGCCGCAGCCGGGCACGTCCTGGACGGCGGGCAAGGTCACCGCCGGGGTGCCGGAGGTGGTCGAACAGGACACCTGCCTGAGCATGGCGCTGGGCGGGGGCCAGGACTCCTGGTACCGGGAGTTCCGGACCGACCTCGACACGGGCGCCCGTCAGGTCAGCGTCGAGCTGCCCGGCGTGCGGGCGGCGAAGGGCAGGTTCGCCCGGCTGAACCAGGACATCAGGTCCTGCCCGGGGCGGATCGAGCGGGCCGACCCGGAGACCGAGGCCACGCTGCGGGACGAGGGGACGCTGCCGGCCGGGGACGGCGCCCACGTCTACGCCCTGCACACCGTGACCTCCTGGGGCGCCAGTGACATCCGGCTGCTCTCGGTCGGCCGGGACGGGCGCACCGTCACGGTCGTGGACTGGGGGCGGCTGGGCGGCTTCGCGGACGCGCCGGTGAAGGCGTTCCGGAAGACGACCACGACGGCCGTGCACAAGCTCCACTGACCCACGGCCACCGCGAGGACCGGGGCCGTCCTCCCGTTCGGGGGAGGGGAGGACGGCCCCGACGGACCATCACCGCACCACAGACCGCACGGCACACACCACACGCACCGCACACACAGAACACGGGGAATCAGACATGAGCAGCAAGACCCGCGCCGTCCTCACCGCCGGCGTCCTCGCCGTGGCCCTCGGGCTCGGCGTCACCGCCCAGGCCTCGGCCGGCGCTCCGCGCACCGTCGCCGGCAACCCGGCCGACAACATCACCCGCATCGCCGACTTCTACGGCGCCTACATCGACGCGGAGAGCGACCCGGACGGCAGCGGTGACCTGCCCACCGCGCTGCGCGCCTACTACATCGACCCGACCTACCTGAAGAAGCTGACGGCCTGGGAGGACCGGGAGCACGCGGACGGGGTGCTGCGGGCCCAGAACACCCCGCTCAAGTGGAAGGTCAAGGACAACGGCACGGCCAGGTACACGGAGGCCGTCGTCACCCTCACCTGGAGCCGCAACACCACCACGAAGCTGGTCGTCGACATGACCCGCTCCACCCACAAGATCATTCACATCGGCACCACCGGCCTCGGGGGCAAGTAGCCGGAAGGTCGGCTTTCGGCCAGGTTCGCCGGTGCCGCGGACCGCGTGAAACAGCTCGGGGGGTTGCGTGCGGGGCTGAATCACGCCGGGTCCGCGGCACCCTTGGCGCGTACGGGACGGTCCGGACGGTGACGTACGGGCCGGAGCGTACCCGGGACTTGGCCGAACACCCGGTCGTCATCGACGTGACATGACTGGCCCGTGCCCGAGCGGGCATGGATCCCGTGAACGTGTTCGATCAGGAGGGGATCCGGCAACAGCGTGCGGGCGGGGGTCATGAACAGTCAGGCACGAGGGGGCGGTCCCGTGGCCATCGGGGCCTCCTCGGCGCAGACGGCGGGGGAAGAGACCGACCCGACGGAACGGGGGCACCCCTCGCAGCTCAGGCGCCGACTGGGGCGCTCGGACCTGCGGGCGGTGCCCGAGGCACGCAGGGAACTGCGGGAACTGCTGCGGCACTGGGGGCGTCCCGGCCGCTCCGAGATAGCGGAACTGCTCACCAGTGAACTCGTCACCAACGCACTCGTCCACACCGACCGCGAGGCGGTGCTGACGGCGGTCGTGGAACCAAGCCAACTACGCGTGGAGGTGCGGGACTTCGTGGCCCGCAGGCCGCGGGTGTGCACCCCGGGCACCGGCGACGGCACACACGGCCGGGGCCTGGTGCTGGTCGACTCCCTCGCGGACGCGTGGGGTGTCCAGGCGCACGAGGTCGGGAAGTCCGTGTGGTTCGAACTGGACGCGGAGGCCGCCTAGCGGGGGCCGGGGCCGTATACACAACGGGACGGGGGCGTGACCTTGAAGGTCACGCCCCCGTCCCGAGGTGCCGTACGGCAGCAGGTGATCAGCCGAACTGCTGCTCAAGGTCCTTGAGCTTGCGCTCCAGGGAGTCGAGGCGCGGCAGCGCCATTGTGTCGTCCTCCGCGGTCAGGTCGACCGTGATCGGGTCAGACCCTTTGCGGACGGGCTGAAGGGAGGGCCGCTGGCGTACGGGCAGCTGCTCCGGCGCCGATATGGCAGGCTCCGCAGTGGGCTGGGAGGCGCGCTCCACCTGGTGCTGGACCTCGTCCTGCCGGCCGCGTCCGACGAAGCCGCGGTGGCCCCGGCTTATGGCCTTGAGCTGAGCCCGCTCCAGACGGTCCTGCTCGCGGCGGCGCAGCCGGTTCGTCTCCTTCTGCCGCTTGTCCTCGCGCACCTCGTCGACCGCCTCGTCCAGGCTGCGCACGCCCTCGAGGAGCATCAGCGACCAGGCCTTGTAGGTCTCGCGGGGGGCGCGCAGCCAGCGGACGATGCGGATCTGCGGCAGCGGGCGCGGCACCAGGCCCTGCTCACGCAGGGCGGCCTTGCGGGTCTGCTTCAGCGCACGGTCGAAGAGGACGGCCGCGGACAGCGACATGCCGGCGAAGAACTGGGGAGCGCCCGCGTGGTCGACGCCCCTGGGCGCGTGCACCCAGTTGAACCAGGCCGCGGCGCCCGCGAACGTCCACACGAGTATCCGGGAGCCGAGGGCCGCGTCACCGTGGCTCGCCTCGCGCACCGCGAGGACGGAGGAGAACATCGCCGCGCCGTCCAGACCGAACGGCACGAGGTACTCCCAGCCGTCGGAGAGGCCGAGGTTCTGCTGGCCGAAGCCGACCAGGCCGCGGAACGAGAGGGCCGCGGCGACCGACGCGGAGGCGAACAGGAGCGCGTAGGAGACGGTGCCGTATACGGCTTCCTTACGCCGGCGGCGCTCCTCGCTGCGCTCCCACGAGTCGTCCTTCGCGTGCTCCCCGCCGGACCGCTTGGACCGCGCAAGCACCGCCACCGCGACCAGCATGCCCAGGAGCAGTACGGCGCCGGGAAGCAGCCAGTTCAGCGATATGTCGGTCAGTCTCATCTAGGGGTCCCTTGCATTGGGATAGGGCGTATCGCCCGCCATAGTGGCCCAATCCCACTGGCCCTCAGGGGGTTTCGGGGCAAGAGGCCGCCAAGGAAGTGCAAGGGGATGCCCCAGGGCGGCATTCTGCTCGAACTGCCGCGTGAGGGGCGGGAGTTGAGTTCGAGTAAGACTACCCATACGGGTGGTTCTTCGGAAAGTTCCTGCGGCAAGTGAGGAAGTTGTGAATTCCCTGTCCCCACAGGAGCGACCTTGCCATCGGCGATCTTAGTGGATGCCGAGGAGTGCTGCACCCCGGGGGTGGGTGCCGCGGAGAGGCTGAGGGCGGCTCAGGCCGCCGCGGCCGCCACGAGTTTGACGATCCGCTCGTCGTCGCAGGTCCGCGGGCAGGTGGCGCAGGTGTCCTCGGGACGCAGGGTGTAGTACATGCAGCAGCTCGCCCGGTCCCGGGTGGGCAGCGGCTCCCCGGCCGGACCGGTCAGCACCCGGAAGGCGGCCGAGCCGACGTACGGCTTGGTGGCGCCCGGCAGGAGCTGTTCGAGTTCGCGTACGACCCGCTCCTCCTCCCCGAGCAGTCCGGCGATGTACCAGAGCCCCTCGACGACCTCGTCGGTCGCCATGCCCCACAGGGCGCGTCCGCGCCGCCGCATCCGCGGCCCGAAGCCGCCGAGGACCGGTTCCAGATGCTCGGCGACGGCAGCCCGCACCTCCGCCCGCAGCGCCTCCTCGCCGCCGACGACGACCGCGCCGGGCAGCGCCGCCGCCGGGTCGTCCGGGAGGCAGGCGAAGGAGGCGACGCGTACGGCCATCCGGCCCGCCGTACGGTCGTACGACACCTCGGTCGCGGGGAGGCGGGGGACCCGGCGGTCCAGGAACCAGGGGAGGGTGATCAGGAGGCAGGCGGCCCAGCCGTAGCGGTGCAGGCCGAAGGTCGCGACCACGTCGGGGCGGGCCGGCTTTCCCTCGTCGCGCAGGATCTGGTCCTCGTCCCAGGCCAGGAAGGCGTCCAGACCGGGACCGCCCGCCGCCAGCTCGGCGGCGCCGACCCAGTCGCCGCCCCGGGGCGCCGCGTCGCCCGGCCCCAGCTCCGTGACCGCCAGGTCCGGGCAGACCTCGGTGAGGCGGGCGTAGGAGGCGGAGACGGGGGAGATCATGGGCTACCGCCGATCGGGTGAGGGCCGACTGCCAGATAAGTAAGCCTTACCTTACCCACCCGTTCGGAAGTTTGAACCAGCGCCTTGTGCGCCTAAGGTGCTTGACGGACAAGTAACAACCCGCCGTTAATGACCCAAGTGCCGACGAGCCGGAGGAGGACCCGTGGACCAGCGCGCGCACGCGGCTCCCGCCGAGACGGCCAGGGTGCCTGCGCAGTCGCGGTCCGAGGAGTCGGCGCGGGAGGCGCCCGGTTTCCCCGCCGGTCCGCCGGCCGCGCGGGGCGAGCACACGCACAGTGAGCCGCCGATCCGGCAGCCGAGGCCCGCTGTGCAGCGGGCCTCCGTGCGCGGGCAGATCCTCGACGCGTTGCGTACGGCGCTGGTCGGCGGGGAGCTGGCGCCCGGCGAGGTGTACTCGGCGCCGGCGCTGGGGGAGCGGTTCGGGGTCTCCGCGACACCGGTGCGCGAGGCGATGCAGCAGCTGGCGCTGGAGGGCGCGGTCGAGGTCGTGCCCAACCGCGGGTTCCGGGTCGTGGAGCGGGGCGCTCGCGAGCTCGCGGAACTGGCCGAGGTGCGGGCGCTGATCGAGGCACCGGTGATGCTGCGGCTGGCGCGCAGCGTGCCGGCCGAGCGGTGGGCCGCGTTGCGGCCGCTCGCCGAGGAGTCGGTGCGGGCGGCGGCGACGGGGTGCCGGGTGACGTACGCGGAGGCCGACCGGGCGTTCCACCGGGCGGTGCTGGCCCTCGCGGGCAACGAACAGCTGGTACAGATCGCCGAGGACCTGCACCGCCGTGCGGTTCCGCTGCGCGGGGCGCGGGCCGACCTGATGGCAGATGCGGCCGAGCATGCGGCGCTGCTGGAGGCGTTGATCTCGGGGGAGCTGGACGCCGTGCGGCGGTTGGTGACCGGGCATTTCGCCGCCGCGGGCTGACAGGGCAGGGCGTTTGCGGCGGCGGCTCGCCGTAGGGGTGCGGACCGGGTGCCGGGTGCGGGTGGGTGGGGGCTGGTCGCGCAGTTCCCCGCGCCCCTGACGGGGCGCTTCGCTCGCCGCTCCTTTATGCGGTGGGCGCCGGGGGATCGCCGTAGCGGTGTGGGTCGGGTGCGTCGTGGCTGGTCGCGCCCACGCGGCGGAGCCGCACATCAAATACAGCCCCGCGCCCCTGACGGGGCTCGTTGTCCGCGGGCAGTCGTGCCTCCCCCAGTGCCTTAAGGGCCTGGGAGGTGCCCCCAGGGCGGCACGGGTGGGCGCGGGCGGCACCCGGCAAGCGCCGGTAAGCGTCCCCACCCCCCGGCCTCAGCGCCCTCAGCTGCCCTTCGCCGTCTTCTGGTACGCGTCGTGCCACGCCGCCTTCGCGCCCGAGTCGCCTATGCGGTAGACGTCGACCACCGCGCCGGCCGCCACGGCCACCGACAGCACGCCCACGACGATCCGCACCGGGAGGGCCGACCAGCGGGCGTCCTTGCCGGGAGCCTGCTCCTCGCCGCTGCGCCGCGTCGCCCACCACACCACCGCGGCCAGTACGAACAGACCCAGGGCCCACGGCAGCAGCCCGTCGCCCAGTTCGGTGTGCCGGCGGACCAGGGTGTCCTCGGTCACGTGCCGCTCCAGCCACTCGCCGGCCTGGGTCGTCAGCGGCACGCTGACCAGGGCGACCAGGGCGAGCGCGGGCAGCAGCACCCCCAGCCGCCGGGCGACCCGCGGCCACAGTGCGGCGGCCACCAGGGCGAGTGCCGTCAACGGGACCAGGACGACGACGATGTGGACCAGCAGGACATGGGCCGGCAGCCCGTTGACGGTGCTCATGGCGAAGCGCTCCTGAGAGGGTCGGGGCGCGTGAGCCTGGCACAGCAAACTCTCAGTTTCCTCTGAGCCGATCCTCAGGCGGTCGCCGCTCCCGGTGCGGGCGGTGTCAGCTGCCGCGCCAGCCAGGTCGGGACGCCGCCCAGGAGGCGGAACAGGCGGCCCGCCTCCTCGCGCAGGCGCGACGCCTCCGGCTCGGACTCCGTGTCGGCCAGGGAGGCGAGGGCCGGGGCCGTGCCCACCAGGTAGCCCAGCTCCTCCCTGATCCGCAGCGACTCCGCGAACCCGTGCCGCGCCTCCGCCAACTCCCCGTCCCGCAGCGCCAGTCCGGCCAGGTGGCGCCAGGTGAAGGAGAGGAGGAGAGGGTCGGCGTGGGCGGTGGCGGCGGCGTGGGCGCGGCGGTAGGCGGCGCGGGCGGCCTGCGGGGAACGGGTGAGGTTCTCCGCCAGCAGACCCCGGCGGAAGTCGAGCAGCGCCCGCCCCGACGTCCCCGGCGGGATCAGCGCCGCCGCCCTGCCGAGCGCGGCCCGCGCCTCGTCCGCCCGGTCGCGGACGCCGTGCAGCGTGGCCGCGTAGGCGAGCTGGCCGCGCTCGCAGGCGGCCGCCCCCCGCTCCTCGTCGGTCCGGGCCACCGCCTCCGCCGTCCGCAGCGCGTCCTCGGCCTCTTCCCAGCCCCGCTCGGTGTACAGACACCGCTCGACCATCAGCCCCGCCCGCTGCAGCGAGTACGCCGGGGTGTCCGACGGCAGCAGGGCCGCCGCGTCGGCCCAGCAGGCCCGCGAGCGCAGCCGCCATACCGCGGTCTGGAGCGGATCGTCACCAGCGGTCGTTCCGTTCCCAGACATGGCGGAATACGCCACGTTGCCCTCCCCTAGCGCGCCGTCGAGCAGTGAAGTGGTGGCCGCATTCCAGCACCGATCGCCGCGCGGGGCCAAGAGGGTGGGTGAATAATTTCACAAAGTCGTGGGACGGCGGCGGCACTTGGCGTGAGCCGGTCGCACGCCCGCGTGACCTCAACTCATCCGCAATGCCAAGAAGAAATCGAGCTTGTCCTCCAGCCGGGACAGGTCCCGGCCCGTCAACTGCTCGATCCTCCCCACGCGGTAGCGCAGCGTGTTGACGTGCAGGTGGAGACGGGTGGCGCAGCGGGTCCAGGAGCCGTCGCAGTCGAGGAACGCCTCAAGGGTGGGGATCAGTTCGGCGCGGTGGCGGCGGTCGTAGTCCCGCAGGGGGTCCAGCAGCCGGGCGGTGAAGGCACGGCGGACGTCATCGGGGACGAAGGGGAGGAGAAGGACATGCGAGGCCAGCTCCTGATGACCGGCCGCGCAGACCCGGCCCGGGCGGGCCGCCGCCACCCGGCGGGCGTGCCGGGCCTCCTCCAGGGCGCCGCGCAGCCCCTCCGCGGAGTGCACGGCCGCGCTGACACCGAGGGTGACCCGGCCGTCGTCGTCGAGACCCGCCGCCAGCGGGTCCCGTACGGCCGCCAGGAGGGCGTCGGCGTGGATGCCGGACTCGGAGCCGTCGTGCTCGGCGACGACGGCGGGCAGCGGCACGAGGGCGATCGCCTCGTCGCCGGTGTGGGCCACCGCTATCCGGTCGGAGGGCTCCGGGCCGGTCGCCAGCGGGTCGACCAGGATCTCCTCCAGGAGGGACTGGGCCACCGGGCCGCCCTCCACCTCGCCGCCGTCCCACTCGACGCGGGCGACGACCACCTGCCAGTGCGGGGCCGCGCCGAGGCCGGGCAGCAGGACCGGGGCGGCCACCCGCAGGCGGGCGGCGATCTCGGCCGGGGCCGCGCCGGTCTGGACCAGCTCCAGGACCTCCTGCGCCAGCCTGCGCCGCACCGTGCGGGCCGCGTCGCGGCGGTCGCGCTCGACGGCGATCAGCTGGGTGACGCCCTGGAGCAGGTCGAGCCGCTCCTCGGGCCAGTCGCCCGCGTCCGCCTCGACGGCCAGCAGCCAGTCCGACAGCACGGTCTCGCGTACGTCCCGGGCACCCTGCGGGGAGCGGCCGCTGGAACGGATCGGGAAGAGCGAGTAGGTCGTGCCGTCGAGCAGGACGCGGTGCGGGCCGCGGCGGCCGGTGCGGGTGGCGGCCAGGTGCTCGGCGGCCAGCCCGGCGCAGGCTTCGGCGGGCAGCGCGGGCCCCGACACCTTGGAGCCCGCGATCAGGCGGCCGGCCGGGGACAGCACCCAGGCCCGCAGGTCGAGGTCGGAGCCGAGCAGGTCCAGGACCACGTCCGGACCGCCGCCCGCCGGGCCCGAGGTCATCATCCGCCGGTGCCGGTCCACGACGGCCGCCAGGTCCCCGGCACGCTCGCCGCTGACCTGCCGTACGACATGCTCGGTGATCGTCGCGAAGGCCACCGACTCGTGGACCGCGAAGAGCGGGAGGCGGTGCCGGGCGCAGGCCACGACCAGGTCCTCCGGGACGTCGCCCAGCTCCGCCTCGCCCGCCGCCAGCGCGACCACCCCGGCCTGCACCAGGAGTCGTACGAACGGCTCGGAGTCCGCCGCGTCCCGGCGCCAGGCCAGGCCCGTCAGCACCAGCTCACCGCCGGAGAGGTAGCGGCTGGGGTCGCGCAGGTCGGTGGTCATGACCCCGCGCACGGTACGGTCCAGCTCGTCCTCGCCGCCGAGCAGCCGCAGGCCCAGCGCATCGGTGTCCAGGAGTGCGCGCAGCCGCATCTCGTCGCCGCCGTTCTGTGTCTCGAAATCTACGATGAATCATGAAGGGTCACGGGTGAGGCGCCCGGACGGGCGGGTCCGCGGGCCGTCACCAAGGGTCGCCGGGCCGCAACCGATGGCTGCCAGGGCGTTTCCTGCGTTTCCACAGGAAGACCAGGAGGTTACTGATGACCCCCGTTCATACGAATCTACAAGATGCCCGTGCTGGCCAGCCAACTCCTTCATGGTTTCAGTGACTGACCCCGCTGGAGTAAGGGGCGGTGTACTGGCGTCATTCCGCGTTAACAGGACATGAACGAGCCGGGCCCGCCGCACACGGATTGGCTCAATCCGCACGACTCACGAGACTCACGAGACGGAGAAGAGAGCCGGTCATGGACTTCCTTCGCCCCGCCAGCTGGGAGGAGGCGCTCGCCGCGAAGGCCGAGCACCCCACCGCAGTGCCGATCGCGGGTGGCACCGATGTGATGGTCGAGATCAACTTCGACCACCGCCGGCCCGAGTACCTCCTCGACCTCAACCGCATCGGTGATCTCTACGAATGGGAGGCCGGCGAGGAGAGCGTACGGCTCGGCGCCTCCGTCCCGTACACCCGGATCATGGAGAACCTGCGCGCCGAGCTGCCGGGCCTGGCCCTCGCCTCGCACACGGTCGCCTCCCCGCAGATCCGCAACCGCGGCGGCGTCGGCGGCAACCTCGGCACCGCCTCCCCGGCCGGCGACGCCCACCCCGCGCTGCTCGCGGCGGGCGCCGAGGTCGAGGCCGAGTCGGTGCGCGGCACCCGGCTCATCCCCATCGACGACTTCTACACCGGCGTCAAGCGCAACGCCCTCGCGCCCGACGAACTGATCCGCGCGGTGCATGTGAAGAAGGCCGACGGCCCGCAGCAGTACTCGAAGGTCGGTACGCGCAACGCGATGGTGATCGCCGTGTGCGCCTTCGGGCTCGCCCTGCACCCCGAGACGCGGACCGTGCGGACCGGGATCGGTTCGGCCGCCCCGACGCCGGTGCGCGCCAAGGTCGCCGAGGACTTCCTGAACGCGGCGCTCGACGAGGGCGGCTTCTGGGACAACGGAAAGATCATCACCCCGTCGGTCGCCAAGCAGTTCGCGGACCTGTGCGCCGCCGCCTGCAACCCGATCGACGACGTCCGGGGCACCGCGAGCTACCGCCGCCACGCGGTCGGCGTGATGGCCCGCCGGACGCTCACCTGGACCTGGGAGTCGTACCGCGGCACCACTTTGCAGAAGGGGAGTGTCGCCTGATGCGCGTCAACTTCACCGTCAACGGACGTCCGCAGGAAGCCGACGATGTGTGGGAGGGCGAGTCCCTGCTGTACGTGCTGAGGGAGCGCCTGGGCCTGCCCGGCTCCAAGAACGCCTGCGAGCAGGGGGAGTGCGGGTCGTGCACCGTCCGGCTGGACGGCGTGCCCGTGTGCTCGTGTCTGGTCGCGGCGGGGCAGGTGGAGGGCCGGGAGGTCGTCACCGTGGAGGGGCTGGCGGAGTACGCCAGGCAGCGGGCCTGCGGGACGGAGGCCTGTGGTATGTCACATGTCACGCGTGACACTTCAAAGAACTGGCAGCCCAAGCCCCCCTCCGACTCCCACACCGGAGAGGGCACCGAACTCTCCCCCATCCAGCAGGCGTTCATCGACGCCGGCGCCGTCCAGTGCGGCTTCTGCACCCCGGGGCTGCTGGTCGCCGCCGACGAGATGCTGGAGCGCAACCCCAACCCGACCGACGCGGACATCCGCGAGGCGCTGTCGGGCAACCTGTGCCGCTGCACCGGCTACGAGAAGATCATGGACGCGGTCCGCCTCGCGGCCGCCCGGCAGGGAGAGGCGGTCTGAACCGGATGCCCACCAACGGCGCTCCCCTCGGCACTCCCACCAAGGTCACCCAGGGCTCCCAGACCAAGGGCGGCATCGGCGAGTCCACGCTCCGCCCGGACGGCACCCTCAAGGTCACCGGAGAGTTCGCGTACTCGTCCGACATGTGGCACGAGGACATGCTCTGGGGCCAGATCCTCCGCTCGACGGTCGCGCACGCCGAGATCGTCTCGATCGACACCGGCGAGGCCCTCGCCCAGCCCGGTGTCTACGCCGTCATGACGTACGACGACCTGCCCACCGAGGTGAAGAACTACGGCCTGGAGATCCAGGACACCCCGGTCCTCGCGCACGGCAAGGTACGCCACCACGGCGAGCCGGTCGCGATCGTCGCCGCCGACCACCCGGAGACCGCCCGCCGCGCGGCCGCGAAGATCAAGGTCGAGTACCGCGAACTGCCCGTCATCACCGACGAGGCCTCGGCCACCGCCCCGGACGCGATCCACGTCCACGAGAACCGCGACGACCACCACATCGGCCACGTCCCGCACCCCAACATCGTGCACCGCCAGCCGATCGTCCGCGGCAACGCCGACGAGGCGGCGAAGAAGGCCGACGTCATCGTCAAGGGCGAGTACTACTTCGGCATGCAGGACCAGGCCTTCCTCGGCCCCGAGTCCGGGCTCGCCGTGCCCGAGGAGGACGGCGGCGTCCACCTCTACATCGCCACCCAGTGGCTGCACAGCGACCTGCGCCAGATCGCGCCCGTCCTCGGCCTGCCCGAGGACAAGGTGCGGATGACGCTGTCCGGCGTCGGCGGCGCGTTCGGCGGCCGCGAGGACCTGTCGATGCAGATCCACGCCTGCCTGCTGGCCCTGCGCACCGGCAAACCGGTGAAGATCGTCTACAACCGCTTCGAGTCCTTCTTCGGCCACGTCCACCGCCACCCGGCCCGCCTCTACTACGAGCACGGGGCAACGCGCGAAGGCAAGTTGACGCACGTCAAGTGCCGGATCGTGCTCGACGGCGGTGCCTACGCCTCCGCCTCCCCGGCCGTCGTCGGCAACGCCTCCTCGCTCGGCATCGGCCCGTACGTCGTCGACGACGTCGAGATCGAGGCCATCGCCCTCTACACCAACAACCCGCCCTGTGGCGCGATGCGCGGCTTCGGCGCGGTCCAGGCGTGCTTCGCCTACGAGGCCCAGATGGACAAGGTCGCCAAGCAACTGGGCATGGATCCGGTGGAGTTCAGGAAGCTGAACGCCATGGAGCAGGGCACCATCATGCCGACCGGCCAGCCGGTCGACTCCCCGGCCCCCGTCGCCGAACTCCTGCGCCGGGTCAGCGCGATGCCGCTGCCGCCCGAGCGCCAGTGGGAGAGCAGCGAGGGCGCGGACGTACGGCAGCTGCCCGGTGGTCTGTCCAACACCACGCACGGCGAAGGCGTCGTACGCGGCATCGGCTACGCGGTCGGCATCAAGAACGTCGGTTTCTCCGAGGGCTTCGACGACTACTCGACGGCGCGCGTGCGGATGGAGGTCGTCGGCGGCGAGCCCGTGGCCGTCGTGCACACCGCGATGGCGGAGGTCGGGCAGGGCGGTGTGACCGTCCACGCGCAGATCGCGCGCACCGAGCTCGGCGTGGCGCAGGTGACCATCTACCCCGCCAACACCCAGGTGGGCTCGGCCGGTTCGACCTCGGCCTCCCGGCAGACGTACGTCACCGGCGGAGCTGTGAAGAACTCCTGCGAGCTGGTCCGCGAGAAGGTCCTGGACCTGGGCCGCCGCAAGTTCGGCACGTACCACCCTGCTTGGGCCACCGCCGAGCTGCTCCTGGAGGGCGGCAAGGTCGTGACCGACGGCGGTGAGGTGCTCGCCGACCTGGTGGACGTCCTCGGCGACGAGGCCGTGGAGATCGAGGCGGAGTGGCGGCACCGCGCGACCGTGCCGTTCGACCTGCACACCGGGCAGGGCAACGGCCACGTCCAGTACAGCTTTGCCGCCCACCGCGCGGTCGTCGAGGTCGACACCGAACTGGGCCTGGTCAAGGTGATCGAACTGGCCTGTGCCCAGGATGTCGGCAAGGCGCTCAACCCGCTCTCCGTCATCGGCCAGATCCAGGGCGGTACGACCCAGGGCCTGGGCATCGCGGTGATGGAGGAGATCATCGTCGACCCGAAGACCGCGAAGGTCAGGAACCCGTCCTTCACGGACTACCTGATCCCGACCATCCTCGACACGCCGACCATCCCGGTCGACGTCCTCGAACTCGCCGACGACCACGCCCCGTACGGGCTGCGCGGTGTCGGCGAGGCCCCCACCCTGTCCTCGACTCCGGCGGTCCTCGCGGCGATCCGCAACGCGACCGGCCTGGAACTGAACAGGACACCGGTACGCCCGGAACACCTGACGGGCAACGCGTGACCAGGGCGTGGCCGCCTCCCGCGGCCACGTCGTAACGCGGCACCACCGGCGCCGGGCAACTGCTCAACTCCCGGCGCCGCCCACCCAAAGCGTGCACCACCGGGCCGTCCCCCGGGTCATGCACTTCCCAAATCCCGTACCGTCGGAGGCGTTTGCGCAACGGCGGCTGCGGGGGCCCCTGTGAACCTTGGGAGACGGCACCATGACCCAGCAGTCACTGGAGCCCAGGGCGACGGCCGAAGACGCGGGAGAAGGCACCCGCGTCCCGGCCGGACGGTCCTGGCTCGACCGGTACTTTCATATTTCCCAGCGAGGATCGAGCGTCGCGCGTGAAGTGCGCGGCGGCGTCACCACCTTCATGGCGATGGCGTACATCCTCCTGCTCAACCCCCTGATCCTGTCCGGCAAGGACGCGGCCGGGGACACCCTCGGACAGAAGGCGCTGATCACCGCGACGGCGTTCGCGGCGGCCTTCACCACGCTGCTGATGGGCTTCGCCGGCAAGGTGCCCCTCGCGCTCGCCGCCGGCCTCTCCGTCTCCGGCGTGCTGTCCTCGCAGGTCGCCCCGCAGATGACCTGGCCGCAGGCGATGGGCATGTGCGTGATGTACGGCGTCGTCATCATGCTCCTGGTCGTCACCGGCCTGCGCGAGATGATCATGAACGCGATCCCGCTCGCGCTCAAGCACGGCATCACCATGGGCATCGGCCTGTTCATCGCCCTGATCGGCTTCTACAAGTCCGGCTTCGTGCACCAGGGCAAGGCCACCCCGGTCACCCTCGGTCCCGCGGGCGAACTCGCCGGCTGGCCGGTGCTGCTCTTCGCCGGCACCCTGCTGCTGATCTTCATGCTGCAGGCCCGGAACGTCCCCGGCGCGATCCTGATCGGCATCATCAGCGGCACGGTCGTGGCGGCCGTACTGAACGGCCTCGGAGTCATCGACCCGAAACAGTGGGCCAGCGGCGCCGCGCCCGAACTGCACGGCTCCGCCGTCTCCATGCCGGACTTCTCGCTCTTCGGGCACGTCGCGTTCGGCGGCTGGGGCAAGGTCGGCGCGATGACGGTGGCGATGATCGTCTTCACCCTCGTGCTCGCCGGGTTCTTCGACGCGATGGCCACCATCATCGGCGTCGGCACCGAGGCGAAGCTCGCCGACGACAAGGGCCGGATGCCGGGCCTGTCCAAGGCGCTGTTCATCGACGGCGCGGGCGGCGCGATCGGCGGAGTGGCCGGCGGCTCCGGCCAGACCGTGTTCATCGAGTCGGCCACGGGGGTCGGCGAGGGCGCCCGTACCGGTCTCGCCTCCGTCGTCACCGGCCTGTTCTTCGCGGCCTGCCTGTTCTTCACCCCGCTCACCGCGATCGTGCCCCAGGAGGTCGCCTCGGCCGCCCTGGTGGTCATCGGCGCGATGATGCTGATGAACGCCCGGCACGTGGACTGGGCCGACCGGGCCACCGCCATCCCGGTGTTCCTGACGGTCGTCCTGATGCCCTTCACCTACACCATCACCACCGGCGTGGCCGCCGGCGTCATCTCCTACACCGCAATCAAGGCAGCTCAGGGCAGGGCGCGGGAGGTCGGGGCATTCATGTGGGGCCTGACAGGGATCTTCCTGGTCTATTTCGCCCTCAATCCCATTGAGAGCTGGCTGGGCGTCCACTAGGACGCTCCGCTGGGAGAGCCGTGAACGGGCCCGTGGTCGGGTGCGGGTCCGTTCGGGCTGGTCGCGCAGTTCCCCGCGCCCCTTACGGGGCGCTTGACCTCAACCTCGTCAAGGAGATCGGGACATGCTGGACATCGCCGAGGAGCTGAGTCGGTGGGTCGTCGACGGGCGGGACTTCGCCGTGGCCACGGTGGTGGCCGTCGGCGGAAGTGCGCCCCGGCAGCCCGGTGCCGCCCTCGCGGTGGACGCCGAGGGCACGGCCGTGGGCTCGGTCTCCGGCGGTTGTGTGGAGGGCGCCGTGTACGAGCTGTGCCGGCAGGCGCTGGAGGACGGGGAGACCGTCCTGGAGCGCTTCGGGTACAGCGACGACGACGCCTTCGCCGTCGGTCTGACCTGTGGCGGCGTCATCGACATCCTCGTCACACCGATACGGGCGGACGACCCCGTCCGGCCGGTGGCCGCGGCCGCGCTGGCCGCCGCCGTGCGCGGGGACGCGGCGGCGGTCGCGCGGATCGTCACCGGGCCGCCGGAGCTCCTGGGCCGCGCCCTCCTGGTGGACGCCGACGGCTCCCACGAGGGCGGCTTCGGCGCCCATCCGGAGCTGGACCGCACGGTCGCCGCCGAGGCGGCCGCCTTCCTGGACGCGGGCCGCACCGGCACCCTGGAGATCGGAGAGCAGGGCTCTCGGTGCGGAGCACCGCTCATGGTGCTGGTCGAGTCGTCCGTCCCGCCGCCCCGGATGATCGTCTTCGGTGCGATCGACTTCGCGTCCGCGCTGGTCCGGGTCGGCAAGTTCCTCGGCTACCACGTGACGGTGTGCGACGCGCGCCCCGTCTTCGCCACCAGGACCCGCTTCCCGGAGGCCGACGAGATCGTCGTCGAGTGGCCCCACAGGTACCTGGAGCGCACGCAGGTCGACGGCCGTACCGTCCTGTGCGTCCTCACCCACGACGCCAAGTTCGACGTCCCGCTGCTCCGGCTCGCCCTGCGCCTCCCGGTGGCCTACGTCGGCGCGATGGGCTCGCGCCGCACCCACCTGGACCGCAACGAGCGCCTGCGCGAGGTCGGCGTCACCGAACTGGAGCTGGCCCGCCTCAGGTCGCCCATCGGCCTCGACCTCGGCGCCCGTACGCCCGAGGAGACCGCGCTGTCGATCGCGGCCGAGATCGTCGCGAACCGCAGGGGCGGCAGCGGGGTCTCCCTGACCGGGGCGCACACCCCGATCCACCACGACGTGACGTCTTCGCAGGCCCCGGCGCGGCGGATCGGGTCGGTGGCCTAGCTCCCCCTGTGGCGGCCGTCCCGGCGTGCTCCCCCGGAGCGCCCGGCCCGTTCCCCCGATCGCCGTACCGGTCCGGGCGCCAGGGGACGATGGAAGCGCCTTCACAGCCGCCGTACAGCGTCAAATGACGCATTCGGCGCCGGGAGTTCCGTTCTCATGCACGCGAGTTGCACGTGAGTTGCACGCGGGTTGCGTGCGCGCTGCAGGCGCGTCGGCTCACTCCTCGGCCCAGCGCCGCAGCCCCGCCAGGTCGAGTACGACGGTCCGCCCCCGGCGGGTGGCCACCAGACCCTCCTGCTGCATGGCCCGCAGGCAGCGCACCACCGACTCCCTGGACGCCCCGGTGGCGGCGGCCAGTTCACGCTGGTTGACCTGCACGGCGACGGCACCCGGCAGGGTCCCCGGGGCCGCCGAGCCGTACTGCACGGCGAGCTTCACCAGCAGCCCGGCGACCCGGGCGCGGGTGGTGCGGGCGCCCTGTTCGGCGCGCAGCCCGTCGGAGTCCCGTAATCGGCCCACGACACTGCGCAGCACCGACAGGCACAGGCCCGGGTCGCGCTCCAGGAGCCGCAGGAAGGCCTCCGCGGCGACCACCGCGCCCTCGCTGCGGCGCATCGCGGTGACCGTCGCGCCCCGGGGCCGGCCGTCTATGCAGGAGAACTCGCCGAGGAGCTCACCGGGGCCGCGCAGGGCGAGCAGGCTGGTGTAGCCGTTGGCCGAGTCGACCGTCACCTTGACCAGGCCGTCGGTGAGCAGGACGACGGAGTGGGCCTCCTCGCCCTCCCGCATCAGCACCTCGCCGCGGGTCCACCCGCGCGGATGTCCGGCCTCCCGTAACAGCTTCGCTTCCCCGGGCGAGAAGAACGCCACCTTCGAGCCTCCCGGCCGCATCGAACCACGGTGACCGTTCGGCACCGGACGGCCACTGTCCATCCTGCGGCCGGGCTCTGCCAAGGGGCCGGCCATCCGCACGGCACCGCGGTCAGGGCCGCCGGAGCAGCGAGTTGACCGCCCGTCCGAACACGGCCCGGGACATCCGGCGCACCAGCGGGTCGAAGAGCGACGGCAGCCCCCGGATCCGCAGTTCCTCGTGCCAGACCACCCGGGTGCGGCCGCCGGGGCCGGGGTGAACCTCCAGTTCGGCCCAGCCGAGCACCACCCGGCCGTGCTTGACCAGGCGGCACCGGCCGGAGCCGCCGTCCTGCGGCGGATGCCAGACGGTCACCTCCATGGGATCCTCGAAGGACAGCGGTCCGAGACCGGAACGCGCCACGAAGACCGTGCCCTCGTGGGTCGGGGGATCGGTGAGCACGGTGACCCGGGTCAGCGGGACCACGTCGGCATGCCGGGACCACTCCGTGAGCCGGCGCCACGCCTCGTCGATCGGCAGCGGAGCCGTGCGTTGGAGGAGGAAGTTGACCACGGCACGATCGTAGGGAACCGGCCACCGCGAGCGGGGCTCGCTCGGCGTGTTCACAGGACCGAAAGAATCGTCCAACCCGGGCCGGTACCGGCCCGGGGAACCGTACGATTTCCGTCATGGCGGGCGAACCGCCTGCCCTCACGGGGAGTTGGTCATCATGCCGTTGAAGACCTATGGCGTACTGATCACGCGGGCTGTCGACACCCGGCGCGAAGGCGCCGCCGACACCCCGCACTACCAGATCCACCTCACGGACGACCACGGCGTCCACTACCGGGCCGCGGTCAACGTCCTCTCGCAGGAGAAGCCCGCCGACCTGCTCTACCTCGTCGACGACGACCTGAAGCACCCGATCACGGCCCGCCTGGACGGTCTGACGAGCGGCTGGAACACCCTGCCGCCCGGGCCCGGCGGACCGAACCTCGACTTCGTGCGCGGCAACCTGTTCGACCCGGCCCACCTGCGCACCCTGCCCGCGGACGCGAGCGGCCCCGACAACGACCTGGCCGACCTCCTGGACCATTACGTGCGGCGGGCGGTCGACGACCCGGACGCCCGGCTGTACGTCTTCGGCGAGCGCTTCGGCCCCGAACCCTCCGTCAAGGACAAGGTGTTCGGCTTCCTGCCAGGCAACGGCGTCCACGACATCCATATGAACCAGGGCAACGACGGCCGCTTCACCGGCGACGACGGGGTCTGGCAGGACGGCGGACTGCTGATCCGCTTCCCGGGCGACGGCCAGGCCGCGGAGCGCTGGGTCGGGATCTTCCTCGCCTTCCAGAGCCAGGCCTGGCACACCGACGACGTCACCGGCCACACCCTCCCCGACGTCGACACCTCCCGCCCCGCCCCCGGCGACCGGCCGGTCCGGATCGTCGCCGCGCTGGTCAACCCGGTCGGCCCCGTCCCGGAGGCGGAGACCGTCACCCTCCTCAACGCCTCGTCCGCCCCGGTCGACCTCACCGGCTGGCGCCTCCTCGACCGCATCGGCCAGGGCTCCCCGGTACCGGCCGGCCGGCTCGCCGCCGGCGCCACCCTGGCCGTACCGCTGTCCGACGGCGCCCAACTCGGCAACCACGGCGGCGAGATCAGCCTCCTCGACGCCACCGGGCTCAAGGCCGACGGGGTGTCGTACACGGCCGAGCAGGCGACCCGCGAAGGGTGGTGGGTCGTCTTCTGACAGGTCCGCGCACGGCCCTGTCGCGGCGGCACGGCGGTACGGCACCATGAGCGCGGTCCGTACCGTCGTCGTCCCGGGGGGCCTCTCATGGCACACGAACACGAACCGCAAGGCAGACTCGACGAGTTGATGCGCGAGCCCTATCCGCTCTACGCGCGGGCACAGGCGGCCGAGGGTCTGGTCCACGTGCCCGAGCTGGCCGCCTGGCTGGTCGCCCGGGACGCCGACGTACGGGAAGTGCTGCTCCGTACCGAGGAGTTCTCGTCGGTGAACGCGTTACGGCCGGACGTCATGCCGTCGCCCGCCGCGCTCGCGGTGCTGGGCGGCGGCTTCGGCGGCGGGCCGGTGGTGGTCGTCTCGGACGGCGAACGGCACCAGCGGCTGCGGGCACCGCTGCTGCGCGCGCTGTCGCCCGCCCGGGTCGCGGCGGCCGTGCCCTACGCCCGTGAACGCGCCGCCGCCCTCGTCGACGCCTTCGCCAAGGACGGCCGGGCGGAGCTGATGGCGGCCTACGCCATGCGGCTGCCCGGCGAGGTCATCGGCCGGATCGTCGGACTCGACCCCGCCGACGTGCCCCTCGTCGTGCACGGCGGGTACCGCGCCGAGGAACTGCTGTTCCGGCCGCTGCCGGAGGACGAGCAGATCGCCGCCGCCGAGGACGTGGTCGCCATGCAGCACATCCTCGACGCCTGCGCCCGCGACCGCTACAGCCAACCCCGCGAGGACCTGGCCACGGAGATCGTCGCCTCCGTGGCCGAGCCCGGCCACACCGAACTGCCCCTGGAGCAGCGCCACGAGGCCGTCGCCCATCTCCAGAACCTGCTGATCGCCGGGCACCTGACCACGACCGCGCTCATCGGCACCACCGTCCTGCACCTGCTGAGCCACCGGGACCAGTGGGAACTGCTGTGCGCCCGGCCCGACCTGATCCCGGCGGCCGTCGAGGAGGCGGCCCGCTACGACACCGCGCTCCAGGGCTTCCGCCGGGTCACCACCTGCCCGGTCACCCTCGCCGGCACCGAACTCCCGGCCGGGGCCGAGCTGTTCGTCGCCTTCGGCGCGGCCAACCGGGACGCCTCGCGGCACCCCCGCCCCGACACGTTCGACATCACCCGGGACGCCCCCGCCCGCCATCTCGCCTTCGGTTTCGGCGCGCACGCCTGCGTCGGCGCCCAGCTGGCGCGCGAGCAACTCCGCATCACGCTGGAGGAGTTGACCCGCCGGCTCCCGGACCTGCGGCTCGCGGAGGGCCGTCCGGTCACCATGCGGCCGACGATGATCCACCGCTCACCGGAGGAGCTGCACCTGACCTGGGCGGCGTCCTAGGCCTCCGCTCCGGTGCCGGACGCCTGATCGAGGCTCTTCGGTCAGACGCCCGGCTGTCCGGACCGGTGGTCACTTCTTGGTGACGGACTCCACCCAGCTGATGAAGTTGGTCGTCGAGTCGCCGGTGCGCTCGGCCTGGGTGTGTCCCTGGGCCCACACGGTGGCGAAGTCGACGTCGCGGATGCCGTAGTTCTGCAGGGCCAGCGCGATGTTGATCTCGGTCGTGTTGGCCGTGTCACCCTGCATGATGCCGGTGCGGATGCGCCAGTGGCGCGCCGGCTGCGACCGGCGGTAGCCGCCGAAGGCGGGTGAGAGGAAGTACAGCGGGTTGTACGCGTCGGCCCGCCAGGCCATGTCCTTGCCGACGCTGTCCTTCTTGGCGAAGTCGCTGTCGTACGCCGAGGAGCCGTAGTCGGAGTTCCAGTCGGAGTACGTGGCGTACGTCGTCTCGTTCGCCTTGATGACGTCGCGAGTGAGGGGCGCGAAGTGCGAGGGAGCGTTGAGCCCCATCGCGAAGACGCCGTTCTCGGTCTGCCCGCGGGAGTACCCGTCGAACGCGCCGACCGGCTTGCTCGCGGTCTTCTGGCTGTTGACGAAGCCTTCGAGGCCGGACACCGTGGCGGTGTTGGTCGTGGCGTCGTAGGTGACCCAGGTGCCGGCGGTGTTGAGGTGGGCGATGTAGTCGTCGACCGTCTCGTACGTGGTCGAGGACCCCGTCTGGCCCGATCCGGGCGGGCCGCCCATCGTGGTGATGGTGTACGGGAAGGTGTTGTCGGACAGGAAGTTGTTCAGCGAGGTGGTGATCACCTCCATCAGGTGGTCGTAGTAGCTGCCGGCCAGGTGGACGCCGCTGCCGGACTCGGTCAGCTTCAGGCGCCTGCCCTGCTCGTCGCGCAGGCCCAGGCGGTTGACGTACTTGGGCCAGGCCTTCGCGAGGTCCGCCGAGTAGGCGCTGGTCCAGGTCCCGGACGCGCGCGTGCCGGTCGAGGCGAACTGGCCCATGTTCCACTCGTAGGACAGGTTGGCCTCGTGCAGGCTGGTGATCGGGCACCAGGCCATGACGCCGGCGACCGCGTCGCTGAGGGGCCGGCCCTGGGCGTCCTCCATCGCCGCGCCGATCGTGCGCAGGTACGGGTGGAACAGGGGGCTGTCACCGGACGCGCCCGCCACGGTGTCCTGGGCGCCGCCGCCGCTCATGCCGAACAGGACGATGTCGTCCGTGCTGCCGGGCAGCACGCTCCGGTTGTACCGCAGGAAGCGGACCGCGGCCTTGAGGTCGGTCACGCCCCAGGGGGCCGCGTCGGAGCGGGTGCTGGTCGAGCTGTCCCGGCCGCGCAGGCCCGGCCACACGTAGATGTGCCCGGCCGCGAGGTACTGCGACACGCTGCTGTAGCCGTAGGACGTGGCCGGCTTCTGCCCGGCGTAGCCGGGGGTGTTGACCGGGATCACGATCGGCGCCGTGCGTCCCGAGTACGCGCCGACGGTGCCCTTCGGGTTGACCTTCGCGGTGTACGTGGTCCCGTCGCTGTTCGCGGTGGCCGTCAGATAGGCGCCCGGCACGTATATCGACAGGTTCTCGTAGTCCGTCGCGGCCGGGCTGGCGACGTACACCTTCCCGAGCTGGTAGTACACGTCGTTGGCCGAGTCGTACGACCAGGCGGTGGAGTCGAACTCCAGCGAGTACGCCGAGGACGTGCCCGACGAGCTGTTCGACGACGATGTGCCGGCGAAAGCCGTGCCTGCCGCGCCCTCGGCGATTCCGAACGCGGCCATGGCCGCGGCGCCCCGGACAACGGTTCTGCGGTTGACGTCCACCCGGTAGACCTCCTTGTGCAGCGGGTTCGTGGTCACAGCCGTACCTGCGCGCCGCTCTGGCGGCATCGCGGGCAGGTCGGGCTGTGCGGCTCGTACGAGTCCCCGACTGTAGGCAAGGAGGCCCAGGATTGTTGACAATTTCGATGATAATTTTGTTAGAAGCCTCGCCGGCTGTTCTAGGGCCTGTACACCTTCCCCGGTTCGGCCTTGCCGGGGGCGAGCAGCTGGGGGACGGTCACGAACACGTACCCGCGCGCCTTGAGGGCGTCGATGATGCCGGGTACGGCGGGCACGGTGCCCTTGTAGAGGTCGTGCAGCAGGATGATCCCGTCCCGGGAGGCCTGGTCCAGGACCCGCTTCTCGATCAGCGCCGAGTCGGTGGTCATGTAGTCCTTCGCGGTCACGCTCCACAGCACCTCGGAGAGGCCCAGCTCCCGGCAGATGCGGTGCACGTTCGCGTCGGTACGGCCCTGCGGCGGGCGCATCAGCGTGGGCTTCCGCCCGATGAGGTGCTCGATCGCGTCGTCGGTGCGGGTGAGCTCCGCGCGTATCTGCCGGTCCGATATCCGCGTGAGGATCTTGTGGTCCCAGGTGTGGCTGGCGACCTCGTGCCCCTCCGCCGCCATCCGCTTCACCAGCTCCGGGTACTTCTCGATGTGCCGCTTGCCCAGCAGGAAGAAGGTCGCCGGGACGTGCTTCTCCTTGAGGATGTCGAGCAGCCGGGCCGAGTTCTCGCTGGGCCCCGCGTCGAAGGTGAGCGCGATGCACTTGGCCTCGCGGCAGTCGACGGTCCCGAACCGGGCCTGGCTCGCCGTGGCGGCGTGGTTGCGTGCGTCGGCGGGCGAGGTCGTGTCGACCTGCGCGCAGCCCGCCAGGGTCAGGGCCAGCGAGGCGGCCGCGGCGGTGAGCGCCGGGAGGCGAAAACGGCCGGACCGGGTTCCGGTGGGCCGGAACCCGGAGGGCCGTCTTTCCCTCTTCTTGCTCGGAAGCTTGCTCCAAAGTGGCATGCCGGGACTATACACACAGTGTATAGAATGTGTGTGCGAATTTTTTGGTGATCGATTCCGGGCGGTGCGGGAGGCTCCGGGGCTGGTCAGCCGTGTGTGGTGGGGTCCACTTCGCCCCAGGCGATGCCCGCTCCGCGGTCCATGTCGCGCACGCGGGCCATGTCGGCGTCGTCGATGCGGAACGAGAAAACGTCCAGGTTCTCACGCATGCGGACCGGGTCGGTGGTCTTGGGAAGCACCGGACAGCCGTTCTGCACGCCCCAGCCCAGAAGGAACTGCGCCTCGGTCACGCCGTACTTTTCCGCCAGCTTCTTGAACGGGGAATCGGGGCGCTCGCCTTCGGTGCGCATCTCCTGCGTCTTGCCGCTCATGTGGCCGGGCGCGGTGCGCCAGGTCGACAGCGGAACCAGGCTGCTGTAGGCGATGGGCGTGATGCCCTTCTGGTGCAGGTGGGCGACCAGCCGGGGCTTCTGTGACCAGGGGTGCAGTTCGGTCTGGTCGGCGTGCGGAACGGGAAGCCCCGCCTCGATCAGCTCGTCGATGTGATCGGCGTTGAAGTTCGAGACGCCGAACGCACGCGCCTTGCCGCTCTTGTGGGCCTCGACCAGTGCCTGCCACTGTTCCAGGCGTTGCTCACGCCCGAACGTGGCGTGGACGAGATACAGGTCGACCTGCTCCAGGCCGAGCCGGTCAAGACTCTCGTCGAGGGACCGCAGGGTCTCTTCGCCCGTCTTGCTGCGTTCCTGTGCCAGCGGCCACAGCTTGGTCGTCACGAACACGTCGCCGCGTTCGAGCCCTTCCTGCCGCATGCCGCGACGCAACCCTTCGCCGACGCCGCGCCTGTTCTCGTACACCTCGGCCGTGACGATGTGCCGGTACCCCGCGGCCAGGGAACTCTCGACGGCGGACGCGACCTCCGCGTCCGGAATGAGATAGGTCCCGAAACCGACCAGGGGAATCCTCACCCCGGTGGTCAACTCATGATCAGGCGTATTGGTCATCGAAATCTCCTTGCCGGACGGCTTCCTGCTCTTGGAGTGCGGCGTGACAGAAGCCGGCGGGTGACGTGCGGCCGGTGGCGCCGCGCATCACCCGCCGGGAGCGGCTCAGTGGTTGTCGACGGCCGAGGCCCAGTCGAAGTCCACGCCCATCTGCTTGTACATGGTCGAGTAGCCGACGAAGCAGTTGAACTGCTCGACCTTGCCGTCCTTCAGGTACCAGAAGTCGGCGGTCGGTACGTCGACCTTCGCGCCGTTCGGCTTGACGGTGCCGGCCGGCGACTGCAGCGGTCCCTCGAACGTGCCCTGGATCGACAGCTCGATGCTGATCACGTCGCCGTTCACGGTGATGCGCTTGAGTTCGCGGTGGACGTCGGGGAAGAGGCCGGCCATGTAGGGCAGCACGTTGCCGAGTGCCTCGCCCCGGTAGGCCACGCCGGGGACCATGTCGTTGAAGACGCCGTCCTTGGTGAAGCTGTTGACGAAGGTCGGGACGTCGATGTGGTTGCCTTCGGCGACGTAGTAGTCGCGCAGGACGACGGCGAGGTTGTGCCGCTCGTGCCTGGTCAGGTGGCGGTCCGTGAGCGGCAGCTTCGCCAGGTCCTGATCGGTAAGGCCCTCGTGGGCCGCCGTACTGCTGTGGGCCGCCGTGCTCCGGTGGGCGGGGCTCGCGGCCTGTGACGGCGCGGCGGCGATGGAAAGACCGCCCAGGACCGCTATCGCGGCAGTGATGGTGAGCGACTTCCGGCTGAGCAGCTTCATGTCGTTTTCCTCCAGGCTCGTTCGCGGGATCCGGGATCCGGGATCCGGCGACACGGTTTCTCTCGCGCTCTTAGTTAATCAAACGCTCGCTTGAGCTTATGGAGGGATGGCGACAGCTGTCAAGCGACTGTTTGAATTGCGCCAACGGGTGACTGTTTGACAGTGAAGTCAAGCGGATGCTTGACTCCGCTCTGTGGTAGGGGCGAAAAAGACGGATCTGCGCCGGGAAGCCGGTCAGCGCACCCGGGAGGGCCTGCAGACGGCCGCCCTGGAGCTGCTCTCGCAGCGAGGCCAGGAGGGCGTGACACTCCGCGAGATCACGGATCGCGCCGGAGCCAACGTCGCCGCGGTGAGCTACCACTTCGGGTCGCTGAAGGCGCTGTGCGACTCGGCGATAGAGCTCGCGCTGGAACGGTATCTGGACGCGCAGCTCCTCGAACTCAACGCGCTTGGTTCCGATGCGACGCTCCAGGACGTGGCGGTGGCGTTCGCCCGGCCGATGATGCGCGCGCTGGCGGCCGGTGGACAGGACCTGGCCATGATGCGGACCGTGGCGCGCGTCGGCATCGATCCGCCCGAGGGATGGGACCGGCTGGCCGGCAAGTTCGACCGGAGCCGCCGGGAGGCCCTCCGGGTGCTGACCGCGAACCTTCCCGGAGTCGGCGACGAGGAGCTGATCTTCCGTACGCGCTGCGCGGCCGGCCTGCTGAACTGGCTCGCCCTGGCACCCATCGGCACCGAGCTGGCCGCCCTGTCCGCCGAACAGATCGAACGGCAGCTGGTCCCCGTGGTGGCCGGGGCATTCCGCGGGGACACCCCCGCCGACCACTGACCAGGCCACAGGCCGACCCGGTCACAGGCCACGGGCCACCGGAATCCGGGCAACCCGAGAATCCGGGCAACCCGAACAACTCTGCCAGGGGACCCGCGGCATCCGGAGCGCCCTCGCGTCCTCGGCGTTCGCCCGGTTGGTTCCCGCAGGTCAGGCATGGGGCGGCGGTCGTGCCTGGCTCGGCTCGCTCCGGCGGTTTCACCCGCCGCCACACCTGGTGTGACCATGGAGGAGGGGGACCGACCCCGGCCGGAGAGGACGCCCCATGCGCTACCGGGACCGCGCGCACGCCGGCCGCGAACTCGCCGCCGCGCTGGGCAGGTTGCGCGACGAGGGCGCCCTGCCCGACCCGATCGTGCTGGCGCTGCCCCGGGGCGGGGTGGCCGTGGCCGCGGAGGTGGCGCGGGAGCTTCCGGCCCCGCTCGACGTGCTCGTCGTACGCAAGATCGGCGCCCCGCACCACGAGGAGTTCGGCGTCGGCGCGATCGCCGGGGACGACCCTCCGCTCCTCGACCCGGCGACCCTGGCCCACCTGGACCTGAGCGAGGACGACCTCGCCCCCGTGGTCGAGCGGGAGCGGCAGGAACTGCGCCGCCGCGAGCGCCGCTACCGGCAGGGCCGACCACCGCCCGAACTGCGCGGCCGTACCGTGCTCGTCGTCGACGACGGCCTCGCCACCGGGTCCACCGCCCGCGCCGCGCTGCGCCACATCCGGGGCCGGGGCCCCGCGCGGACCGTGCTGGCCGTCCCGGTCGGCGCGCCCGACTCGCTGGACGCGCTCGCCGCCGAGGCCGACCTCGTCGTCTGCCCCTGCCGGCCGGCCGTCTTCAGCGCGGTCGGGCAGTGGTACGACGACTTCGGGCAGCTGACCGACGCCGACGTGCTCGACGTGCTGGGCCGGGTCTGACGGGGCGGGGTGCGCGGTGCCGGAGCTGGCCGAGGGCGAGGCGCGACGCCGGTTCGCCGCGGCCCGGGTGGCACGGCTCGCGACCGTGGACGAGGCGGGCCGCCCCCATCTGGTGCCGGTCGTCTTCGCCCGGCACGGCGCCGACGGGATCGTCACGGCCGTGGACCACAAGCCCAAGACCACACCCCGCCTCAAGCGGCTGCGCAACATCGCTGCGCGGCCGGCTGTGAGCCTGCTCGTGGACGCGTACGACGAGAACTGGGACCGCCTGTGGTGGGTCCGGGCGGACGGCGACGCGAGGGTGATTCCCGCCGACGCGGCCGTCGTCGAGCCGCTGTGCGAGAAGTACCCGCAGTACCGGGAGCGACCTCCCGGCGGCCCGGTCGTTCTCGTGACCGTCTCGCGCTGGACCGGCTGGCAGGCGGCGCCCCCCTGACCGCCGGATTTCCCCGTGTCAAGTCCCGAACTGTCGGAACGTGACCCTCTCGCCGGCCGCGGGCCTACTGGAAGCACGGGGTCGACGACCCCGGGGCCGCGGACCGGCCAGGCGGCCTCGCGCGTGCAACGCACCCCTGGATACGATTTGGGCAGGTTTCTGGCGCTACGGGGTGGACGGGTGATGGCGACGCGCATCGCGGGCTACGAGGTCCAGGGCGAGATCGGACGCGGCGGCATGGCCGTCGTCTACCGCGCCACGGACCTGCGCCTGGACCGGACCGTCGCCCTGAAGCTGCTGGCCCCCGAGATGGCCCGCAACGACACCTTCCGCCGCCGTTTCACCCACGAGTCACGGGTCGCCGCCGCCATCGACCACCCGCACATCGTGCCGATCTTCGAGGCCGGCGAGACGGACGGCGTGCTGTACATCGCGATGCGCTACGTGTCGGGGCCGGACCTGCGCGCGCTGCTGGACAAGGAGGGCGTGCTGCCGGTGGACGCGGTGCTGCGGATCGCGGGCCAGGTCGCCTCCGCGCTGGACGCGGCGCACGAGCACGATCTGGTGCACCGGGACGTGAAGCCCGGCAACGTGCTGGTGGCGCAGGGCACGGACAGCGAGCATCCGGAGCACGTCTATCTCACGGACTTCGGGCTCACCAAGAAGTCGCTGTCGCTGACGGGGTTCACGACGGTCGGCGAGTTCGTCGGCACGCTGGACTACGTGGCGCCGGAGCAGATCTCGGGGCGCCCGGTGGACGGCCGCTGCGATCTCTACAGCCTCGCCTGCGTGGTCTTCGAGATGCTCGCCGGCGGCCCGCCCTTCGTACGCGACGAGGACATCGCGCTGCTGTGGGCGCACCAGTACGACGCCCCGCCCGCGCTGAGCGAGGTGCGGGCGGGGCTGCCGCCGGCGTTCGACGACGTGTTCGCGAGGGCGCTGGCCAAGGTCCCCGAGGACCGGTACGGCTCCTGCCTGGAGTTCGTGGGCGCGCTGCGGTTCGCCGCGTACGGCGCCGGACCGGTGGGGGAGCCGGCCGAACAGCCGTCCGCCGACGGACCCCCGACCGTCACGGCCCGCACCCCGCGCCCGCCCGGCTGGGCCCGCCCGGTGTTCCGCCGCTGAGCGCTCCGCTGGAAGGGGCGCGCTGTGCCGTCGGTCGACTGCGGCGCCGTTGTGGCTGGTCGCGCAGTTCCCCGCGCCCCTTCGGGGCGCTGCCGAGCGGCACTCCAGGCTCTCAGCCCTCGGCGAGGTACTGCTCGGCCCAGACGGTCTTGCCGGTGCCGGCGTGCCGGGTGCCCCAGCGCTGGGTCAGCTGGCCGACCAGGAGGAGCCCGCGTCCTCCTTCGTCGTAGGTGTGGGCCCGCCGCATGTGCGGGGCGGTGTTGCTGGAGTCGAAGACCTCGCAGGTGAGGGTGTGGTCGTCGTGGATCAGGCGGAGCCGGACGGGCGGGCGGCCGTACCGGAACGCGTTGGTGACCATCTCGCTGACGATGAGCTCGGTGATGAACGCGGCCTCCTCCAGCCGCCAGTCGGCCAGCTGCCCGGTGGCCAGCTTGCGGGCCTCGGCGACGGCGGCGAGGTCGAAGGGCAGCTCCCAGGTGGCGACCCGGTCGGCGTGCAGGGCCCGGGTGCGGGCGACGAGCAGGGCGATGTCGTCGTCGGGGCGGTGGGTGAGCATGGACGTCAGGACCCGGTCGCAGACGGTGTCCAGGCTTCGCGCGGGGCGGGCGAGCGCGGCGAACATCGTGTCGAGGGCCTCGTCGATGTCGTGCTCGCGGGGTTCGAGCAGACCGTTGGTGTAGAGGGCGATCAGGCTGCCTTCGGGGAGTTCCGTCTCGTACGACTCGAAGGGCAGCCCGCCGAGGCCGAGCGGGGGGCCGGCCGGGACGTCGAGGAAGCGGACGGTGCCGGCGGTGACCACGGCGGGCGGCGGGTGGCCGGCCCGGGCGGCGCAGAGCCGCCGGGTGACGGGGTCGTACACGCCGTACAGGCAGGTCGTGCCCACGCCGCCGGCGGTGTCGGCGGCGTTGTCGGCACCGGCCTCCTCGGCGGAGAGATGGACGACCAGGTCGTCGAGGTGGCTGAGGAGTTCGTCGGGCGGCAGGTCGACGTCGGCCAGGGTGCGGACGGCGGTGCGGACCCGGCCCATGGTGGCGGCGGCCCGCATGCCGTGGCCGACGACATCGCCCACCACGAGCGCGACCCGGGTCCCGGACAGCGGAATGACGTCGAACCAGTCGCCGCCCACCCCGGCCTGGCTGACCGAGGGCAGATAGCGGGTGGCGATGTCCAGGGCGGCCTGTTCGGGCAGGGTCTGGGGGAGCAGGCTGCGCTGCAGCGTCATCGTGGTGGTGTGCTGCCGCTGGGCGCGCGCGGCGCCCTGCATGCCGGCGGCCGTGCGGGCCGCGAGCTGTTCGGCCAGCCACAGATCGTCCGCGTCGAACGGCTCGGTCCGCCGGTTCCGTCCGAAGAGGGCCACGCCGAAGGTGATGTCGCCCGCCCTGAGCGGCACCGCCAGCAGCGAGTGCGCCTCGCTCTCCCGGACCCAGGCGGCGGCCTGCGGATCCTCCCGCGCCCAGCGGCCCACGATCTCGTCGCCGCCCGGGTACACCGTGCCCCGCCCCTCGGTGAGGCACCGGCCCGGCGGTGACCACGGCGGGCAGCGCAGCACTTCGCCGGAGGGCCGGGGGAGCGGCGGCCCGTCGGGTGCCGAGCGCACGGCGGCCCGGCGCAGGGCGACGCCGTCGGGCGGCGGTGCGCCGTGCCGGGGAGCGTCCAGCAGGTCCACGGCGCAGACGTCGGCGAAGGCGGGGACGGTGACCTCGGCCAGCTCCTGCGCGGTGCGCTGCACGTCGGAGCTGGTGCCGATGCGCACCCCGGCGTCGCTGAGGAGCAGCATCCGGCGCCGTACCAGCTGCTGGGACGCGTCGGCGTGGGCCGTCAGGGCCACCGCCCGCACCCGGCCGTCCGAGTCCGTCAGCGGCATGAGCCACGCGTGCCAGGTGCGCTCCGGGTCGGCCGGGTCCAGATGGAGACGGATCTCCTGCGGCCCGGCGCCGTCCAGGACCCGCCGCATGCTCGACTCGGCCTCGGCGCTGCCCTCGTACGGCACGATGTCCGTCAGCCGCAGCCCCCGCATCATCCCCTCCGCCAGCGACAGCGTGCGCTGGGTCGCGGCGCCGGCCCGGGCCAGCCGCAGCCCCTCGTCGAAGACGGCCGAGACACACGGTGACTGCTGGAAGGCCCACTCGCCGAGCGCCTGGCCGGCGGCGGCCGCGGCCGGGCCGGTCACGGGGGACACCACCAGCCAGTCCGTGCCGCCCGGGCGTTCGCCGGAGGGCCTGCGGTGGACCAGGACGTCCAGGTCCAGCCGGTGCCCGTCCCGGTGGCGCAGCGCCGCGGTCCCGTTCCAGCGCGGTCCGGCGGCCGCCTCCCGCCACGTGTCCCGGCCGGGGTCGGCGAGCAGCAGGGCGGCCCGCTGCCCCAGGATCTCGGCGGGCGGGTACCCCAGCAGCAGCCGGGCCCCGTCGCTCCAGCCGGACACCACGCCCCGCTCGTCGACCGTGACCGTGGCGGTGCGGGCCCCCTGGGGCACGGCGTGCGTCTGCGCCGGTTGGCTGGGAGGGGTGGGACGTCGTTCCATCGCCGCTCATCCTTCGCGGAACCTGCACGGCCGGCTCTCTCCCCAGGATGATCCCGGCCGGCACGGAGCACCAATCCGCCGCCGCTGCCACCCCGGCGCACGGGTCACACCCGCCGGAGGTTCCTGTGACGCGCCTGTGACAGTCGGCGGACAGCGCCATGACGTGGGGTTGTCAGGGTTTTGTAAACGGACAAATCGCCCCTATTGGTCAATCTCGACTGACCGCATGTGAAGGACCCCCTCATGAGCTTCACCGCAGTCACCCAGCACACCGAGACCGCCGCCGTCGCGCTGGCCCCGCGTGAGCGCGAGACGCTGAAGCACATCGCCGCGGGCTGCACCTACCTCCAGGCGGCCCGGCTGATGGGGCTCTCCCGGCACACGGTCGACGCCTACCTGCGCCGTATCCGCGCCAAGCTCGACATCAACACCACCGCCGAGCTCACCCGGCTGGCCATCTCCCTCGGTCTGTGATCCCACTCCGCCCGACAGATCCGCCCCGCCCGTGACAGCGTGGGAGCAGCAGCCGGCCATGGTGTCCTGGAGGCGGAGATGACGGTGAACGGGCTCGGACTTGTGGTGCACGGCGGGCGCGCGGAGGCGGTGGACGCGGCCCGTGCGGTACGGGCGTGGGCCGCGGAACACGACGTGCGGTGCACCGACATCGACGTGTGGCACGACGGCGGACGGCACCACTCCGGGGAGGAGGTCGCGGCCGCGGGCGACCCCGACCTGATCGTCACCCTCGGCGGGGACGGCACCTTCCTGCGCGGCGCCCGGCTCGCCGCCCGCAACGACGCGCTGGTCCTCGGCGTCGACCTGGGCCGGGTCGGCTTCCTGACCGAGGTGCCGGTCTGCTCGGTGCGGGAGGCGCTGGACGCGATCCGCGAGGACCGGTACACCGTCGACAGCAGACTGCTGCTCACCATGCGCGCCTCCCGCCGCCTGGAGATGCCGGCCGACATGGAGCGGCTGATGCAGTACGGCCGCGGGCCGCTGCTGCCGCCGCCCCAGGTGCGCACGGACTGCGAGCAGGACACCGACTGGGGCATCCCCCTGCACATCACCGCCGTCAACGACGTGGTCCTGGAGAAGCTGTCCCGGGACCGCCAGGTCTCCGTCGGCGTGTACGTCTCCGGCCGGCTGCTGGCCTCCTACTCCGCCGACGCGCTGCTGGTGGCGACGCCGACCGGCTCGACCGCCTACAGCTTCGCCGCCGGCGGACCCGTCGTCTCGCCCTGCGCGGAGGCCCTCGTCTTCACCCCGGTCGCCCCGCACATGGCGTTCAACCGCTCGGTCGTCACGGCCCCGAACGAGGCGGTCGGCCTGCGCGTCCTGGAACGCTCGGGGCAGGCCGCGGTCAGCGTCGACGGCCAGGTGCGCGGGGTACTGGAGCCGGGGGACTGGATCGGCGTGTACGCCGCCCCGACCCGGCTGCGGGTGGTCCGGTTCGCGCCGATGGACTTCTACGGCCGGCTGCGCGAGCGCATGAACCTCACCGACGCCCCGGCCGCGGTCGCCGACGGCACCCCCGCCCCCCTGTGGTCGTTGCGGACGCCCCCGCCCGGTGACCTGGCCCATCTCTCCCTGCCGCTGATGTCCGCGGAGTACGCCGACGCGAAAGAACCGTGCGTCGACGGGAAAGACGGTGCCCTCCCCGCGCTGGAAAAGTCGGTCTTCCCACGTCATGTGCAGGAAGGCGACAACACCCCATGAGCACCGACTCCCCGGTCCAGACGGTCCAGACGGTCCGCGGCCCGGTCCCCGCCGACGACCTCGGCACCGTCCTGATGCACGAGCACGTCTTCGTGCTCAGCGAGGAGTTCCGGCAGAGCCTCCCGGAGACCTGGGACGAGCAGGAGCGCGACGACGACGCCGTGACCCGGCTCAAGGCCCTGGCCGCGACCGGCGTCACCACCATCGTCGACCCCACCTGCATCGGCCTCGGCCGCGACGTCGCGCGGGTCGCCCGGGTCAACGAGCAGGTCGACCTCAACATCGTGGCGGCCACCGGCATCTACACCCTGGCCGACGTCCCCGACTACTTCCGCTACCACGGCCCGGGCACCCTGCTCGGCGGCGCCGAGGGCATGACCGAGCTGTTCGTCCGCGAACTCACCGAGGGCATCGCGGGCACCGGGATCCGGGCCGCCTTCCTGAAGTGCGCGATCGAGGACCGGCTCACCCCGGGCGTGGAGCGGGGGCTGCGCGGGGACGCCCAGGCCCATCTGGCCACCGGCGCCCCGGTCCCCGTGCACACCGGCGCCGCCGCACGGACCGGCCTGGTCGCCCAGGAGATCCTGCGCAGCGAGGGCGCGGACCTCGGCAAGGTGGTCGTCGGGCACAGCGGCGACACCGCCGACCTGGACTATCTGCACGAACTCATCGACAACGGCTCGTACGTCGGCATGGACCGCTTCGGCCTCGACATCCTGCTCCCCGGCGACCAGCGGGTGGCGACCGTCGCGGCCCTCGCGGCCGAAGGGCTCGCCGGGCGGATGGTGCTGTCCCACGACGCGTCCTGCCACATCGACTGGTTCCCGCCCGGCGTGAAGGAGCAGATCGCACCGGACTGGCACTACACCCACCTGCACGACCAGGTCCTGCCCGCCCTGCGCCGAGCCGGCGTCACAGAGGCCCAGTTGACCACCATGCTGGTCGACAACCCGCGCCGCTACTTCAGCTAGCGCGCCGCCACCGGGCCTCGCTCGGGGTCGTCCCGAACTCCGCCCGGAACGCGGTCGCGAACGACGCGTGACTGCCGAAGCCGCAGGAGTGCGCGATCTGCGCGATCGAGTACGACGCCCAGCCCGGGCCGGCCAGCCGTTCGCGGGCCGCGTTCAGCCGTTCGCGGCGGATCAGGTCGCGGGCCGTGGTGCCGGCCTCCTGGAGCACCTGCTGGACATAGCGCACGGACCAGCCGAGCGCCCGCGCGACGGCGACGACGTCCAGGTCCCGTTCGCACGCGTGCTGCCGGACGTAGCGGCGGACCGCGGCCTCGACCGTCGCCCGCTGCCCGGCGGGCGCCGTGTCGGTGCCGCCCTCCGCGGCCAGGCAGACCAGGTCGAGCAGCCGGTCGCACGCGAGGTCGAAGGTGCTCTCCGACAGTTCCTCGCGCTCCTCGTGGAGCGTGGTGGTCAACTGCCGTACGATCCGGCCCAGTCCGCGCTCGGCGCCGAGCAACTGCGGCTCGCCGGCCGCGATCCGGCTGCGCGTGGAGACGTCCTCGCCGGACATGATGAAGGCGATCGACAGGAAGTCCGCGTCATGCGCGAACTTCATCGGACGGTCGATGTCGCAGAGCACCATGCTGCCGGCCCGGATCTCCGTGGCCGACGGCCCCTGCTCCACCCAGGCGGTACCGGCCAGCGGGACGAGGAGTTCGTACGTACCCCGCGGATCGGAGCGGATGTGCCGGGTCTCCCGCTGCACCACCTCCCGCCCGCCGGCGCACAGGGCGACGCCGTACGCCGTCGACTGCTGCCACTCCAGGCGGGCGCGCCACGGCGCCTCGCGGTCGGGCACGCTGATCCGGCTGGCGCCGTGCAGGCCGGTGAAGAGCTCGTCCCAGGCGCTCGCCGAGGTCAGGGTGAGGGCTTCACTCCAGGAGTACACGCGCCTCATGGTAAGCCGCCCGGGGGCGAGGGCGGCCCGGGCGGACAACGCTGTCAGCGGCCCGCGAACCGGGCGAGTCCGGCGAAGTCCGCCGCGGTTGGGCAGCGCCCCGAAGGAGCGCGGGGCCGTATCCGATATGCGGCTGCCGCCGCGATGGGGGTCCCCCCGGGTTCGGGCGAAGCCGAGAACTTGGGGAGCGACCAGCCCCGACGGCGCCGCGGTCGGCAGCCGGCACATCGTGGCACTTCCGGCGGAGCGCTGAGTGGGGACGGGCGGCGTCTTGTCCGTGCCACATCGTGCACCACCGCGCAGACATCGGGCACCACCGTGCACCGTCACCCGCGGTCGGGCAACGCCACGCGCCATGGCGCACGTTCAGGTACCACCATTACCACCGCACACGATCAGGTACCGCCGTGCAGCACCGCGCGGGATCAAGTTGCACCACGCATCACCGAACGCCCCACGACGCATTGGACACCACCCCCACATGACCGTTTCGCGACGCTTCCTCGCCCCCGTCGTCCTCCCCGCCGACCCGTCCTGCACCGTGCTCCGGGACGCGGCGGTCGACGTCGGCCCCGACGGCCGTATCACCTACTGCGGTCCGGCCGCCGACGCACCCCCGGTCCCGGACGCCCACCCGCGCACGGTCCTGACCGGCATCCTCGCCCCGGGCCTCGTCAACGCCCACGCGCACTCCCCGATGACCCTGCTGCGGGGCCTCGGCGGCGACCTGCCGCTGCTGGCCTGGCTGCAGGACGCCGTATGGCCCGCCGAGGCACGCATGACCTCGCGGGACGCCCGTGCGGGCATGCTCCTCGGCTGTGTCGAGATGCTGCGCTACGGCGTGACCACCAGTGCCGAGATGTACGCGCACGCCGAGGCGGTGGCCGACGCGGCGCTGGAGGCCGGGAGCCGGATCCTGCTCGCGCCCGCCTACTTCGACCGGCCCGGCGACGGCTGGCGCAGCGCCGTCGACGGGATCGGCAAGTGGATCGACGCCGACGGCCTCCGCTTCGGCCCGGGCGAGCGCGTCGAGCTCTGCTACGGCCCGCACTCCGCGTACACCCTGCCCCCCGAAGCCCTGCGGGCGACGGCCGAGGAGGCCGGGCTGCGCGGCGCGCTGGTGCACATCCACGTCGCGGAGACCCTCGCCGAGGACGCCGAGCAGCGGGCACAGCACGGTTCTGTACCCCAACTCCTGCACGACACCGGGCTGCTGGACGGGCGGCTGCTCGCGGCCCACGCCGTGCACCTCTCCGGCACCGACATCCGGCTGCTCGCGGAGTCGGGCGCCGGGGTCGCCCACTGCCCGGGCTCCAACGGCAAACTCGCCTCCGGAACGGCGCCCCTGCACGCCCTGCGCGCCGCGTCCGTCCCCGTGGGCCTCGGCACCGACGGGCCCGCGAGCAACGACGACCTCGACCTGTGGGAGGAGGCCCGGCTCGCGATGATGTTCAGCCGCCTCGCCACCGGCGACCCCCTGGCACTCACCGCCGCCGACGCCTTCCTCATGGCGACCTCGGTGGGCGCCGCGGCCCTCGGCCGGACGGACGTCGGAGCCCTGCGCCCCGGCAACTGGGCGGACCTGGTCCATGTCTCGGTCGACGGACCGCAGTTCGCGACCGGTGTGGACGTGCCGGACGAGCGGCTGCTCGCCAACCTCGTGTGGGCGGCCGGCTCCCGCGCGGTCCGGGACGTCTGGGTCGCGGGCGAGCCGGTGGTGGCGGACGGGGAGACGGTCCGCGTCGAGCGCCCGGCCGCGCAGCGTGCCGCCGCCGAAGCGGCGGCACGCATCGTCTGAGCGGCTTGACGCAGCCGCATGAAGCCGCTGCATCGAGCCGCCGGATCAGGCGGCCGGCCGCCAGCTCCAGTTCTGCCGTTCGTAGGCGATCTCGAAGCCGAGGCGGAGCATGTTGTGCAGGGAGGGGTTGTGGGTCCCGGGGGTCTCGGCGCCGGTCTCGGCGACGAGCGTCCGGCATCCCAGCTCCTGTGCCCTGCGCGCACGGGCGGCCAGCAGCGCGGTCTGGCCGCCGCGGTTGCGGGCGTGCGCCGCGACGGAGCCGGCGAAGAACTGGGCCGTCTCGCCGCGGACGTACATCGTGCCCGTGCCGACCAGCTCCCCGTCCAGCCAGGCCGCGTGGGGATGCCAGCCGGGCTGCTCCACGCTGCCGGCGGCCATCCGCGCGTAGGGCTCGACCGGCATGCCGAACGCCGTCATCATCACCTCGCCCCATACGGCGGCCTGTTCGGCCTCCACCGGGGCGACGCGGATCCCGTCGGGGGACCGGCCGGGCGCGTCGGCGCGGGCCACGGCCTCCTCGACCGGGCAGACGAGCTTCACCCAGGACGAGCCGGACGCGGTGATGCCCTCCCGCGCGCAGATGTCCGCCCAGTCCTCGGGCAGGAAGGCCGGGGCGATCTGGAGGACGGCCTGCGGGGTGCCCGCCGCGCGGTAGAAGTCGCAGACCTCTCTGACGAGGTCCGCGGTGACGGGGGTGCCGACGCCGAAGCCGAGGGCCTTGCTCCAGAAGCGGGTGACGTCTTCGGTCATCGACAGCACCACTCCGCCGCCGATGCGTGCGGCGCTCATGCCGAGCGCGGTGCGGACGGACTCGGGGGCCCGGGTCTCGAACTGGAAGAGCGCTTCGGCCTCGGACTGTTCGGCGACGGACGGCTGAACGACTGTGGTCATGACTCTGATTCTCTTTCGGAACGTTCTCTCTCGGGAAGCCGGATCGCCTAGCGGCCGGTCGTCACGAACCGGGTCACCGCGGCCGTGAAGGCTTCCGGCTCCTCGATGTGGCCGAAGTGCCCGCTGTTCTCCAGGACCACCAGCTCCGAGCCGGGGACCAGGGCGTGCAGTTCCTCGGCCCATCGCACTCCGCAGATGAAGTCGTGGCGGCCGGCCAGCACGAGGGTGGGCACGGTGAGCTTGCCGAGGCCGGCGCGGTCGTCGAAGACGATCGGGGACAGGTCCTCGTCCAGGCCGGAGACGTACGTGGCCCGCACGGCCGCCCGGATGGGCGCGAACTCCTGCTCCCGGCCCCAGTAGTCGGCGAAGTAGGCGGGGAACAGCCCCCGGGCGACGGCGGTCTGCGCCGCGTCGTCGGTGACAGTGGGGATGGCCTGGAAGGCGGCCAGGACCTCGGCGAGCCCGGGGTGGCCGGCGTGCCGCCCGGCGAACGCCTCCACCTGGCGCACGGTCTCGGCGGTGTGCTCGGGACCGGTCACCGGCAGGCTGTCGTACAGGATCACCCCGGCGAGGCGCTCGGGGTGGTGCAGGGCGTGGTACTGGGCGACGAAGCCGCCGTGCGAGTGGCCCAGCAGGTGCACCCCGGAGACGCCGAGGTGGTCGAGGAGCGCGCCGAGGAACCGGCTGTAGCGGGCCCGCGTGTAGCCGTTGGGGTGGGACGGCAGCCGGTCCGAGGCGCCGCTGCCGATCGGCTCCGGGTAGACGACCGTCAGGTGCCGCTCCAGTTCGGGCATCCGCAGGTACTCCCAGTCGATGCCCGGGCCGCCGGAGTGCGCGACGCACACCGGCCCCGTGCCGTGCACGTGGTAGCGCTGCACGAGGCCGTCGGTCTCGACGGCGTGCGTTCCGGTGGCCAGGGGATCGCTCAGGGGCGTGGTCATGTTCTTCTCCGTGTCCGGTGGGTTCATAGGACATCGGCAGGACGGGACGGAGCAGGAGAAGTTCGATCCGGGTTGTGTGAGGGCGGTCACACCTGAAGAAGTGGCGGTCTCCGGCCGGCGCGAGGTCCCGGGGGCGCGGGTTGCCGGGCGCCGGCCGGGAACCGGTGGCGGCGCCGTTCAGTAGCGGCCGCCCACCGTCCGCTCGGCCAGCCCGTCCAGCGTGGCGGCCTCGTCGGCGGTCAGCTCGATGCCGGCGGCGGCCACGTTCTGCTCCAGCCACTTCACGCGCTTCGTCCCCGGGATCGGCACCACGGGCACTCCGAGGTGCGCACCCCGGGCCTGCACCCAGGCCAGCGCCAGCTGTGCCGGGGTCACGCCCTTCGCCTCCGCCAGGGCGCGGACGGCGTCCGCGATCACCTCGTTGTCCGTCGTCCGGAACCGGGGCAGCCGCCGTCGCGCGTCGCCTGCCGGCAGCGCGGTCACGTCGACCGTGCCGGTCAGGAAGCCCCGGCCGAGCGGTGAGTACGCCACCAGCGCCACGCCCAGCTCGCGCAGGGCGTCCCCGGCGGTCGTCTCCAGGTCCCGGGACCAGATCGAGTACTCGCTCTGCACCGCTGTGACCGGGTGCACGGCGTGGGCGCGCCGCAGCAGTTCGCCGTTCACCTCGGACAGGCCGATGTGCCGGATCTTGCCCTCCTTCACCAGCTCCGCCATGGCGCCGACGGACTCCTCGATCTCGGCGTTCTGCGGCGGCCGGTGCAGGTAGTAGAGGTCGATGTGGTCGACGCCGAGCCGCAGCAGCGAGGCGTCGCAGGCCCGCTTGATGTAGCCCGGGTCGCCGCGCAGCGCCCAGGTGTCGCCGCCCATGCGGTCGATGCCGGTCTTCGTGGCGAGCTGGACCTCGTCCCGCCGGCCCGCGACGGCCCGGCCCACCAGCACCTCGTTGTGCCCGAAGGCGTAGGCGTCGGCGGTGTCGATGAGGGTGACCCCCAGGTCGAGGGCCCGGTGAATGGTGTCGATCGCGTCGTCCCAGCTGGTCGGGCCGTATCCCTCGCTCATGCCCATGCAGCCGAGACCCTGGGCGGAGGTGGTGAGGTCACCGAGAGAAACCGTGTTCACGGCATGACTCCGTTCGATGTGCGCAGTGTCTACGATGGCAGATACCGGAGGATCCTCCGGTAGTGAAAAACGTTAACGGAGGATCCTCCGGTAAGCAAGTGGGCAGAATGCCGGTACGGTGACCGGCCTGGAGGGGAGTACGGCATGAACGAACAGGGACCCGCACGGCCCGTGCGCGCCCATGCCCGCCGCAACCGCGAGAAGCTGGTGGCGGCGGCCCTGGAGGAGTTCACGCGCACCGGCAAGGACGCGCCGCTGGACGGCATCGCCAGGGCGGCCGGGGTCGGTATCGGCACCCTCTACCGGCACTTCCCTACCCGGGAGTCACTGGTCCTCGCGGCCTACGAGCACGAGGTGGACCAGCTGTGCGCCGGCGCCGAGGACCTCGTCGCGGCACTTGCGCCGGACCGGGCGCTGCGCGAGTTCATGGGCCGGCTGGCGGGCCTGCTCGTCACGAAGCAGCACATGTCGGAGGCGCTGCGCTCCGGCGGGGCGGAGGAGTCGTACTCGAAGGTCTACGACACCATCGACACGCTCTTCACCGCGGGCGTCGCCGCCGGGACGCTCCGGGCCGACATGGAGACGGCCGACGTGGTCCGGGCCATGGGCGGCCTGCTGCGGCTGGACGTGGCCGGCGACTGGAAGGGGCAGGCCGACCGCCAGATCAGGCTCCTGATGGACGGCCTGTACACAGGAGCTCCGGCCCGCGCCGAAGGGCGCGAGCCGGAGCGGTGGGAGTCGGGGCGGCAGGAGCCGGAGCGGTAGGAGCCGGCAGGTCAGTCCGCGGACCGTACCGTCGGCATGGCGAGCGCGACCGGGCCGGTCTTGCAGGAGTCGTGGCAGTCCTTCTCCAGGCTGCAGCACAGCGAGCAGATCGCCCCCGAGTGGAACGGGCAGTTCGCCACGTCCGGCCGCTCGAAGTCGGTCGCGCACACCGTGCACGTCAGCGTGACCGCCGACGGCAGCCCGTCCGGGCCGAGCAGCGGCTCCGCGAGGTCGTCGACGCGGGCGATGTAGTACTTCCCCTTGGTCAGCACCGCGAACAGCGGCGAGAGCACCATCGCCAGGAACAGCGCGATGAACGGCGAGTACGCCTTGCCGTACGCCCCGAAGGCGTTGAAGTAGGCGGCGATCGAGACCGCCGACGCGATCAGCATCGAGCCGAAGCCGACCGGGTTGAAGTTGTGCAGATGGGCCCGCTTGAACTCGATGTACGACGGGCTGAGCTTCAGCGGCTTGTTGATGACCAGGTCGGCGACGACCGCGCCGATCCAGGCGATCGCCACGTTGGAGTAGAAGCCGAGGACGGTGTTGAGGAAGCCGAAGACGCCGCCCTCCATCAGGGCCAGGGCGATGCCGACGTTGAGGAAGATGTAGACCACGCGCCCGGGGTGACGATGCGTCAGCCGGGAGAAGAAGTTCGACCAGGACAGTGAACCGGAGTACGCGTTCGTCGAGTTGATCTTTACCTGGGAGAGGATCACGAAGAACGTGGCCAGGCCGAGCGCGACGGGCGCGGCGAAGGTCTTGAAGCCGGACACGTACTGCTGGATCGGCTCGTTGGCCTTGGCCAGGCCCACGCTCCCGGCGATGTAGAAGGCGAGGAACGCGCCGCCGATCTGCTTGGCGGCGCCGAGCACCACCCACCCCGGACCGGCGGAGAGCACCGCACCCCACCACTTCCTGCCGTTCTCGGGCGTCTTGTCCGGCATGAACCGCAGATAGTCGACCTGCTCACCGATCTGTGCGATCAGCGACAGCGCGACCCCCGCACCCGCGCCCACCCCGAGCATGCTGATGCTCGACCCGGTGGGCGAGTTGCCCGCGAAGTGCGTGAACTCCGAGAACTTGCCCGGCTCCTGGATCGCGATGGACACGAACGGCGCGACCATCAGCACCAGCCACACCGGCTGCGTCCACACCTGCATCTTCGACAGCGCGGTCATGCCGTAGATCACCAGCGGCAGGATGATCAGCGAACAGATCAGGTAGCCGACGGCGAGCGGGATGTGCAGGCCCAGCTCCAGGGCCTGCGCCATGATCGAGCCTTCGAGGGCGAAGAAGATGAAGGTGAAGCTGGCGTAGATGACCGAGGTGAGCGTCGAGCCGAGGTAGCCGAAGCCCGCGCCCCGGGTCAACAGGTCCATGTCGATGGAGTACTTGGCCGAGTAGTACGAGATCGGGATGCCGGTGAGGAAGATGACCACGGCCGCGGTCAGGATCGCCACCATCGCGCTGGAGAAGCCGTTGGAGATGGCGATCGAACCGCCGATGGCGAAGTCCGCGAGATAGGCGATGCCGCCCAGCGCGGTGGTGGCCACCACGTAGGGGGTCCAGCGGCGGAAGGACTTCGGCGCGTACCGCAGCGAGTAGTCCTCCAGCGTGTCGTTCTGCGCCCAGTCGTTGTACGTCCGTTTGCCGTCCGTGCCGCTGTCCGTCCCGCCGTCCGCCACGGCCGGCGGCGCCTCTTTGCCGACGATCTCCGTCACGACTCTTCCCTCTCTCGTCCCCGGTCGTTTGCACGGAAGAGTCGCGGTGCGCTGTTTCCCGAACGTTTCACCTGCTTTAAAAGACAAAGCTTGATACTTCCCGTGGGAAGTATCGTCACATGGTGGGCGTGGTCTCAGAGTTGGGCGACGACGTGGAAGTCGAAGGCGTCCGCCCGCGCCAGATACAGCCGTTGGGCGAGATGGTTGCCGCGCAGCCGTACGACGCCCCGCGGACCCTCGTACGAGACCGCGTCACCGACCGCGCACATCGCCCGCACGTCCAGCGACCGCGCCCGTTCGGCCAGGGCCGCCAGCAGCCGTACCCCCTCGAAGCACGACTCGCCCAGGCTCCCCACCACCGGGGCGTGCACACCGAACCGGGCCGCGTGGCGGGCGCCGAAGTCGAGGCTCTCGGCGGTCGCGAGGGTCTCGAAGAAACCGGCCGCCGCCCAGAGCCCGTCGGTGCCGTCCGCGCCGGTGGCCAGCAGGATGTTCTCGTCCATGTGGGTGCTGAGCCGCAGGCACCGCTGGTGCAGTCCGTAGGCGGCGAACGCCCGGTTGAAGCGGGCCGCGTCCGCCCCGACCAGCAGCATCAGCACCGCGTCCGCCTCGCACCGCTCGATCCGGCGCAGCACCGGCCCGAACCCGTCCGCCCCCAGCGGCACGAACACCTCGTCCCGCACGCGCCCGCCGCACTCCCGCGCATACGCCCGCGCCGTACGGGCGGTCACCCGGGGCCACACATAGTCGTTGCCCACCGTGCACCAGCGCCGCACCCCGGCGGCCTCCGCCAGCAGCCGCATCGCGGGCCGCAGTTGGGCGACATCGGTCTCACCGGTCAGGAACACGCCGGGCGTCCGCTCGCCGCCCTCGTACTGCGCGGTGTAGACGTACGGCACCCGGCCCGCGACCCGGGGCAGCAGCGCCTGCCGTACCGCCGAGGTGTGCCAGCCCACCACCCCGTCCACGCCGCCCAGCGAGACCAGCGCCCCGACCTCGGCCGCCACCCGGGCCGGCGGCGCCCCGCCGTCCACCGTGACCAGCCGGACCTCCCGGCCCAGCACCCCGCCCACGGCGTTGAGTTCCTCCACGGCCAGCCGCGCGGCCGACTCGCACGACGGCCCGAAGACCCCCGCCGGCCCCTGCAACGGCACGACCAGGGCGAGGAGCAGCGTGCCGCTCCGGTCGCTCGGCGGCGCCGGACGCATCGGCCACCTCCGTGCGGGCATGGGGAACGCGGATTCCGGTCCCGGGCCCCGGCGCCCTCGCCAAGACTCGTATTCTGCGCGCACAGTAGACCTACCGGAAGGACACCGGCAATGCCGTCCGTACCCTCCTCGCCGGACCTCGCCCACCTCCTCAGCCATGCCGAGCGGCGGGTCGTGCGGCGGCTGGCCGCGGTGCTGGCCGAGGAGGACTGCACGGTCGAGGAGTGGCGCGTCCTGTCGCTCGTCGGGGACGGCCAGGGGCACCCGATGTCCGAGATCGCCGACCACGCCCTGATGCCGGCGCCCAGCCTGACCAAGCTCGTCGACCGCATGGTCGCGGACAACCTGGTCCACCGCCGCCCCGACCCCCACGACCGCCGCCGCGTCCTGCTCCACCTCACCCCGCGCGGCGAGGACCTCCACCGGCGCACCGCCCACCGCGTCCGCGCGGACCAGGCCCGCCTGCTCGACGAGACGGCCGACGGGGGAGCGCTGGCGCACCTGCTCCTCCGCCTCACCGCGGCGGCCGAGGCCCTGCTCACGGCGAGCGATGACGACGCCCGGCACACGGCTGTCGGCGACGCCCGGCGGGCTGCCGCCCAGAGCACTTCCGGCTGACTAGGCGCTCCGCTGGAAGTGCCGCGATGTGCCGTCTGCGGCGCCGTCGTGGCTGGTCGCGCAGTTCCTCCCCCAGCCTTCGGCCGGGGGCACCCCCAGCGCCCCTGGGGCGCTGCCGAACCGCAGCGGAATTCGCCGGACCCGCTCAGCCGACCGGGTACGACTCCGCGGCGGACCTCCGCCGGGAGTGGCCGCGCCGTTCGCGATCGGCCGCACACCTCGGCAGCGGTCGCGCCGCCGTCCTGTCGGGGGCGCCGTGCGCGGGCACGGACAGGCACATTTGCCAAGCAGCCGGGCAGCCGCCGGAGTTCGGCGGTCCGTCGGCGGCGGAGGCTGCCCACCATGGGAGTTGGATCAGTCGGCGACCCATGGACGCGTGCGTGTCCGCGGTCGGCGCGACGACGTACCGAAAGGAGGAGGCGTGGCCTCCACCCAGGTTGATATCCAGGGAATGATCACCGCCCGGGGCGCCTTCCAGGACGCTCTGGAGCACACGACCGGTGCCTACAGCCAGATGGACGGGCAGATCTCGGGTCTGCTCGGCAGCTGGAGCGGCGACGCGTCGAACATCTTCCACCAGGCCATGCAGGAATGGCTGGCCGACTTCGGCAAGGTCAACGCCGCTCTCCAGAAGATGCTGGACCAGCTGGTGGCGAACACCGGCGTGTACGACAACGTGCACGGCACCACCACGGACAGCGCCACGGCGGTCCGCAACGCCGTCGGCAACGGGCTGCCGAACTTCAAGATCTGACGGCCGACCTCCGAGAAAGGAGCACACCACCATGCCTACGTACAGCGTCGACATGCCGCAGGTGGACACCATCGTGGGTGAGATGAACGCCATCACCCAGCGCATCACCCAGACCCTCTCCGACCTGGAGACCCAGGCCCAGAGTTCGCTGAGCGAGTGGACCAGCGACGCGCGCAACGTCTACACCGAGGTCAAGGCCCAGTGGGACGCCGCCGCCGCCGAGATGGCCCGGCTGGCCGGAAACGCCACCACCACGCTCGGCAACATCAACGGCTACTACAGCGACGGAGAGCGCAAGGGCGTGCAGATCTGGGGGAACTGAGATGGATCCCGCCAACCCGGGGCACCCGGCGCCCGGCGCGCCCCCGGTCAAGACCACGCCCGACCCGTACTCCGGGCCGACCCACATCGATCCGGGTCACGGCACGGTGGACCCCAACTCCGGGAAGTTCCAGCCGCCGTCCGTGCCCTCCGGCAGCGGCAGCGGCAGCAAGACCCAGGTCGACACCCAGCCCATGGAGGTCTTCGCCTCCAACATGGAGCAGTTGGTCGACCCGGTCCAGCGAGCCCTGGACCGTCTCCACGGCATCGATGTGCACGCCGGCGCCTTCTACGACGGCAACGTCATCCGCAAGGACCTGAACGGAGCCAACGGGGACGACGGGCTGAAGAAGAAGCTCGGGGACGTCCTGCACGATCTCACCGAGGGCCTGACGGACATCGCCAAGGGCGTCCGGGACATCGCCGGCCAGTACTCCAAGGTCCATGACGCCTCCGTCGTCGACGTGAGTGATCTGACGAAGGCCATGCAGCCGGCGCAGTCCGACTTCGACGCGCTGGCCAAGGACAACGGCGCAACGCCGGCGACAGGTTCCACGTCGACGGGATCGTCCGGCAGCGGATCGGACAGCCCCGACAGCTCCAAGGGCAGCTGACCCACCGTGGGCGGGTCCGCCCCACCCGCCCACGGCAGGGCCTGACAGGACAGGAACTCCATGCCCGACAACAACGACAAGTACAACGGCGGCGGGTTCACCCAGGGCAGCGACGGCGCCGTCTACGGGGACAGCGGCAGCGACCCAGGCTCGACGTCGGACTACGACACCTGGGACTGGAAACAGATCCAGGCCGCCATCGTCGGTATGTCGGCAGGCGTCCACAGCCAGGCCAACGAGGACCACGCCGCCGCGGTGGCCTCCCCGCAGTCCCTGCAGGACGCGGCCGACATCCTCGCCGAGGTGCAGGGCGTCCTCGACACCGTCGCCCAGTCGCTGACCGCGCAGGCCAAGGCCCTCGCCGGGGACAACGGCCCGTGGCAGGGTGCCGCCGCCGACGCGTTCGTGGAGATGATCGACGGCTTCTCCAAACAGGTACAGGCCAACGTGGAGGCCCTGGCCGGCGGCTCCACCGGCGCCCACAACGTCCCCCAGCAGGTGGCCGACAACGCGGTGAACCTGGCCAACGCACAGCGCCTGATCGGCGAGATCGACCAGTGGTACGCCAACCAGGCGCGGCAGATGGGCGTTCAGCCGATGAGCAACGGCCTCATCCCGATCAGCAAGAAACCGCAGCTCGTCGAGATGATGACCAATGACATGCGCAAGGTGCTCAAGAGCCTTGCCGGCAACTACCGGGTCACCGTCGACAACATCAAGTCGCCCTCGCCCATCAACAGTCCGGGCAACGGCACGTCTCCCACGGACGGTCTGCCCGACACCTCGGTGCCGGACAGCCTCACCAACCCGGACACCGGAACAGGCCTGGCCCCGGACACCGGTACCGGTCTCGACACGGGCACCGGTACGGGTCTCGCCCCGGACCTCGCGACGGACGCGGCCACGGGGCCGGGTGACGACACCGCCACGCCCTTCTCGGGTTCGCTCGACCCCGGCGGCACCGCCGACACGCCGGCGGGCGCCGACGGCGCGGGACCGCTCGGCACGGACGGCCTGTCGCCGGACAACCTCCTGGCGACGCCGTCCGCCTTCCCCGGCGACACCGGCACGGACACCGGCATCGGCACCGGTACCGGTACCGACGGGTTGCCCGTCGACGCCTCCGCCTTCCCGGGGGACACCGGCACCGGCTCCGGCACTGGCACCGGTACGGGTATCGACGGGCTCTCCGGCGACGCCTCCCCGTTCCCCGGTGACACGGGCACCGGGGCGGCGGACCCGACCGGACTGGCCGGCGACGTCGCGGGCTTTCCCGGGGACACCGGTACGGGAGCGGGTACCGGCGGCTTCGACCCGCAGACGGCGACCGCACTGCCCCTCCCCGGGTTCTCCGGCTCCACCGGCACGGGGGACACCTCGCTGTCCGGCCCCGGCCTCGCGAACAGCGGTTCCGCCTTCACCGACGACGCCCTGCCCACCAGCTTCCCCGGCGACACCGGTCTCGCGGACACCGGCGCCGCGGGCCTCCCCGGTACCGGCGCGCTGGACATCCCGTCGGCGACGGAGACGCCGTCGGCGTTCCCGGGCGGCCTCGGCCTGGAGTCGCCCGGTCCCACCGCCGACGGCAGCACGAGCCTGCCGACGTCCACACCGACGGCGTTCCCGGGGGCGACCGACGTGGCGGTGCCGGACGCGACCTCGGGTACGGGCGCGGGAACCGGCACCGGCATGCCCTTCCTGCCCTCCGGCATGGGAGCACCCGGAGCGGCCGGGACCGGTTCCGGGTTCTCGGAGCCGAGCGACTCCTCCGGCCTCCTCGACGGCGTCGCGGACCCGTGGACGGGCTCGACGAGCACGGATCCCGTCGACGTGCCGACGACGGACACGGCGGCGCTCCCGGGGGCCGGCAGTCTGGACCTGCCGACATCGACGCCGACGGTGTTCCCGGGCGGAACGGGCGTGGACGTACCGGAGGGTTCCGGGGTGCCCGGGGAGTCGGCCGGCGTTCCCGGGGCCGGAGCCGCCACGGCGGACGGCGTGAGCGCCTTCCCCGGCGGCGAGGAACCGACGTCGGGCGCCGCCGGACAGGGCGCGGGCACGGGGATGCCCTTCATGCCCTCGGGCATGGGCGCGCCGGGGGCTGCGGCGGGGGCCGCGGAGCCGAGCGACTCCTCCGGCCTTCTCGACCATGTGACGGAGCCGTGGACGGGTACGGCGAGCACGGATCCCGTCGACGTGCCGACGGCGGACACGGCGGCGCTTCCGGGGACGGCCGGTCTGGATCTGCCGACGTCGACGCCGACGACGCTTCCGGACGGGGCCGGGGTGCCCGGAGCTTCCGGGGTGTCCGGCGAGCCGGCCGGCGCTGTCGGTGAACTGCCGGACGGCGTCAGCGGTTTTCCGGGTGCGGAGGAGCCTGCGGCCGCCGCGGGAGCCGGGACGGGTGCGGGGATGCCCTTCATGCCCTCCGGCATGGGCGCGCCGGGGGCTGCCGCGGGGGCTGGGGAGCCGAGCGACTCCTCCGGCCTCCTCGACGGCAGCAGCAGCCCGTGGGACGAGGAGAACGACGCCGCGGCGACGGGGTCCGTCGAGGAGGCCGGCGCGGTGGTCGCAGCGGGCGGGGCCGCGCTGACCCTGGCGACTGCCGCGGACGGCGCGGCGGTCACACCGTCGGGCCTGCCGGTCGCCGTCCCCGCCGTTCCCGCCGTGCCTGTCGCGGCCGCCGCCGGTCCGGACGGTCGGCGGGGCGCGGAGCCGGAGCCGGATTCGGAGACCGCCCGTCCGTGGGCGGAGGAGACCGAGTGGGCCGATCCGGCGCCGGACGAACCCGCGCCGCACGCGCAGGAGCCGCCGTCCCGCGAGGCGGCGCTGCTGGGCGAGGCCGCCCTGGACGCCGCCGCCGTGATCGGCGCCCGTACCGGCCGGACACCCGGGGAAGCGGCACCGCCGGAGGCGGAGCCCGTGCCGCCCGGCCCCGAGGAGCCCGCGGAGGCTGCGGACGCCGAAGAGGACTTCGCGGCATGGGACCGTACCGACGACTCCTTCGTGCCGCTGCTGCTGAGCACGGCGGTCGAGGAGGAGGACGCCGACGGGCCTGCCGCGCGGTTCTCCCGCGAGGACGAGGAGACCTGGACCGGCGCACCCGGCACCCGGACCGCAGAGGCGGCGCCGTCCGGCCTGGTCACCTGGCAGCCCAGCCGCCGGCAGCCGCCGGGGGAGGGAACACCGGGCGGCCTCGGCCTGCCCGTGGGCGGTCTGATGTGCGCGGACGTTCCCTACGATCCGGACCTCGACGAAGAGGACGAGGAGGAGGGCGGGCAGGGCGAGGACGACGAGCGGAAGCCGGCCGCCGTCAGCGCCGCCGACCTCCTGGTGCAGGACCACGGGGTCTGGGGAGCCCCGGACGACACCGACAACGGCTTCCTGTGACGGCCCGCGACAAGGTCGTACGGACACATCCGGGAGTACGAACGGGACGCGGGCCCCGAAGGGACTGGAAGTCGCGGCCGGGACCGGTGCTGACTGGACGTCGGGTACGGCCGTGATGGGCGGCGCTCTTGACGGACGGCCGGGGACGGCCAAGCACGGCGCAGGACGGAGGACGGGCGTTGTCCGGGTACGAGCAGGAGATCGATCGGTTGCTGGCGGACTACCGCGCACGGCGGGACGAGGCCGACTCGGTCCGGCGCCGGATCAACGAGGTCACCGGCACCGCGACGGCGCCACGACGGGTGGTGAAGGTGACCGTCAGCGCCCGCGGTGAGCTGGTCGACATCGACTTCCCGACCGGCGCGTTCCGGCGGATGACGCCCAGGGAACTGGCCGACGTCCTGAAGACCACCATCGCCGAGGCGCGGGCCGCGGCACTCGCCGAGATCGACTCCATGGTCTTCGACCACGTGCCGCTGGGCCTGTCGCCCTCGGCGCTGCTGTCCGGCACCGCGGACATCGGGGGGTTGCTGCCCGCCGAACCGGAGTCGCAGGAGGCCATGCGGGACTTCCTGAAGCACGGCCTCTTCGAGAGCCGGCGGGACGACTCCTGACCATACCTGACGGTATGTCACATGCGTTTCGGTGCGGACGGGTTCGCTGAGCGGAAGGGGATTCGGTATGGGTGAGCGATTCGGCGCGGACACCGACGGGATCGGCGACGAGCTGCCGTATTTCGAAGGATTCACGAACGACCTGGACGAGACTGCCGGGAACTTCGAGAACCTGCCCCTGGATCCCGAGATCTGGGGTTCCGACGCCCTCGGCAAGCAGTTCGCGGCACAGTTCGTCCCCGCGCTGCGCAGGCTCACCGATGTCGTGCGCGGGGTGCACGGGGTGAGTCTGGAATTCATGGACGGCACTGATGCCATGCGCGTGAATCTCGGCAAGGTCGGGGACGTCACCACGGAGGCGGCCGAGGGGCTGCGGCGCGCCAGCGGTACGTCGGAGCACCGCCCGGCGTCGGGAGCCGGGCCGCACGTATGAGTCTGATGATTCCGCCGGAGCTGGACTGGGTGGCCAAGATCGCGGTGGGCCAGGACTTCCCGAAGGGGGACGAGGACCGGCTGCGTGGGCTCGGCGACGCGGTGGACGCCGCCGCGCAGCACCTGACCCGGCTGGTGGGGGTGCTGGACCCGGCGACGGCGGGGGTGCTGGCCGCGGTCGGCGGCCAACTGCACGACGAGTACGAGCAGTACACGCGGAACATGGCGACGGTGCTGCCGAACGTGGCCTCGTCGACCAAGGGCCTGGGCGACCTGGCCCGGGAAACCGCCGTGCAGATGGAGTACACGAAGTACTCGCTGCTGCTGCAGATCATCTGGCTGGCGTACGCGCTGACCGAGTTGTTCGCGTGGGGCCTGCCGGAGGCGGCCGCGGCCGTCGTCAAGGGCGTACAGGCGATCTGCCGGCAGATCCTGCTGGCCGCCCTGCGGAACGCGGCGATCGGTACCGCGTTCATGGTGGGCTCGGACGCGGCGGTGCAGGTCGTCCAGTTCCTGAAGGGCGACCGCACGCACTGGGATCTGCGCAACACGCTGCAGGCGGCGGAGGGCGGGGCGATCGGCGGTGCGTTCGCCGGCGTCTTCAACGAGGTCGGGCACATGGTCGCGCCGAAGTTCGCGGCCTCGCTGGCGGGGCAGCTGACCGCGGGGGCGGCGACCGGGGTGGCCACGACCCTGACGACGGACGCCATCAACGGGTTCGACGGCGCCGGCCTCACCGCCGGACTGGCCGCCGTCTCCGGAGCGGTGGGCGGACTGTACGGGGGCCGCAAGGGCGAGACCCCGGGCGGCGCGGCCGACATCAAACTCCCCGGCCATCTCGACCTCCCCGAGCTGTCCGGGGCGGGTGACCTGTCCGTCCCGCTCGTGGACGGCGACGGGGCGGGTGCCGGTTCCGGGGTGCCGACGCCGGACCAGGCCACCGACGGGGCCTGGCTGCGCGGGCAGTGGGAGGCCGCCGGGCCGGCGGTCGCCGCGCCGGGCACCGACACGGCCACCCCGGCCCACCTGGTCACCGGCATGCCCGACGGGGCGGGGGCCTCCACCGCAGGCACCGCTGCTGCGGTCGGTGCCGGTGCCGGTGTTGGTGAGCCGGTGTCGGCCGGGACCTCCGCGTCGACTCGCGGGGCGGCGGCGGATCGCGTCGTCGCGGCGGCGCGGGAACCCTTCGACACGCACTTCACCACCTGGGCCCGCGGCCTCCCCGACGCGGACGCCCGGGAGCACCTGCTCACCGAGCCGGGAGCCGCCGTACGCGTGCACCGGGCCGCGTGGCAGGCGTTCACCTCGGATGTGCGTACGGCGCTGGAGGGGGCGCCGCTCACCGTGCGCGAAGGGTCCACCGAGCAGGCCCTAGCGCACACCGAGGCCGCGCTCGGACTCGGTGACCCGGCGGTCGTGCACGGGCTGCTGGACCGCGCGGCGGCCGCCGACCAGCGTCAGGTCGCCGCCGTACGCGCCTTCGACGGCGTCGTGCCAGCCGCCGGTCACGGCGCGGGGGCCGAGGGCGTCCTCTCGCCGGCCGGGCGGGAGTCGCTGCGCCAGGACTGGTCGGCGCAGACGCGGGCCGACCACGACGCCGTCTTCGGCCGCCTGGGCGTGGGCGACCGCACCGGATCGGCCGACGCGGTCCTCACCAGCAGTGGCACCGGAGGTGAGCCGACCAGGGCGACGGTCGCCCACGGCGAGCCCGGGACCGCAACGGCCGAGTCGGCGCGGGGCGCCACACCGGAACACCCGCTCACGGGCACACACACCCCGGTCGGCGCACCGGAGCGCACGGCGGCGGTACCGGACGTCAGGACCGCGGACGCGACGAGGCCCGTCACAACCGGCACCGAAGCAGGGACGACCACCGAGCCCCGACCCGCCACACCCGACCTCGGCCCGCGTACGGCTCCTGACCTGAACGCGACGTCGGCGGCGGCCGCGACGCCGACGGCGGATGTGGGACCGGCCGCGGAGCGGGTGTCGACGGCGGATGTGGGACCGGCCGCGGAGCGGGTGTCGACGGCGGATGTGGGACCGGCCGCGCAGGCGGCATCGCATGTGCTCCCGGAATCCACTCCCCACCCGGAATCCACACCCCACCTGCAGTCCACTCCGCTCCCGGCACCGAACACCCACCCTGAATCCGTCCCGCACCCGGCCTCCGGCCCGGCCGTCTCGGAGCGTCGCCCCGAAGGCGTATGGCAGGAGCGGGTCGCGGCGCGGGTGGCGGAGCTGCCCGGCCGGGTGGACGGTCAGCTCGGTCGTGAGCAGGCCGCGCGTGCCGCCGTCGCGGCCGTCCAGCACCCCGCCGGGGAAGCGTGGCATCGCATCCTGCCCACCCTCGGCTCCCACTTCACCGACACCTTCGGGCTGCGGGACCACCCGCTGGAGGTCGGCCCGGACCGGGAGACCGCGGCCGCGGTATCCCTGACCCGCGCCGACCAGTCGCACGCCGAGCGCCCGGACGCGCTCACCGCCACGACCTCCACCGGCGAGGCGAACACCCGCGGAACGTATCTGCGCGAGGCTCAGTACCACGTGGCCAGGGCCGCCGCCCGCGACGCGGCGGTCGGAGACGCCGTCGCCGAGGCCCGGGGCGTCACGAGGGAGAGCGACGCCCTGCCGCCCGCCCTCGCCCAGCGCCACATCGACGCACATCGCACGCGCGTGGCCGACCTGTTCGACACCGTCGTCCCCGGCCGCTCCCCGCTCACGGACGCCACCACGCCCCGTACCGGGACGAGCCCGGAAGCGGGCCGGGCGCTCCCGGCGGACACGTCCCCGGGCGCCGGCGCGCTGGACGCGGCCACCGCCTCCTGGCACACCCGGCGCGCCGACCTGACCGCACGGCTCCGCGCGGATCTGGACGCGGCGCGAGGCACCCGCGACGAGACGGCGGTCACCACCACCCCGCCGCACGACCCGGGCGGCACCCCGCCCGCCCCGGCCGGCCGGACCACCACGGACGCGGCGGCTCCCGCGAACCGCCCCCGCAAGGCCGAATCCGGAGGCGAACTGCCGGGCTTCACCACCAGGTTGACGCCCCCGGACCACGGCCGGACCCCCACCACCCACCCGCACACGGACGGCACCCCGCCGGTGCCGGTGCCGACGGGAGGCACCGCCGACCCCGCGGCCCGCGACACGTACTGGCGGGGGTTCCTGGGGCGGCGTGACCGCGAACTGAACACCCGGCTCGACCTGGAGGCCGCGTTCGAAGGGGTCTCGAAGGACGTGCCCGGCGAGGTCGGCCGGGCCGTCGAGCGTTTCGCCGCGACGGACCTGTTCGGCGGACGTCATCTGGAGACCGGGCCGACCGAGGACGCGCACCCGGCGTCCGGTACGCCGCGTACCGCCGTCGAGGAGTCGTACCGGGAGCAACTGCACGACGCCTACCTGCTGCTCGCGAAGGAGTCGGGCGGCGGAGCGGTGTCCCGGGCGCGGTGGCAGGCGGTGCACGACGCGCTGCGCGGGCAACTGCCGCTGCACGTCGAGCGGATCGTGACGCGCCGACGCGCCCTGGACCTGTTCACGGGGGAGTTCGACGGGGCGGTGCGGGACTTCCGCCGGAACGACGTGTTCGACGGACGGCACCTCCCCGAAGGCGGAGACGATGTGGCCGGCCGACTCCTCCGCGCCCCGGCCGCCCTGGCCGACCGGCTACGGCACCCGGCACCCGACGACGTCCCCGCCACCCTGGCCGACGTCCGGCTACGGGCCATGCTCGGCCACGCCCGGGCCGTCGACGCCGTGTTCACCGAACGGATCCGCCACGAGGTCACGCGGGCGGTGGACACCGCTCTCGGCAGGAGCGGCTCCGAAGAGGAGCGGACGGGCCGGTCGGCGGCCGACCCGTTCGCCGACGACAGCGTGCGGGAACTGCGCACGAACCTCGACCGGCAGGTGCGGGACCTGAGCGAGCGCGAGCGGTCGACCGGCCGTGCCCTGCGCGTCGTGGACCGCGAACTGGCCGCCCCGGAGGAGGACTTGCGGGGCCGGTACGCGCCTCAGGAGGCGCGCGACTGGGCCCGCGAGTCGTTCCGGAAGGACCTGCTGTCGGCGTTCGCGCGCATCCACAACGACCCGGACGGGCCGGCGGGGGACCGTGCCGCGGCCTGGGAGAGCCACGTCGAGCAGGCCGGCTCCAAGGAGGCGATCGCGGCCCGGCTGGCGTACGCCGAGTACCGCCACCTCCGTATGGCCGAGGCGGAGCGCACCTTCGAGCAGGCCCACGCCGACTTCCAGCGGTCCCACACCCTCACCCCGCTCAGCGAGTCCCAGCGCGAGCGGGTCCACGAGGAGTGGACGAAGGTCGCGGAACAGGCCGTCGAAGACCACTGGTTCGGCCACCTCGCCCACCCCGACTTCCGCAGTCCCGGCCCCGGTGAGGACCGCCTCCGGACCGCCGAACCCCGGCCCTTCACCGACGCCCTGCCCAGGCTGCGGGCCGCCCTCCCGGACCGGTTCACGCACGAGACGGACCTGGAGCACGTGCTGTCCGACGCCGGAAAGGACTTCCACACCCTCGTCGGCCACCCCGACAGCCGCTTCAGCCACCGGCACTCCGTCCGGGACACCACCCTCGACACGCTCGGCAAGGGCTTCCGCGAGGCGACCGTCACCGCGTACGACACGGCCTGGTCGCCGGTGGCCCACGACATCACCGCCTGGCTCGCCCACGAGGCCCGACACGAGAACCTCTTCACCGAGACCCTGACCGGCCACGCGGCCACCCCCCTCGCCCGGCGCGAACCGGATCTGCCCCCCACCCCGGCCGCACACCCGGCCGACCCGGCCACACCCCCGGCCGACCCCCGCCCCGACCACCAGACGGACAGCCCCCCGGCCACCGTCGCCGACCGGCGGACGGACGGCCCCCCGACGACCGTCGCCGACCAGGTCCAGGCCCAACTGCCCGAACCGGCCCGTCCCGCGGACCACCCGCCTGCGCATGACGCGAACCGCGACACCACGCTCGACCACACGGCCGACCAGCCCACCGACCGCACCACCGATCGGACCGCTGACCAGCCCACCGACGGCACCACCGATCGGACCGCTGACCAGCCCACCGACGGCACCACCGATTCGCCCACCGCCGACCAGCTCCAGCAGCAGGCGATCGCCGAGCGCCCGGAACCGGCCGCCACCGCCGACGTACGACTCGTACCAGCACCACCCCCGGTGTCACGGCAGGACGTCCGCCCCACCCCGCCCTTCCACCCGGGCCCCCGTTTCGACGCCAGGCGTGTCATGGACCGCGACAGCGTCGAAGTGACCGAACTGAACCTCAAGGTCGCCTTCGCCCCCGGCACCGCCGAGGCCGACGCGGCAACCGTCCTGGAGCGGACCCGCACGGGCGTGAGCCGCCTCTTCCAAGGCTCGGGCCTGTACTCCCACGGCGGACGCCTGCACATCACCGTGCAGCAGGTACCGCCGGACACGGACCCGCACCTGACGGTCGACCTCGCCGACGCCGACGCCGAAACCGATGCCGCCGACGGCCTGACCGCCTGGCCGCGGAACGCCGACCCCGAGCACTACGCCCGCCGGATAGGCCTCCACACCGGCCTGCTGAACCGGTTCACGTCCGAGCCGGCCCCCGCATCGTCACCCAGCGGCCCGCCGGTGGTACCGGTCTCCTGGCGGACATTCGAGCGGCAGTCGCTCGCACCGGTCACCGACCACCCCTTCCTGATCGACCACACCGTCACCCGCGACGGCACTCCGGCTGTCCATGTGCACCTCAAGGTGGCGGTCCCGGACATCACCCATCAGCCCCCGTCGGCTCGCAACGTCCTCCACGCCCGCGTCCGCGACTCGGTGACCGTAGGCATCGGCCCCCTGCTCGACGCCCTGGCAGCGGGATACGCAACCGACCTCTCCGTGGATGTCGTACGCCCCGGCCGCGGCGCTCTGATCCAGCTCACCAACGACGCGTCCACCGGCGCCTGGCACCTGCGGACGCCCACCGGGGAACTGGCCTCCCGGCTCGCCGCCGCCCTCGGCCACCGGCCCGCACCGGACGACGGTGCCGACGCGCTCTCCGAGGCGGCCAGCGATGACGGCACGCTTCTGGCCGACGGTGACACGGCCGACGAGGCGGGCACCCTCGTCGGCGGCGACACCGGTGCAGACGACATGGGGCTGAAGAAGCCCGGTCCAGGGGACCCGAAGGCCGCCGCCGACATCACGACGTGGCTGAAGGGCCTGACACGCGCACACGACGGGACGGCGGCGCTGCTCGACCCCGCCGCCCGGTTCCAGCAGGACGTACAGGTCTATTCGGCCTGGACGCCGGTCGGTCAGATCCCCGCCGCCCCCGCCCCCGCGCCCAGAGCACAGCAGGAGGTCGCGGCAGCCGCCCGTGAACTGAGCGAGAGGTGGCACCTCGGACGGGTCGACGGCATGGGCCGTGATCCGTTCGGCGTCAGGGAAGTGCCGTCAGCACCTGATTTCCTGCGTCCGAACGGCAGCGCCTACGACTTCGACGCCCTGCGCTCCGAGCAACGGGCCGCATTCTTCCGAAGGCTGGACCTCTCCCGCTCCGGGCGCCTCTCCGCGGACCAGCTGACACCGCAGGCACTGCCGGCCGTGGCGCAGACGGCGACCGCGGGCATGATCACCCGCCGCGGCTCCGGATTCGGCCCCAAGCGGCAGAAAATCCCCCACCAGGTGCACAGCATCTGGTTCGGCACGCCGTTGCACGACGACGGGCCCCACGGAGCGCGCACCGACTTCCGGCGCAACATCACCGAAGGTGCCAGGCGCAACCCCGGATTCGACTTCGTGCTGTGGACGGACGTCAGCCGGGCCGAGGTCGCCGAGGTCCGGGCCAGGACCTTCCAGCCCGCAACCGCGACGGACCGGCAGCTCAAGGTTCGTGACATGGTCGACTGGGCGTTGGCATCTCCCAACATCCGGCTGGTGAACATCGACGAGGTGTTCAACCGGGACACCCCGATGACCATGCAGGCCGAGGTACTGACCGAGCGAGGCCGCGGCGGCAGGTCGTACGCCATGGCCAGCGACATCGCCCGGGTGGAAATACTCCACCGCTTCGGCGGTGTCTACAGCGACGGTGACAACCACATCCACGACCTGCGCAGGCTGGTGGAGGACGTCGCCCAGCGGCGGGACGGCTTTGCCGTGCTGCGCGCCAACGTCCAGCAGGACCGCCAGGATGCACCAGGGCGTGACACCCGTACCCCGAACAATGCCGCCTTTGTCGCGGTGGCCCGCAACGACGCCACCCGGAACTACCTGGCGATCATGCGTGAGAACCACCAACTGAGTCTCCCACGACTGTTGCGCCGTGCCTTCCCCAATCTCGACCGGCGGGGAGTGACCGATGACCAGATCGGCCAGGACAACACCCCCTTCCCGAATCTGTCGCAGCCCTCGATCGAGGTCGTGCACCGTACGGGCCCGAACCGGCTCACTTTCGCCAGGCTCGCGGAGAGCCTCGGCCATGTGGGAAGCGCGGAGGAGAACCAGCAGCTGCCCGGTGACCGTTTCCGTCTCGGCGCGATCCCGCCCGAGGCGATCACCGTGCAGACCCGTGACAGCTGGAACGTCGGCTACTCCTCGGGATCGGCGAACGCACCGGTGCCGGAACGGCTTCGGCTGGTCACACAACTGCGCCAGACAGTGGTCAACCTCCACGCCGAACTGCGCAACCGTCCGGGCGGAACTGTCCTTGGCCCCGTCAACCGGGGTGCGGAAGAGCTGCCACCGGCCTACCGCGCCCCGTTCTGGAACGAGGCCCTGAGGCTGTTTGCCGCGTCCCTCGGAGCCGACGTCCAGAACGTCCGATGGATCGCCGCCAGGGAGGGGCAAGTACCGGGTGACGCCTACCAGACCGCTCGCGGACTCTTCCCGAACGCCGTGTTCGTCGGTCGAGTGCCGGATGATTTCGTGCACTCGGTGCGGGCCGAGGTCAACACCGCCCTGGCCCGGATCCGCTGGCCCGGAACCGCACCTGCGGACGTGGTGCGCGAACATCTGGGCGCGGCGCCGACGTACTTGTTCAGACAACCCCGCCGCTCGATAGGCGAATGGATCGCCGGAGTGATCGCCCACGGCGGCCCGCTCGGCCTGCGCGCCGGTGCGCCGACGTCCGAGGGGGACGACACGCTCACCGGGGACGACAGGAGCACCGGAAGCGGGCAGCCGTCCACGTCCGCGGTCGCTCCGGTCCGTATCCCCGATGCCGCCCGATGGCTCCTCGACGAGACCAACGCCGAGCTGCGGAGTCTGAAGTGGCCGGGCGGGGCCGCCGATCTCGCCACCGTGCTCGGGCACCGCAACACGTACACGTCCGCCCAACTGCTGCATCAGCCTGTGCGGCACATCGGCGCGCGGATCGCCCGCGCCATCGCCAACGGCGGTACGGAGGCCGAGCTGCTCGGGGGTTCGCCCGCCTCACGGCGGAACGACGAGCGGCGGGCCGGGACGTCCACACCGTACGGTTCCTCGGGCCAGCGGTCGGCGACGCGCGGCGGGACCCCCGCGGCGGTGGCCGGTCCCTCGCAGAGTCACGGCGGGGCGGCCGCGGCCTACCAGCGCGCCGAGGAGCTCACCGCCGATCTGCAGCGGGCGCTGGTTCCTGTCACCGTGCCCCAGTTCCTGCCGCCGGGGCCCCTGGGCCCCGACCTGTTCGGGCTGCGGCGGGCGCCCGGCGTTCCGGCCGTGCTGCGCAACCAGGCGGGAGTCCCGTACGACTACTCGGGGCTGTCCGCCGACGCGCAGGTGGAGTTCCTGCGGCGCGTGGACATGGTCGCGCGGACACCCGCCCAGGGCATGGACCCACAGGGGTGGCAGGTACCGCAGCGCCGGTTCAGCCACTCCCACGCGCTGTTCACCACGCAGTGGCACTCCCGTGCCGCACGCCGACGCGTCGATCCGCTGCCGTTCACCACGCTGGAGATGCCCCGGCTGGTGCACGCCGTCTGGCTGGGCGGTCCGCTCAACACGGCCGACGCTCCGCGGTTCTGGGAGCGGTACGGCAACGACGCGCTGCGGTTCCGCGACGAGGCGACCTTCGTGCTGTGGACCGACGTACCGCGCGCGGAGATCGGGAACGCCCTGGCCGGGCACCGGGGGCCCGCCGGCTCCCGCGCCGCCAAGGTCTTCGACCTCGTCCAGTGGGCGGGCCGCGCCGGCATCCGTCTCCTCAACGTCGACGAGGTGTTCAACGCGAGCCGTCCGATGCGGCTCAACGACGCGTTCCGCACCGGGCTGGCGAAGCAGACCGGGCCGGGCTGGGCCGCCGCGGGCGACCTGCTGCGG